>JBELIG010000052.1:0-17960 GCA_042091035.1 Sphingobacteriales bacterium | reverse complement strand
TGGGAAGGTGTAGCTAGTCGTCTTGAGCAAAAGGGTAAAGTAAAACCAGCCTTTTGGTTATTGCATAGGGCGAAGATTATAGGAGCTGCTGCTAGCCTTGTTTTAGGTGCAGTAGCTTATAGTGCCATATTAGATAATGAAGAGGGGGATATATCAGTTAGCTCAGGTAGTGTTGAGCTGGCACAGAATCCATCTTTCAACAAGGAAATTTTAAATGCAGAGGAAGCGATTGCCTCTGAGACTGAAAAGTTAGACCAAGTCAGTCAAAATCTAAGCCTAACGCCACCAATTGATAATTCAGATGTCTTCACTTCTGATGGAGCTAATCAAAATATATCAAATCTTGCTGTTGTTCAAGAAGAGTTGGTTTTCAATACTGTAAATAAGGTTGTAAGTGAAGATTTTGCTATTGATAAAGAGCTTTATCTGGTGCAACACCTACCTTCAAAATGGAGTCTTTTAGAGCCAAAAATTAATCTTTTCAATAAGGACCAGCAATGTGCTGATTTTAGGGAAACCAAAAATAACTTTTATTGGAGTATGTCCTATGCGCAGGATTTTCCTATTCGTAAAATTGAAACGGCTACCAATGATTTGCAAGATTACGTCTATTTAAGAGAGTCTACGGAATCCTTGTTAAATGCATTTAGTATCAACATGAACCTTGGAATTGGCTTGAGGAATGGCTTGAATATTCGTTCAGGACTAATTTACTCAAGATTAAATGAGCGGTTCAGTCATGACTTAGTAAGTGGTGAGGAAATTGTAATTGTGCAGGAGGTTGATCCGGAAGGTAATTTATTGGGTTCGGATACAACTCGAAATCCCATTTACACTAATGTTTCAAATAGTAACCTATATGAAACCTTAGATATACCATTGCTTTTTGGGTATGAGAAGTCTAATGAAAAGTTTGGTATGGGTTTTTACACAGGTTTATTGTTTAACCTTGTGTTTAGTAAGTCAGGGACTATCATATCGCCTATTAATCAAGAGGATGTAGTGAGCCTTACTAGTTCAGGAGATGCTGGAGAATATTTTAATAAAAATCTAGGACTAAGCTACTATGCATCTGCTGTTGTGAGTTATAAGCTTACGAATAGAATGCAGCTGAAATTTGAGCCTTATTTTAGGTATACTCCTAAGTCTATTTCAAATTCAAATTATCAAGTCAATCAGAGCTATTATATGTTTGGAGGTCAACTCGGGTTAAGGTATTATCTTTAAGCTATAGAGCTATAAAAAAGCCACTCATTATGAGTGGCTTTTTTATTTATGAGAAAAGTCTTCTCGGATTTTATTCTTGGCAGATTTTCTATTACTCCATTCAACTTTTTGTTTTTGCTTGAATACCTGGGCAAGTAGGACATGAGCACAGAAAACATAATCTTTAATTTTATAAGTGTCTGATACGCTCTCTGTCCGTTCGAAAGGCCACTTTCTTAATTAAAAAAGTTCTTTTGGTTTGGTTCTAAAAATTAGAAGGACTGATTATCAAATAGTGAAGTATAGTTTCTAAGAGTAGGTCTATACTATTACTTTATAAAATGGACTTTTTATGCGAATTTTCGCTACTTTGTATTGTTTATGAGTGGAAAAAATTTAAATAGTAAGATAATATTAGGGCTTAAGATTCGTCAATTGAGATTAGAAAGGGGACTTTCTTTTTCTGAATTGTCCAAAAAAAGTGGTTTGTCACTTTCCTATTTGAATGAGATAGAGAAAGGAAAGAAATTCCCAAAGTCTGAAAAGATTGAATCCTTAGCTAAATGCTTTAATGTTCGATTAGAAAGTTTACTTTCTGAGGAATTGGACGGTGCATTGGCACCTGTATCTGATCTTTTGAAGTCAAATTTTCTGAAAGAATTACCCTTAGACCTTTTTGGGATAGAAATAACTAAGATAGTAGAGATCATTTCAATAGCTCCAAAGCGTGTTGGTGCCTTTATTTCAACACTTGTTGAGATTGCGCGTAATCATGCCTATGTTGAGGAAAATTTTTATTTAGGGGCACTTCGCTCATTCCTAGAAATGCATTTGAATTACTTTGAGGATATAGAATCTTCAGCCATGAAATTCAGGGCAGAAAATGATATCCCTTCCGATGAATTCATACATGCTGATCTATTAGCAAACCTTCTAGAGAAACTATTTAATTATGATTTAGACAAGGGAGGTTTGGATCAGTATCCCGAATTGAATAGTCTTCGTGCATTGTACGTTCCTAAGTCAAAATCTCTTCTTCTAAATGGTAACCTTACGCCTAATCAAATGGCTTTTCAGTTTGGCAAGGAGTTAGGCTTTAGTTATTTAAAACTTAAGCAGAGAGCCAATACATCATCATTAATGAAGATTAATTCCTTTGAGGAAGTCTTGTCTCATTTTAAAGCAGCATATTTTTCTGCTGCTCTATTGATGCCACTTGATCCAGTGAAGGGATATTTAGAAGATTTTTTGGATCAAAAAAGATTCTCTACCACATTTATCAGCCAGGTGATGAATGATTTCGGGGCATCTGCTGAAATGGTTTTTCAACGTATGACTAATATTCTTCCGTCTCATCTTGGCTTAAGAAAAATTTATTTTTTTCGCTTTATATCCCAGGTAGATTCATTGAATTATATAGTTGATAAGGAGCTGCATTTAGATGGAAAACATACGCCACATTCCAATCGGGTTGATGAAACGTATTGCAGACGATGGTTGTCTATAAAGATGCTTGATCAACTGAAAACTTCTGATTCAAGTTTGGAGATTGGAGCACAGATTTCAAGCTACTATGGTTCTTCTGATGAATATTTAATTATTTCTATTGTAAAGAAGGATTTAAAATCCAGTTCCAAATATATAGGACTTTCTTTAGGGATTTTACTGGATGCTAATAGTAGATCTAAAATTGGGTTTATTGATGACCCAGAGATTCCAAGGATGGTGGTAAATACGACCTGTGAGCGATGTTCTATTTCGGATTGTGAAGAGCGAAAAGCGGAGCCTACAAAATATTTGGAGAAGTTAGAGAAAAAGAGAGTAAGTAAAGTTCTTGAGGACTTGTTGAAATAAAAAAAGGAGGCTGATTATCAGCCTCCTTTTTTTAATAGCGCAAATCAATAAATTCTACATCGCTACCTACTTCGTCTTTGGTGAGGACAAAGTCAGCGTCTTTGAATGCACTAGTATTTTTAATCGATTTGAAAATAACCTCTATTCGGGTACCATCTCTATAAAAGACTTTTGCTCGTAATGGTAAGTTGGTCTTTTTATTTACGCTTAGTCTGATTTTGAAAAACTCTAGATCCTCATCAATAGGTTTAAAGTCAATCATAGTTACGATGGTTCTATTCTCAACAATTTCATCATAAAAGGCATATACAAAGTCATCTGTTTGGTAAAAGGTAAGCAGATCAGTTGGGGATGAAATCGCTATATCTTCGTTCTCCTCAACAGTATTGATATTTACTTCGTTTACTGCTTTATCGTACATCCAGATAGTCTTACTATCTGAGTATATAGCATACTCGGTGATGTCGAGGGAGTACTTTTCACCAACGACCAACATGTTCCCAGTTTGAATGTTGGCTTGTTCCTCTGGAAGGGAAACTCGGTATTCGAACTCCGCTTGAATTCCTGTATAGCTGTCGAGATTTGTTTTAATATTATCAAGGATTACCTTTGCTTCCTTATCGGATTGTGAAGCATCTGTGAAATCATTTTTTTGGGCAAAAGAAGTTGCACAGAAAAATAGGGCCAATGTGATTCCAAATAATTTTTTCATCTCTATATTTTTTCTTCTAACGAGGAATGTTCAAAATTATTAAAAGATTAGACAGAAATTATCCTTTTTTAAGACTTCCTTATAAAAAAAATGAAAGCCATTAATCAAATGGCCCTTGAGAACTAGAAACAACATACATTTTATAGACATTTTGACTTATATTAATTCGGTATGGGGATTTTGAAAAATAGCTTACGTTTTTTTAGCCAACCTACTTTGGTTCAACAAGTATATTCCAATGACTGTGGAATAGCCTGCTTAAAGATGGTAGCGAATTTCCACAACATTAATATTCGCCTAAGTACGATAAGGGTACTTGCAGATATTGATCAAGAAGGAATGAGTATTTACGATTTAGTTGAATTGTCTAAGTCATTGGGATTGGAAGGGTTTCCTGCCGAAATGAGCCTTGATGACCTTAAGGAACACCATGCAGATATTCCCCTGCCTTGTATCTTGCATTGGAGAGAAAATCACTTTGTTGTTTTAAGTTCTATTGGAAAAAATGGCTTTTCTATTCTAGACCCCGCATTGGGTAAATTGAAACTTAGTCTTAGTGAATTTGCCGAACATTGGTTGGACCAGAATGGAAAAGGAAGGATGTTACTGTTAAGTAAGTCTGTAAAACCCGAGTTTGAAAGTAAGTCAATACTTCAAAATAATCAGTCAAGCTTTAATTTACGGAGGGAAACAGTAAAACACTTAATGCCACATCGTAAATTAATTATACGGGCAGTTGGGAGTATGTTGTTGATATTGTTTTTACAGCTTTTGCTTCCTTTCTTGATGCAGTCTTTTATTGATGCTGGTATTGAAGATCAAAATTTCAATGCAGCTTTGCTTATCATGGGCGCTTTTGTCGTTTTCTCAGCTTCAACGATCATACTTCAATGGTTTCAAAATTGGATGCTTTTATTCATTGGAGCACGGCTAAGAGTTGGGATGTTATATGACTTTATAAGCAGTATTGCAAAGCTTCCTAGTCGCTTTTTTGATAAGAACTTCCCTGCTGACTTGATGCAAAGGTTTGGTGACCATGCTCGTATAGAGGCATTTGTTAGAGATCTTAGTTTGAAGGGTGTTCTAGTTGCAATTAGTCTATTGACTTTTGGCTTATTATTAAGCGTTTATCATCTGGGTTTAATGTTGCTTTTTTTATTTTTTTCGGTCTTGAGTACAAGTATTATAATCGCCTATTTGCCAAAGCGGAAGATGTTAGATAATCAAAGTTTTAATCTGGCCTCGGAGGAGCAGGAATTACTTTGGGAGTATGTTAGTCATGTGGATACAGTCCGGATGAATGGATATACAGATAAGCTTCGATCAAATTGGATGAGGTTCCAAGAAAAGGATTTAGACCTCGACAAGTCGCAATTTAAACTAGCAATGTTTCAAGAGGGTGGGGCTTCTTTGGTAAACCTCCTTAGAGATACTTTAGTCAGTTTGTTTTCAGCATACTTAGTGATAAACGGTGAAATGACACTAGGCAGTCTTATCGCAGTTCAATTTATAGTTGCTCAACTTAATGTTTCTTTTCAATACGTGCCTGCCTTGATCAGTACAACGCAGGATGCAGTGCTCAGCGCTGAACGTATAGAGCATGTGAGTATTTTTGAAAAAAGGGATACAGCAACGGAAACGGTTGAATACTTCAATAGATTGGTGGTAGAAGATCTTAATTTTACATATAAACGCAATGAAGGCTGGCAGTTACAAGCTATTAATTTAGAGCTGTCCAAAGGGTCTTTTACAGCTATTGTAGGTCCTTCAGGTTGTGGAAAAACAAGTCTGCTCAAGATATTGGCAAAAAAATACCATGCTTATGAGGGTAGTGTTCGAGTGAATAATGCAGTGGAGCTGAATGCAATTAATACTAAACACTATTGGGAAATAAGTGCCTATGCTCAAGCCGATGATCCTGTTTTTTCATTGAGTATTTTGGAGAATGTTATCATGGGTAATACCTTAGATATGGGATGGTTAAAAGTGTGTTTAGAAACTGTTGAGATGCTAGAGTTTGTAAACAACCTTTCAAAAGGTTTACATACAAAACTTGGAGAACAAGGAATCAATCTGTCGCTCGGTCAGCAGCAACGAATTTTATTAGCACGCTTGATGTATTCAAAACCACAATTGGTCTTTATTGATGAAATTCCTAATGCACTTAGTGAGGCACAGTCTGTTCGTATTATTAAACGGATAAGAGTTCAGCTTGAACACTTAACAATCGTACTTTGTACCCACACTCGAAGTTTAGTTTATGCGGCTGACAGTGCAGTATTGATGCATAATGGTGCAATAGTGGACCAAGGGCCTGCAAAAGAACTTGAGTCGAATTCTCTTGCTTTTAGAAGTCTTTTTGTTGAATAAATGGATAGCGTATATCCTTTAAATAAAGACCGGATGCATCTACCGATAGACTTTTAGATAGTAACCTTTGCTCATCTAAAGCTTGTTTTACTTCTTCGAGGCTTATTTTATCTTGTCCTACATTTAGACACATCCCTACAATTAGTCTTATCATGCCTCTTAGAAAGCGATTTGCAGCTATGTTGAATACCCACTCATTATCTTTAAATTCCCATTCGGAATGAAATAGCTCACAACGCATAGTATAAGAATCGTTATTACTTTTGCAAAACGGGTAGAATTCCTCATAATTTAGAAGGAGTTTTGCGGCTTCTTGCATTTTATCCTGATCTGTAAATTGCTTAAACGGGTAATAATGTGCGGTATCTATCTTGAAAGGATTTTTACTTGTGATGATTCGGTATTCGTAAGCACGATGGCTGGCATCAAAACGTACGTGGCGTTCCTTGTCAACCGGGATTATTCTAAATATTGAAATATCTTTTGGTAGGTGTTTGTTTAGTCGGTAAAGGAAGTTTTTCGGAAGTTCTCCCTCAAAGTCAAAGTGCATAAAATATTGAAGAGCGTGTACTCCTGTGTCTGTTCGCCCACAGCCCATTACAGTTGTAGATTGATTGAGTAGAGTAGATAGGCTTAGCTCAATATTATCCTGCACGGTAGGCCGATCCCCAGGCTGTTTTTGCCAACCTTGGTAGTTTGTTCCTTTGTAAGCTAATTCTACGAAGTATCTCATCTTTTAAAAATAAAAAGTGCACTCTTAATGATAGAAGAGTGCACGAAAGGGTAAAACCCTAATATCAACCTAATAAATTTTTTATCAAATTGTTGAATACTAAATATACAAAATTTTCAAGTATGAATTCCTTCAGAAATGTTAAAGTCTTTAGGCTACTTTTAACTTCGAAAGCTTTGATTTATTTAGCTTTTGTTTCACGAATTCAAGATCCACTTCGAATGATGTTACTTCAGGAGTTGAAGGTATATCAAACATAGGATCCGTCATAATTGCTTCACAGATGGATCGCAATCCTCTGGCACCAAGCTTGTATTCCAAAGCAAGCTCTGAAATATGATCGATTGCCTCACTGGTAAAGCTTAGCTCAACATCTTCTAATTCGAATAATTTTTGATACTGCTTAACGAGTGCATTTTTAGGTTCAACTAAGATACGTCTTAGAGTCTCCACATTTAATGGCTCGAGATATGTTAGTACCGGTAGTCGACCAATAAGTTCGGGTATTAAACCGAAAGACTTTAAGTCTTGGTGTGTAACATACTGCAGTAAATTGTCACTTTGGATTTCCTCTTTATCATGTGAGTTGAATCCTATGACTTGTGTATTGATTCTTCTACCAATATTTTTAGCAATCCCATCAAATGCGCCACCGCAAATGAATAGAATATTTTTGGTATTAACCTTTATAAGTTTCTGCTCAGGGTGTTTACGTCCACCTTGTGGCGGAACATTCACTTCTGTACCCTCAAGCATTTTAAGCATAGCTTGTTGAACCCCCTCTCCAGATACATCTCTAGTGATAGATGGATTATCAGATTTACGAGCAATTTTATCAATTTCATCAATGTAAACTATTCCGCGTTCTGCAGAATCTACATTGTAATCACAAACCTGAAGCAACCTGCTTAAGATTGATTCTACGTCTTCACCTACATATCCAGCTTCAGTAAACACTGTAGCATCAACAATAGAAAAGGGAACATCAAGGAAAGAGGCTATAGTCTTTGCCATTAGTGTTTTACCCGTTCCTGTTTGACCAACAAATAGAATATTTGATTTTTCAATTTCAATATCATTGACACCTGCTATGTTGTTCTGTGCCAATCTTTTATAATGATTGTATACAGCAACAGAGAGGTATTTTTTTGCATCATCCTGTCCAATTACATATTGATCAAGATGATCTTTAATATTGAGAGGGGTCAAGTTGTCAGGTAGATCGAATTGGCCTTTGCCTTTTGATTTAGAAGATGATTTGGAGTGTACTTCCTCATTAACGATCAGGGATGCCTGATCAACGCAAGATTCGCAGATGTAACCATCTACCCCTGCTATAAGTAAGGACACCTCAGATTTGTGTCTTCCACAAAAGGAACAATTGTTGCCTTCTTTTTTACCCATGAATTAATATTTCTAACCAGCAGAATTATCTGCTGGATTTTAATTGATTACTTTGATTTATTCTTCTCAAGTACTTCGTCGATAAGTCCGTACTCTAATGCTTCGTTTCCTACCATCCAGTTGTCACGCTCACAATCTTCAGCGATTTTATCGTATTTCTGTCCAGTATGTTCTGCAAGAATATCATACAACTCTTTCTGCATTTGCTTGATAAGCTTGTATGAGATTTCCATATCGGTAACCTGTCCTTGCATACCACCTAATGGTTGGTGTATCATAACTCTTGAGTGCTTTAAACAAGCTCTCTTACCTTTAGTACCTGCACAAAGAAGAACTGCACCCATTGATGCTGCAAGACCTGTACAAATAGTACTGATATCTGGCGTTACATATTGCATAGTATCATAAATACCAAGACCTGCAATTACAGAACCACCAGGCGAGTTGATGAACATTGTTATATCACGTTTGGGATCAGTTGATTCAAGGAATAGCAACTGAGCCTGAATAATATTTGCAACTTCCTCGTTAACACCTGTTCCCATAAATATGATTCTATCCATCATAAGTCTTGAGAATACATCGAGCTGAGTAGCGTTCAATTGACGCTCTTCGATGATATATGGTGTGAGGTTTGTTGGGTTTACAAAAGTACTGCCCGAAACATGCTTTTGGTAATCATGTAAAGTGTTCCCATTGATTCCTGAATGCTGCGTAGCATATTTTTCAAACTCTGATTTCTTAAACATAAGAAGTATGTTGTTATTTGAGATTTATTGAATTGACCATAATTTACCCAAAAAAAGGGCATATAGTCAAACAAACAGCATGCAAACTTAGTTGCATGCTGTTCCCTCATTAACGATTATAAAATCAAATTTATTGATTTTTATCGTTTCTATCTTGTACAAGCTTTCTGAAATCTTCTATTGAGATCTTCTCTTCAGCAAGCTTTACGGATTCTGCAATCTGGTCGAATAATTTCTTCGTACCGATCTCATTGGCCATGTTACTAACTTGCTTTTCGTCCGCCATTAGTCGATCAACTGTAGAGTTGATGAATTCAGGATTGTCCATTCCTTGCATATATGCTCGGATCTGCTTTGCCATTCCTTCACGTACCTCTGACTCTTCGATTTTAACCTCGAATTTCTCTTCTAATTTCTCTCTTATCAGAGACCATTTTACTCCAATTGAATACTGAGGATATTCTTCCTCAACTTTTTCTGGAGTATTTTTTTCATCTGCAAATGTCAACCATTTCTTAAGGAAAGCATCTGGAAGATCAAAAGCGTTCTTTTCCATAATGGAGTCTTGGATATCTCTATGCAACATATTTGTTGTCTGTTCAACATAGAAACCACCAATTTCAGTACGGATGAATTCTTTCGCTTCATCCAAAGTGCTTACTTTACCTTCTCCAAAGTTCTTGTCGAAGAACTCTTGATTGTATTCTGCTGGAGTAAGTCTAGTAACCTCTGTGATCGTTCCTTCGAACTCAGGATTAACCTCCTTGTCCATATTATCATCTTCAAGATTTAGAAGATACTTTCTGATGTATTTATCATCTGGTGTGCCTTGTTCAAGGTTGTTTACATTGAACTTTACAACTGCTCCAACTTTTTGACCTAGGATTGCCTTCTTAGCGTCATCAGTTAAGCGGTCACCCAAAAGTGAGATTGTAGTAGTATGACCATTTTCTTTTGCTGTATCACCTTCCAGTTCTACTGCTTCGATCTTGATCATGTCATTTTCTTCAATCGCTTCTTCGGTTACATTTCTATCACCGTGTCTTTTGGTAGCCGTCTCAAGTTCGATATTGACTGTGTTGTCGTCAACATCGATAACGTACTTTGTAAATTTACTTCTTCCGTCAATACCTTTTAGTTCGAACTGAGGAACAAGACCTATGTCAAATATGAATGTAAAATCATTCATGTTATTTGTGTCAAAAACAACTTCTCCCTGACTATCTGATGGAATTGGTTGTCCAACAAAGTCCTTTTGGTGCTCTGTAAGGTAGGCTACCAATTGGTCTTGCATTTTTTTGTTTACCAGATCAACTAGAAGTGCCTGACCAAAGTTTTTCTTGATATAGCCCATAGGTGCTTTACCTTTACGAAATCCTTTGATCTGAGCTTGGCTCTGGTATTTTTTTAACTCAGTTTGAAAAGTTTCTTTGTACTCTTCTTTTGCCACCTGCACAGTTAAAGTTGCTGTTAGGTCGTCAACGTTTTCTCTGACAACTTTTGACATAATATTTATTTATTTTGAGATAATTTCTAAAAAACCGATTGTTAGAGGTTTAGAAGGGAGAGATACTCGTGTGAGATTTAATATCCCCTCATGCCCACAAGTACAGTGTAAAACAGATCCTATCGTTCAATGTAGTATAAACAAAAAAATCCCCAATTTGGGGATTTGTGCGGGTGGAGGGACTCGAACCCCCACGCCGTGAAGCACTAGATCCTAAGTCTAGCATGTCTACCAATTTCATCACACCCGCTGCATTTAAGCATGTGCCTTTCTGTTAAGGCGATGCAAATATAGAGCAAAAAATATTATTGCGAAATAATTTCATATTTTTTTTACAATTTTTTTTAATTCGAAATACTGTAAGCTTGAAAATAATTTCATTGCTATTTTATGTTTATATTGAGGGTCATAGTTTAATGTCAAATTAAACTAAGAACAATAAAGAAAAATCAATAATTGTTATTGAATCTGAAATAACAATCAGAATTTAATAAACGGCTTATATGTCAGAGGTCCTTAGCATACACGGAGAAGAGAAAAAGCTTATCCAGCGGGCTTATCGCCAATTGCTGAAAACCATCGATTCAAAGATGGAAGGGGATGATGCTATAAATCTTCGACATGCTTATGAATTGGCAGTAGAGGCACATTCTAAGCAGCGCAGAAAATCTGGCGAACCCTACATCCTTCATCCGATAGAAGTAGCGAGAATTTGTAGTGAAGAAATTGGACTAGGTCCAACAGCTGTTATCTGTGCGTTATTGCATGATGTAGTTGAAGATACGCCTGTTACACTCGTTCAGATCAAGGAAATGTTTGGAGAACGAGTTGCAAAAATCGTAGATGGTCTGACAAAATTGGATGGCTCTTACGATTCAGGAAGTCCACAAGCCGAAAATTTTAAGAAAGTTCTATCAACATTAGTAGAAGATGTTCGTGTTGTTTTGATAAAGATGGCGGATCGTCTGCATAATATGCGAACATTGGGGGCCATGCCTAGGCATAAGCAACTAAAAATAGCCGCAGAAACTACCTATATATACGCTCCTTTAGCGCATCGATTAGGCCTTTATGCTATTAAAACAGAGTTCCAGGATCTTTGTATGAAAATCACGGATCAAGAGCCCTATTTCGAAATAGCTAAAAAGCTACAGGCAACAAAAACAGATCGGACTAAATATATCAATGAATTTATTCATCCTCTGACAGTTCGTTTAGATCGATTGAATGTTCCTTACAGGGTCTTTGGAAGACCAAAGTCTATTTATTCTATATGGAATAAAATTAAGAACAAGAATGTGCCTTTTGAGGAAATTTTCGACCTTTTTGCAGTTCGAATAGTCATAAATACTGAACGTAGTAATGAGAAATCTGCTTGTTGGCAAATTTACTCGGAGATTACAGATGTTTACTTGCCGATTCCTGAACGATTAAAAGATTGGGTGACAACTCCAAAGTCTAATGGTTATGAATCTTTGCATACTACAGTTATTGGTCCTAAGGGGCGCTTTGTAGAAGTTCAGATTCGTTCTGAACGTATGGACGAAATTGCAGAGCGTGGGTTTGCGGCACATTGGAAATATAAAGATTCCGGTAATGACAATGACGTTTATCAGGTCTGGTTGGATAACATCAGGGACATCCTAGAGAATCCTATATCCGATGCACTTGAATTTTTGAGTGATTTTAAAACCAACCTCTTCAATGAAGAGATTTATGTGTATACGCCTAATGGGGATCTTAAGATATTGCCTAAAGGTGCCACCGCACTCGATTTTGCGTTTAGTATACATTCTGATGTAGGTTCTAAAGCCTCCGCAATAAAGGTAAGTAACCGATTGGTCCCAATGGGCTACAAGCTCCGAAATGGTGATCAGGTAACAGTTATTACTAAGAAGAATCAAAAGCCAAGAGAGGATTGGTTAAAGATGGTCGTGACTGGGAAGGCTCGAGCAAAAATAAGAGCTTCACTTAAAGAAGACAGAAAGATAAAAGCTGACTTTGGGAAGGAAGCTTTACAACGTAAACTGAAACACTTAAAGGCAGACTTTGAAGATGGTGTAGATTTTCTGGTGAAGCATTTTAAGTTTACCAAGCGGACAGAGCTCTATTTTGCCATCCATATGGAAGATATCAAGCTCAATGAGGACCTCAAAGAATTTGTTGTTGATGTAAATAAGCTTGCTTACAAAGAGGAGGAAGTGAAGAAGCCTCTTGAAAGTGAAATTAAGGAGACGACATTTTGGTCTCCTGAAATGAATAAGTCTAAGCTTATTATTAACGGAGAACCTGCAGATCGTTATAAATACTCTTTTGCTTCCTGTTGTAATCCTGTTAATGGAGATCCTATATTCTCCTTTTTGACCGCGGCCTCTGGACTAAAAATACATCGAGCTAATTGTCCAAACGCTACCCACTTAATGGCAAATTTTGGCTATAGGATTTTGAAAGCAGAGTGGACGAATGTTGGCGCTACAAATTTTGTTGTAGATTTAAAGATAACAGGTGTAGATACAGGTGTAGGAATTATAGAGCAATTGACGCATACGATTTCTTCTCAGCTTGGAGTAAATATACGATCCTTTACGATTAAGGGAGAGGAAGGAGTCTTTGAAGGGCGAATAAGCCTTGTAGTTACGAATACGATGATGCTTAATGATACGATTAATGCATTACTGAAATTAGATATGGTTTCAACAGTTTCGAGATCAGGTTAAAACCTATTAATATTTAAATTTGTTATGTAATTTAGCTTAGTCAAATTGTCTTATCTTTATTTAAGTAGTTTTTGAAATAAAAGTAAACGAACTTCATCTATGATGAAAAAAGAGGAAAATATTATCGAAGAAGTAAAAAACATCTTTTCAGGTTATTTGGCAAAGATGTCACTTCGTAAAACACCTGAACGTTTTGCTATTCTCGAAGAGATATATAAGAGAAATGACCACTTCGATGCTGAGGCATTATATATACATATGAAGAACCAAAACTACAGGGTTAGTAGGGCTACAGTATATAATACCTTAGAGCTTCTAGTGAATTGTGATTTAATTATCAGACATCAGTTTGATCAGAAACTTGCTCAGTATGAAAAATCCTATGGTTACAAACAGCATGATCATTTAATCTGTGCGGATTGTAGTAAGGTTCTAGAATTTTGTGATCCTCGTATTCAGCAGATAAAGAATATGATGGGTGATATACTGAAATTCAACATAACGAATCATTCTTTGACCCTTTATGGAAATTGTCAAGGAGAATGTGAAACAAAAAGTTAATTTTGTTCGAAGTCACTAATAATCACCATAAATAATTTATATCAATGGGTGTAGATGTTATCCTCGGCCTTCAATGGGGAGATGAGGGAAAAGGTAAAATCGTAGATGTATTAGCCAATAATTATGATTTAGTTGCCAGATTTCAAGGCGGACCAAATGCAGGGCATACATTAAAGTTTGATGGTAAAAAGTTCGTTCTCCACACCATCCCCTCAGGTATCTTTCGAGAGGGACTTATGAATCTAATTGGAAATGGTGTTGTCATCGATCCGATTACTCTCAAAATGGAGATACAGATTCTTAAGGATGCTAACGTAGATTATAAAGATCGTTTGTTGGTGTCAAAAAAAGCGCACTTGATTCTTCCTTCACATAGATTACTTGATGCAGCATCTGAACATGCAAAAGGTAAAGAGAAGATTGGTTCTACGCTTAAAGGCATAGGTCCAACTTATATGGATAAAACAGGAAGAAATGGACTCCGAGTAGGAGACCTTTTTGAACCTGATTTTGAAGCGAAATACAAGCGACTTAAAGATAAACATCTTGGTCTAGCGAAACTATATGATTCCTACACATTCAATATGGAGGAAGAAGAACAAAAGTGGTTCGAATCCTTGGCGGAGCTAAAGTCTCTGCATTGTGTAGATGGGGAGTATTATGTGAACCGACTACTTAAAGAAGGTAAGAAGGTTTTAGCAGAAGGTGCTCAGGGCTCTATGCTTGATGTTGACTTTGGAACTTATCCATTCGTTACCTCTTCAAATACAATTACTTCAGGCGTTTGTAATGGGCTAGGTATTGCTCCTCAGAAAATTAAAGAAGTAATTGGTATTTCTAAAGCATATTGCACACGTGTAGGAGGTGGTCCTTTCCCAACAGAACTCTTTGACTCAGTTGGAGAAGAGATTCAAAAGGAAGGTGGTGAGTTTGGTGCCACTACTGGAAGACCTAGAAGATGTGGTTGGTTAGATGTGCCTCAGTTGAGATATACTATCATGATCAATGGAGTAACACAACTTGTACTTACAAAAGTCGATGTACTTAATATATTTGAGTCTTTCAAGTATGCTTCACACTATGTGAATGCTGATGGAAGCATGACTAAGGATCTACCTTTTGATCTTTGTAATGAAAGCCAAACTGTAAAACTTGAAGAAGTGAAAGGTTGGCAGACTGATCTTGAAGGCGTAACAACAAAAGAAGCTATGCCTAAAGCCTTACAGGAGTATCTAGAGTTATTGGAAAAAGAACTTGAATGTAAAATTTCCATTGTATCTACTGGTCCAGAGCGTGATAAGATCATTTACATGAACTAGAAGTTTTATTCGAAAAAACAAACATAAACTGATGACTAACAAGATACTTTTATGTCTCCTAATCCTAGGAGCATGTGTAAATCCTGTACTTGGACAGAAAAATATAAGCCTTGAGGATATTTGGTTGAATTACAGCTATTATTCTAGGTCTGTTCCTGGGTTCAACTTTATGAATGATGGTGAATCTTACAGCCGTCTTCAATCGAATAAAGTTCAGAAGTATTCTATAAAAAGTGGTCAGTTTATTGAAGACCTTTTTGCTTTGGATATGTTGCCAAGTAGCACAGATTTACCGGAAAGTATTTCAGGATATAGCTTTAGTGCAGATGAGCAAAAAATGCTTGTTGAATCTGGTCCGGAGAGTATTTATAGGTATTCATACAAGGCAGACTACTTTGTCTGGGCAGATGGTTCTTTAGATCCCTTATTTGATGAGGGTAAGGTAATGCACGCTTCATTCGACCCTTCGGGTACAAAAGTGGCTTTTGTTTTCGACAATAATCTTTACATCAAAAACCTTAAGGATGGTACTGTTGATCAGGTAACTACTGATGGTTCATTCAATGAAGTGATTAATGGCTCGGCAGATTGGGTTTATGAGGAGGAGTTTGGATTCACTAAAGCTTTTCAGTGGAGTACAGATGGTAAGTATGTAGGATACTACAGATTTGATGAGCGTGCAGTTAAGGAATTTACAATGACAGTATATAAAAACGAGATGTATCCTGAATATCAAACCTTTAAATATCCAAAGGTAGGTGAGCAGAATGCAACAGTTAGTGTTTTTATTTACAATGTGGATGCTAAGACGAATATTCAGGCTGACCTTCCTGTAGATCCTGAATTGTATACACCTCGAATCAAATGGGCTAATCCCGAGCATGGACTTTGTGTTACGATGATGAATAGACATCAGAATACACTAAGCTTGAATCTCGTAGATCCTAATACAGGGGATAGCAAGATCTTATTGGAGGAAAAAAACAAGTATTATATCGATGTCACAGATAATCTGACTTTCTTAAAGGATGGGAAATCATTTGTTTGGACTTCCGAAATGGATGGATATAATCATGTTTATAGATATGATATGTCAGGTAAATTGATGGATCAAATCACAAAAGGACCGTGGGAAGTTACTAGTTTCTATGGTGTTGATGAAGATAGCGAAATGATTTATTTCCAATCCACAGAAGAAGGCTCAACTGAACGCTATGTCTACGAGATTGGAATGGATGGTAAGAAGCGCAGAAAAATGACACCTGCCAAGGGATGGAACTCGGCTCAATTTAGCAGTACTTATGATTATTATGTCTTGAATCATTCTGCATTGGATAAGGCACCGTCCTATACAGTTTTCAATAGAAAAGGTAAGGAAGTTCGAGTAATCGAGAATAACGAACGCTTGCAGGATATCCATGATGGTATGGATATTAATGCGGCTGAACTTATGTCTATTACGACCGAAAAAGGAGTGGACTTGAATGCTTACATTATAAAACCGGCTGATTTTGATCCTAATAAAGAATATCCATTATTCATGTATTTGTATGGAGGACCAGGTTCTCAACAGGCTGTGAATAGTTGGCGCGGGCAGAATTATTGGTGGTTCCAGATGTTAGCGCAGCAAGGATATGTGATTGCATGTGTGGATAATAGAGGAACTGGTGGTAAGGGAGAAGATTTCAAGAAGATGACCTATCAGCAATTAGGACATTATGAAACTATCGATCAGATCAATGCAGCGAAATACTTTGGAAGCTTAGATTATATTGATGTTAACCGCATCGGTATCTTTGGTTGGTCTTATGGTGGTTATATGTCTTCATTATGTTTGCTTAAAGGTAATGATGTCTTTAAAGCAGCTATTGCTGTTGCACCTGTTACCAATTGGAAATGGTATGATTCAATCTATACAGAGCGCTACATGAGAACCTATGCTGAGAATCAGTCAGGGTTCAGCGATAATTCTCCAGTGAATTTTGCAGATCAACTCTTAGGGAATTATTTGCTTGTACATGGTTTAGCGGATGATAATGTCCATTACCAGCATACTGCAGAGATGACTCGTGCTCTTGTAAATGCAAATAAACAATTTGATACTTATGTCTACCCGAATAAGAATCATGGCATCTATGGAGGTCCTACGCGTTTTCATTTGTTCCGTAAGATGACTGATTTTCTTGATCAGAAGCTAAAGAATGATTACTCTGAAGTAGGATCAAAAAAATAATTTAAGTTTTTTACTTGTAAATTGAACCTAGTAAGCGATAGCTTTGGTTTAATTGCCTGTTGATGTATTGATAATAGAAGTGAATGAGTAATGAGTAAGAAGAAAAATAAAACAACTGAGTATACAAATAGAAAGGCCTCTTATGAATATTTCCTAACGGATCATTTTGAGGCTGGTATTCAATTGCAAGGTACAGAGATTAAATCCATCCGAAGTGGTCATGTGAATTTATCAGACTCCTATTGTGCTTTTGATAATCCAAGCTGTTTAATGGTTAGGAATCTTTATATCAAGGAATATGAATTCGGGACATACGACAATCATGAACCTCGAAGGCCTCGAAAGCTGCTTCTGAAAAAGCAGGAGTTGAAAAAGATTCAAAAGAAGGTTAAAGAAAAGGGTAATACTGTTATCCCAGTCAAGCTTTTCATCAGTGAGCGGGGTTTTGCTAAACTAGTTATCGCTCTTGCTTCTGGTAAGAAGGGGCACAACAAAAGAGATTCTATCAAGGATAAGGATCAAAAAAGGGAGATGGACAGAATTAAAAAAGGAGCTTATTAAAGCTCCTTTTTTAATCTACGTATATGATTTCTCT
>JBELIG010000277.1:0-3448 GCA_042091035.1 Sphingobacteriales bacterium | reverse complement strand
AGCTTCATTTGAGATTCTGCTCCTAGATTTAAATTAGGACCCTTGCAATTAAGCTCAGGGATAGCAGAATTGAGTAATTTATGTAAATATACAGATTGTTCAGCTGCTTTAATGTTATTTGGATGATGAAGGAAGAAATAAACTTCCTGTAATCCCTGATCAATCCAAGATTTTAATTTTTCAGTCCATAAGTCTAGTCTTTTGAAATCTATCTTGTCTTCTCCCGTACCAACAAATCGGATACATAGTTTATCTCCGGCTAACTGTAAATGAAGAACATCCCTTCTGCCTGCTACATCTGTAATGCATGGGTAGAAGCCATTTTCGTGTAGCCAAGTCATTTGCTCCTCAAATAACTCTGGGGAATTATACCATAGCTCATTCCTGAATTCTATCGCCAATGGAAGGGATAGCGATGTTTTTTTTAGAAAATCTTGTAACAATTTCCAGCGATCTGGACCAAAATAAGGGGGTAGTTGTAAAAATGCGCAACCAAGTTTTTCTTTTAAATGGAGGATTGTATTCGTAAATGATTCCATCAATTCGATGGAGCGTTCAGATATGTTTCTATGACTAATCGACTGAGGTATCTTAGGGCAGAATTTAAAAACATCGTTGGATTGTTCATACCATTTTTGAACCTGTTCAACACTAGGTATCCTGTAATGGGTGGTATTGAACTCTATAGTCCCGAATTGCTTGCTGTAATATTCAAGGAATTCATTTGGCTTGATCTTCTCAGGATAGATATTGCCTTTCCATTCCTTGACAGTCCAAGCTGTTCCACCAAGATGAATTTTAGGAGTTTTGGAGCTTGAGTCTAACTGTCCAAGGCGTATGCTGTTGATGCGTGGCTCTTTTTTGAATGAAAAATCCACTTGATTAGTTTGCTCGAGTTTGCCAAAATCCATTCTAATTGTTTTGAAGAAAGTTAAAAAAAAATTACTGAATTATGATCGTGAACTATTAGTCTTCCATATCCAAAACTTACCTTTGCCCAATGAAAGAACCCGATTTTCATATCAAAGCTTTGTCTGAGAGACAAACAAATGGACAATTACGAAAGTTGGAAGGGGACCCAATAGCTTCATTTGATTTTTTCTCAAATGACTATCTAGGATTTGTGCATGATGCAGTTGTAAAGCTTAAAGATTCTGGTCTAAGATCTGGCGCAACGGGTTCTCGCCTGTTAAGCGGAGATAGCAGCCGAGCCTTGCTTCTTGAGCAATATTTAGCAGATTACCATCATATGGATGCTGCACTCTTGTTCCAATCTGGTTATATGGCAAACCTTGGACTTCTCTCTTGTGTTGCCAAAAGGGGGGATACTATTATATACGATAATCTAGTTCATGCCTCATTGAGGCAAGCTGTTCAATTGTCTCCCGCATCCACTTATTCCTTTAAGCATAACGATATTGCTGATTTGAAAGCAAAAGTAAATCGATCAAAAGGGACTGTTTTTGTGGTTGTCGAGGCATTGTATTCTATGGATGGGGATGAAGGAGCATTAGAAGATATTTGTTCAGTTTGCTCTGCTTTTGGAGCTTATTTGATTGTTGATGAAGCACATAGCACAGGTGTTTATGGTAAGAAAGGAAGAGGCTTAGTCGATCAACTCCATCTAAAAGAAGCTGTTTGGGCAAGAATTCATACTTTTGGTAAAGCAGCTGGTGTACATGGAGCTGTGGTCCTTGGGTCTAAGCATCTGATAGATTTTTTGATTAATTTTTCAAAACCTTTTATCTATACCACAGCCTTGTCTGATCATAGTTTAGATGCTATTCATACCGCATACAAAATGATGCAATCTGATGACGCAAGGAAACAACTTTGGGACAAGGTTAGATATTTTGAAGCCTGCTTATCTAAAGCTGATTTAGAAAATCAGTTTTATCCATCAAATTCTCCCATAAAATGTTTGAAGCTTGATGGGGCTGCGGAATCTTTAAGGATATCTAAAGAAATTAGGAAGGCTGGGTATATGGTTAAGGCAATTCGTTATCCTACAGTACCCAAGGGAACAGAGCGGATAAGGTTGTGTATACATAAGCACAATACAGAAGAGCAAATTAAGGGTATTATTGAATTGATTCGAAATCAAGTTAGATGAGTAAACAACTATTCGTAACAGGCATAGGTACAGAGATTGGAAAGACCTATTGTTCGGCTATGCTAGTGCGTGCACTTCAGGCCGATTACTGGAAGCCTGTACAAGCAGGAGATCTTCATGACTTAGAGTCTGATAAAGTTTTGACTTGGTCTAAGACTTCAGGTAAGGTGCATCCTGCAAGATATTTACTGAATACACCTGCATCGCCTCACTTATCGGCGAAGTTGGATGAGATCAGTATTCGATTGAATGATTTTCAAGTGCCAAAGACGGATAATCATCTTATTGTAGAGGGCGCAGGAGGATTACTTGTTCCTCTGAATGACAAGGATACTATTCTTGATCTTATGCTTCAGCTTGATATTCCTGTTGTGTTGGTGATTCGACATTACTTAGGAAGTATAAATCACAGTATGCTTAGTTTGGATATGCTAAAAATGCGTGGCCTCAAGATTGCGGCTGTTGTATTTAATGGACCAGAGCATGAAAGTAGTGAGGCATTTATTCTGAAAAATATAGATCCCATGATCCCAATACTCAGAATGCCTGAATTAGATTGGAATCAAGAAAATAGAGTTAATGAAATCGCCTCTATTTGGCGTGATAAAATATTGAAGTAGTTATGGATATTCAACAACTTGACGATAGACATATTTGGCATCCCTATACACAATATGCTACATCTCCAAAGCCACTTGTAGTTGATAGTGCGGAAGGTTCACTTATTCACACTACAGATGGGAATACGATTATAGATGCTGTTGCCTCTTGGTGGGTAAATATACACGGGCATTCAAATGCAAGATTAGCAAAAGCTATACAGGATCAATTTTTAAAATTAGAGCATGTTATTTTTGCTGGTTTTACGCACAATGCAGCCACTGGACTAGCGAAATCTTTGCTACCCTTACTGCCAGGTCAAGCCGAACGGCTATTCTTTTCAGATAATGGCTCTACTGCTGTGGAAGTTGGCGTAAAAATGGCTTTGCAATATTTTCACAACAAGGGTGAAGGGCATAGAAATCAAATCATTTGTTTTGAAGAAGGCTTTCATGGTGAGACTTTTGGAGGAATGTCCTTATCAGGAGATTTGGAATTCAATAAACCTTACGAGTCCAAATTATTCGATGTGCATAGAATCCCAGCTCCAATTGGAAATAAGGCTGAGCAATCCATTGAGCAGATGGAGGACTTACTTCGTTCTGGACAGGTAGCTGCTTTTCTATTTGAACCTTTAGTGCTGGGGACAGCAGGTATGATGATGTATTCGCCTGAAGTACTATCAAAAATGATAGCCCTTGCACGATCTTATGGTGCTTTATGTGTAGCCGATGA
>JBELIG010000051.1:0-18357 GCA_042091035.1 Sphingobacteriales bacterium | reverse complement strand
TATTCGCCTTCTGGAGAAGAATCATATACTATAGCTCCGCCTACAGAAAAGCTTGCTTTTTTGAGTTTACTATCCAGTAAAAGTGATCGGATTACGACATTAAAGTCAAAGTCTCCATTGGGTTTGAAATACCCTATAGCACCAGAATATACCCCACGTCTGCTGTTTTCGTATTTGTCAATCAATTGCATACTTCTATGCTTAGGTGCACCAGTCATAGACCCCATTGGAAAAGTCGCTTTAATAGCATCAAAACCATTGTGGGTATCCTTCAACTCGCTGCTAATCGTAGATATCATCTGATACACTGTATTGAAAGGGTAGATGCCAAAAAGCTCTTCAACATGTATACTTCCAGTTTTAGAAACCTTTGCTAGGTCATTGCGCACCAAATCTACGATCATGACATTTTCTGCCTGATCTTTTTTTGAATGAATCAGTTGATTCTTGGATATCTCATCAAGTTTTTGGTCCTGATATCTTGGAGCAGTGCCCTTGATAGGTTGTGAGATCAATTTTTTACCAACCTTTTTAAGGTAACGCTCTGGGCTAACCGATAAAATGAATTTGTCCTCTATCTTTAAAAAGCCACTAAAAGGAGCTTTGGCCCGATTGTTGAGATCTATGAAAAGCTCAGCTGCTGGCCTATGCAGTTCTTCTACTGTAAATTCAACACAGTAATTCATCTCATAAATATCCCCTTCTAAGATATGTTCCTTTATCCGATCGATGGTTCTTAGGTATTCATCCCGCTGGGTTGCAGGCTTGAGTATTGGTTTTGGGTACTCCTTCCTTTGCTTTTCTGCAGTTTGAAGGCCATTAATTTGATTTAGGAAATCTTGCTTATCAATGTTATCAGAAACAAGCAGCTTGTTGGCTTTAAAAAGAACAATGTTTTCTGGAACAAAGAAATATGATTTAGGAAGATCTGACCAGTGTGTATTACTACTTTTTAGATCTTCTAAGTCATCTTTTAGGTCATAACTTAAAAAACCAAAGACCCACGACCCTTCATGTTGTTTAAGGAAATGTTCTAAATGATTAAACGCACCTTTTGCCTTATTTGCATAGAATAAGTCTTTCTTGCCCCAGGCAACAATACAATCATATTCACCATAATTGTCTTTGGTGTAATCGTTGGAATCAAGCATGCATGCATAATGCTGTTGATCCAAGAACCGAATAAGGTTCGCTTTGAAAGTTGAGATATCCGCTATTGGGATTTCCCTTAGTGGTTTCATAGTATGCAAAAAGGAATTAGTTAATGGAAAGTATTTTTATCTCCACGCGTTGATTTTTCTTTCTGCCTTCATTGGTATCATTGGAAGCTATAGGTTGCCTTTTTCCATAACCTTTATACCTTAATCGATAGGTGCTTATTCCTTTTCGGATTAGGTAGTTATAGACTGACCTTGCTCTTGACGCTGATAATTTATCACAGTAGGTGTCTGGAGGTAGATTATTTGTATGTCCTCCCACTTCAATCTGTATTGAATTATTTGTTTTAAGGAAATTATACAACTCTTCAAGTGCTGGGTTTGACTCATTAGTTATTACCGATGAATCATCATTAAAATATAATGCTTTGAGCTCTATTTTTTTACCTACCTCAATGCTTTTAATGTCAAGTTCTTCATTGATGATAGACTTATTTTTCGAAATACGGTCTGTTTCTCGATCTTTAGGCTTTTCTATTGTTGAACCTCCTTTTGGAGTGGTTTTTACATTCTGTACTTCCGGAGTTTTAGGTGTATTAGGTGTCTCTGGTATTTCCTTGATTTCAGTATCTGCTGCTGCAAGTATATCAATCTCTAATACCTCTTCTTCACATGGAACAGGTATTATGGCTGAGGCATTATCCATAAGTATATGACCGTTATAAGGAAAAAGGACAGGTGTGTTGTAAAAAGCTTGAAGTATAAAGTAATCTAAGTTTGTTTCCGGTGTGAAATTGAAATCATATCGAATCCATCGATTACTAGTTATAATATTACTTTGAGCCAAAAGTTGCTTTTTATCGCAAAGTGAAGATCCTCCATATACTTGTAGAACAATGGGCGTTGTAAATTGCTCCTTAATGGTGAATTCTCTGTTGAAGCTTAGGTAGTTTTTTGATTTGGATAAATAGATACTAAATTGATAGCAATTACCTGCTATCATAGGATTTCTTAGGCGTTGACTGATGCCTTCATAGGTCTCATTATCTCGGACAACCATACCTATGTAAGATGCTCCGTTCTGAGGTCTATTGTCCACTTCAAAAAATAACTTATTAATATTTGAACTTGGGTGAATATCCGGAGGTGTTTCCTCAGCGAAACCACAATCATTCCAACCGTAAGGTACTTTTTCTACTCCTGGAAGATCCTCAAAAGATGGATTAATCAGTTCTATAGGTTGTTCTTGTCCATAGCATAGAGAACTAAGGAGTAATAAGCTTGAAATTATTGAGAAATATTTAAACATCTTTTGATTTTCGACTGGTTGATTGATTAAGATGTAACGATTAAGATTAATCGTATATTTGATTAAGTTAAAAAAAAATAGGCTTAAAAGGTGCCTAAGTTTTTATTTTTCAACGCTCAATAAAAGATAAGTCGCCTGAAATCAAAACTCTAGAATTTCTAAAGGTTTCGTTTCAGGCGACTTTTTTATGTTTTAACTGTTATTTGAATGCATTCAGTCCAGTGACATCCATACCTGTTATTAGTAAGTGGATATCGTGTGTTCCTTCGTATGTCAATACAGTTTCAAGATTCATCATATGTCTCATGATTGGGTATTCATTTGTTATACCCATACCACCATGTATCTGTCTTGCTTCTCTAGCAATCTCAAGAGCCATGTGCACATTGTTACGCTTAGCCATTGAAATCATAGCTGGTGTAGCTCTACCTTCATTAGCAAGTGATCCAAGTCTCCAAGTAAGCATTTGTGCTTTTGTGATCTCAGTGATCATCTCAGCCAATTTCTTTTGAGTTAACTGAAAGCCTCCAATTGGTCTTCCGAACTGCTCTCTTTCTTTAGAGTATCTTAAAGCAGAATCGTAACAATCAAGTGCTGCACCGATTGCACCCCAAGCGATACCGTAACGTGCCTTAGAAAGACAGCTTAAAGGACCTTTAAGACCTTTTACTCCTGGAAGAACATTTTCCTTAGGTACGCGTACGTCCTCGAATACAAGTTCACCAGTAATAGAAGCTCTTAAAGAAAGTTTTCCATGTATCTCAGGT
Source organism: Sphingobacteriales bacterium (assembly GCA_042091035.1). GTDB lineage: Bacteria > Bacteroidota > Bacteroidia > Chitinophagales > Saprospiraceae > AM-2324. The sequence continues at coordinate 15,124 of JBELIG010000051.1, read as the reverse complement.
GCTGAGAAACCAGGCATATCTTTTTCTACGATTACACCTCTGATAACACCTTCTTCATCTTTTGCCCAAACTACTGCAATGTCAGCTACTGGTGAATTGGTAATCCACATTTTTGCTCCATTTAGTATATATGCATCACCATCATCTTTAATGTTGGTAATCATACCGCTTGGATTGGATCCATGGTCAGGCTCTGTAAGACCGAAGCAACCGATGAAATCGCCAGAGGCAAGTTTCGGTAGATACTTCATTCTTTGCTCTTCACTACCAAACTTGTAGATCGGGTACATTACAAGGGAACCCTGTACGGATGCCATTGAACGCAAACCTGAATCACAACGCTCTAGCTCCTGCATGATCACACCGTAAGCGATCTCATCCATTCCACCACAGCCGTATTTTTCTGGTAAAGAAGGCCCGTATGCGCCAATCTCAGCCAATCCTTTGAAAAGATGCTTTGGACATGTGCCTTTCTCATAGTGTTCTTCAATAATAGGGCTAACTTCCTGCTTAACCCAGTCTCTTACAGCGTCTCTGGCCAATATATGGTCCTCACTCAATAGTTCATCCATCAAGTAGTAATCGTGTGCTTGATAACGATCTACTTTCGCCGCTGATTTGGTTGTTGTTGTCTTATTCATTGTATTCACAAAGTGATTTTCAAAAAATAGTTAAGGCTTGGTTTTCAAATGCAAAAATACATATATTCATCAAATCTTCTAATCTTAGTGTGATGCATTGTTAAATGTTTACATTTTAAACACAAATAAAGTCAATAGATGGCAAAACTTTCATTAGAAGGCATGGTTTTTCATGCTAATCATGGTGTCTATGAGGAGGAAAATATCCTCGGAGGTAAATATACAGTCGATATATTCATGGAGGTTGATATCTTAAAAGCTGCTGTAAGTGATGATATTCAATCAACTGTGAATTATGAAGTGGTTTATGCTATTGTGAAAACAGCAATGAATAAACCAGCTAAATTGATAGAGACAGTAGTCGAACGTATTGGTTTAGGTATAAAAAATCACTATTCACATTTGCGGGAAATCGATATTCGGGTTACCAAGCACAATCCGCCCTTGGGTGGCCAGGTCGCTAAGGCGGTGATACAGACTAAGGCGGATTATAAAAAGAAGTGTGGTCGTTGCAGTAAGCCAATGCTCTGTTATTCAGATCGCACTTGTTGGTGTATGGATGCAGGGGTGATGGATCAGGGACGGCTTGAGCATCTAAAGTTGAATTTTAACAACAGTTGCCTATGCTCTGATTGTATCCGATTTTATGCTGGATAATTTAAGGTTTACTTAAAGTAATTTATGATTTTGCTAAAACCTTTATTGGAAATAAGACCTCATCTTTAGGAGACTATATCCTAATCATCTAAATTTTACTATAATGATAAAACGATTCTTTTTAGGTTGCCTTTGCGTAATAACTTTTGCATCATGTGATCCAGCTGCATTACAGCAAGCTATGGATTCAGTACTTGCCACAACGGCAACTAATGAATTAACAACTAAGAATGTTGCTGATGGCCTAAAGCAAGCACTTGAAGTAGGTGTTACAGAGGGAGCGAGAAAATTAAGTGTTACCGATGGATATTATAAAAGTGCTTATAAGATTCTCTTGCCAGAAGAAGCTCAAAAAGTAGCCGATAAACTTAGAAATGTACCAGGCTTTAATGGCCTTGAAGCTAATATTCTTGAGAAAGTAAATAGAGGTGCTGAGGATGCAGCGAAGAAAGCTGCCCCAATATTTAAGCAAGCTATTCTTAGTATGTCATTTGCTGATGCCTGGGATATTTTGATGGGCGATAAGGATGCCGCTACCAAATATCTTAAGAAGGCAACTTCCCAAAAACTTTATGCAGAGTTCAACCCCGTAATTGTTGAGTCTTTGGACAAGTTTAATGCTAGAACCTATTGGTCCTCTGCTGTTGATAAATACAATAAAATTCCCTTTATCGAAAAGGCAAATCCAGATCTTGATGACCATGTGACTTCAGAAGCATTAGAAGGTCTATTTGAGATGGTACGTTTAAAGGAGCTTGATATTCGTGAGAATACTGCCTCAAGGACTACAGATCTGCTGAAACGGGTTTTCGCAAAGCAGGATAAATAAGAAAGAACTATAAATTGCTTTAGTTTAAAAGATCGACTCCCTAAGTCGGTCTTTTTTATTTGGCTGAGTTGATATGTGTAAAATATTTAATATATAGTTAATATACATATCTTTAGTGTTGTTAGTGATTGAGTTATTTTCGATTGAATTACTCTAATCATTTAATTTTAAACACTTTGAGATGTTAAGTAGAATAACACTAACTTTTGCGCTAAGCCTTTGCGTATTTCAACTATTTACACAAATTCCTGCAGGGTATTACAGCACCGCTGATGGGCTTAATGGAGCAGCACTGAAATCTGCCCTTCATAATGTTATTGATGATCACAATACCTATCCCTATTCCTCCACGAATACTGATGTTTGGGACATACTTAAAGAATCAGATAGAGATCCAAATAATCCCAATAATGTAATTTTGTTTTACTCAGGATGGTCTGTCGATGCTGATCAAGAATACAATAGTGGATCTGGATGGTCTAGAGAACACGTCTGGGCAAAATCAAGAGGCGACTTTGGATTAACACAAGGTCCTGGTACGGATGCACATCATTTAAGACCAGCAGATATTACTGTAAACTCTGCCAGAAACTCAAGGTGGTTTGATGAGGCAGATTTTGAATATATAGATGGAGATGGTCCAACAGGTTCTTTTACGTCAAGCACTCAGTGGATTTGGGAACCAAGACCTGAAGTTAAAGGTGATGTTGCACGTATGCTTTTCTATATGGTTGTACGATATGAAGGAGATACTGGGGAAGTCGATCTTGAATTGGTTGATTTTATTCCTGCTGATAATAATACAAATGATCCAATCCATGCTAAGCTATCAACTCTTTTAACCTGGCATAACGATGATCCTGTTGACGCATTTGAGCAAAATCGAAATGAAGTTGTTTTCGGATATCAGGGCAATAGAAATCCTTTTATTGATAATCCTTCTTGGGCTTGTGATATTTGGGGAGGAACATGTTCTGGTGGCTCCGGTGATGGCGGCGGTGGAACCGATCCACTACTTGTTGAAAACTTTAATAATTTCTCTGAAGGAGGATCTTATCAGTCGGGTACTTTTGTCGGACAGGATGGTTCAACCTGGGATTATTCAAGTTGTCGAGGTGATAAATCGATAACAGGTTCTTCTCCTACCTTAGGAAAAGGAAGAACACCTAATGCAGAAGTGAATTCAGGTCTAATCTCTGGCGGTATATCAACACTCAAGTTTGATTACATGCAAGCATTTAGCACTCCTGTGAATATGGATGTATATGTCAATGATGTTTACCTAACAACTGTAAATGGAGGTACTCAAAATGTAGCTACTTCGTCTGGTGATATTCCAGTAAATATGACAGGTGACTTCACACTTTCTTTCGTTCAGGCAAGCTCAAGCGCTGGACAAATTACTATTGATAATATTGAATGGACTGCAGCTGGATCAGGCGGTGGTGGTGGAACCACAACTACTGAGGTGCTTGCATCATACTTCGAGACTGGTTGGGATAATTGGACTGATGGAGGAGGAGATTGTTATCGTTATAATGGCTCAAGATCATCTGAAGGATCATATTCAATAAGACTTCGAGATAACTCAGGAGTAGCTTCTTCTATGACTTCTCCAAGCATGGATTTGGATGCTTATTCTGAAGTTACCCTTGATTTTGCATTCCGAGCCTACAGTATGGAAAATGGAGAGGATTTCTTTGTGAAATATTCTGATGACAATGGAAGTACTTGGACTACAATTGAAACTTTTGCGAGAGGAACAGATTTCTCAAACAATACTTTCTATGACGTTTCCTTGGATTTAAATGACTATGGGATCTCTTATACTTCCCAATCTAAAATTAGAATTCAATGTGATGCAAGTGCAAACGCTGATCAAATTTATATTGATGAAGTAGTAGTGACAGGCACGACAGGTATTAGTGGTCGTGCGTCTGCAGGATCAATTTTGTTAGTAAATAACAGAAGAATGCTTCCTGACTTGAAGGTAAATCCTTCTGAAGTAATTGAAGAGTCGATAGTTACAACAACTCTATCGTATCCTAATCCAACATTTGGTGAGCTGAACATTACAGCAATAGGAACAGGTGCTAATGAATTCGTATTATTCGATCTACAGGGTTCAGTAGTTATTGCTAAATCTTTTGAGTATAATACAAGATTAAACCTTTCGAACCTGAATGCAGGTATGTATATTTTGAAAATCACTGATGGATCAGGAAATCAGAATATAGAACGAATTATCAAGAAATAGATCTAAGATTATTAAGATTAAGAAGGAGGAAATCGTAAGATTTTCTCCTTTCTTTTTTTAATCTTATTCAAAGCTTGTCCAAATCATTGAAATTCTGTCTTTTTTCCTAAATTTGAGTGCGTATTTATTTCCAAATAAACTGCCAAATTAGGCTATATGATAAAAGTAGGTGTACTCGGCTCAGGATCTATGGGCTCAGGAATTGCACAGGTCGCAGCTACAGCAGGCCACAATGTAGTTTTAGTCGATAATAACCCGGAGGCGCTTAATAGTGCCAAATCTAAACTGCAAAAGATCATGAATCGACTCATCGAAAAAGGTCGACTTGATGCCCAAACTGCTGCAGATATACAAGAAAGAATTTCTTATGAACTTTCTATGGATGCCTTTGCATCCTGTGGACTTGTCATAGAGGCAATCATTGAAGATTTAGATATAAAAAAGACAGTGTTTAGAAGATTGGAAGAAATTGTTTCTTCAGATTGTTTAATCGCTTCAAATACCTCGTCTCTCTCTATTTCAGCAATTGGGTCAGCCTTGGAGAAAGCAGATCGATTTTTGGGGATTCACTTTTTTAATCCCGCACCTCTTATGAAACTTGTGGAGATAATCCCTGCGCTTCAAACTTCAGATTCAAACTTGACCTTAGCAAGAGAAACTATCAATAGTTGGTCAAAGGTTACAGTGCTGGCAAAGGATACTCCTGGTTTTATAGTGAATCGCATCGCTCGACCGTTCTACAGCGAGGCTCTTCGAATGTATGATGAGGGAATAGCTGATTTTGCCACTATTGATTGGGCTTTAACAGAGATAGCAGGTTTCAGAATGGGACCTTTCACACTTATGGATTATATCGGTAATGATATCAATTACAAAGTTACGGAAACGGTTTATGCATCCTTCTTTTACGATGGTAGGTTTATGCCATCTTTTACACAAAAGAGGCTTGCCGATTCAGGCTACTATGGCCGAAAGGCAGGGAGGGGATATTACGACTATAGTGAAGGAGCTGAAATGCCTCTAGCGAATAAGGATATGGACCTCGGAAAACAGATCGCTGATCGAGTAGTAGTTATGCTTATCAATCTCGCAGCCGATACCCTGTTTATGCAGGTAGCGAATGAGTCTGATATCGATCTTGCTATGACCAAAGGGGTAAATTACCCAAAAGGACTTTTAGCTTGGGCCAATGAACTTGGTTTACAAAACTGTGTAGACAAGCTCGATGCCCTTTATGATGAATACAGAGAAGAACGTTACCGTTGTTGTCCTTTATTGAGAAGGATGGCTAGAGATGGACAAACGTTTTTTAATAAATAAATTACAATGGCAGAAAAGCAAGATGCAGCTAAGATAGTCGATGCAATGTATGACAATGATGCCTTTAGTCAATGGATGGGCATAGAGCGCATTCATGTGGAAGAGGGTGCATGTAGTCTTCGTATGACCATCCGTGATGAAATGACCAATGGCTTTAAGTTAGCGCATGGTGGCATTATCTTTAGCTTTGCTGATTCTGCCCTGGCCTTTGCCTGTAATAGTCTTGGGAGACATGCTGTTTCAATCGAAGCTTCAATCTCCAATCTTAAAAGTGTTTACAGTGGTGATATCATTACTGCAAAAGCAAGACAACTACATTCAACGCACAAGGTCGGATTTTACCAAATTGATATTTTTAATCAAAAAGAAGAGTTGATCGGCAGTTTTAAAGGAACAGTCTATCGCTCCTCCAAAGAATGGGACGTATGAAAGAAGCATATATAATAGACGGTCTTAGAACACCTATAGGTAATTTCACCGGTACTTTATCAACAGTACGGCCAGATGATTTGGCAGCTCATGTTATCAAGGGTTTGATGGAGCGTTATCCAGATCTTCCGAAAGAAAAAATAGACGATGTGATCCTTGGTTGTGCAAATCAAGCAGGAGAAGACAACAGGAATGTAGCTCGTATGGCTTTGCTATTAGCGGGTCTTCCTTATCAAGTTCCAGGCGAGACGGTCAATAGACTTTGTTCTTCTGGTATGTCTGCTGCTATTCATGCTTACAGAGCAATCAAAGCTGGAGAAGGTGATTTGTTTATTTCTGGCGGTGTTGAAAATATGACTAGAGGTCCTTGGGTTATCTCAAAAGTTTCCAAACCTTTTGGTCGTGATGCACAGATGCATGACTCTAGCTTTGGCTGGCGTTTTGTAAACAAGAAAATGCAATCGATGTACGGCACAGATGGAATGGGTGTGACTGCAGAGAACCTTGTTGAGATGTACAATATCTCTAGAGCTGATCAGGATCAGTTTGCATACTGGTCTCAGATGAAGGCGACAGATGCTCAGAAGTCTGGACGTCTAGCAGAAGAGATTATTCCAGTTAGTATTCCACAAAGAAAGAAAGATCCTATTGTTTTTGATCAAGATGAATTTATTAAGCCGAATACGAGCTTAGAGATATTGGGCAAACTACGAGCAGCTTTCAAAAAAGAAGGAGGATCTGTTACAGCAGGAAATGCCTCTGGATTGAATGATGGAGCTGCAGCTATGCTGATTGCTTCCGGAGAAGCGGTTGAAAAGTATGGTTTGAAACCGAAAGCAAGAATCGTATCTTCAGCAGTGGTCGGAGTAGAACCCCGTATCATGGGTATAGGTCCAGTAAAGGCTAGTGAGAAAGCACTAGAGCGTGCAGGCTTGACTTTAGATGATATGGACGTGATCGAGTTGAACGAAGCTTTTGCAGCACAAGCACTTGCTTGTACGCGTGAGATGGGACTTAAAGATGATGATCCACGTGTCAATCCAAATGGAGGATCTATCGCAATCGGTCATCCACTTGGGGTAACAGGAACAAGAATCCTGTATTCTGCTGCCCTAGAACTTGAAAAAAGAAATGCGCGCTATGCATTGGTTGCCATGTGTATTGGAGTAGGCCAAGGTTATGCGACGATTATAGAAAAAGCTTAATTATGATTTACGAATTCAATGGCTTTATACCGGTGGTTCATCCATCTTCATTTGTTCACCCTCAGGCTGCGGTTACAGGTAATGTGATCATAGGTAAGGATGTGTATATCGGTCCAGGAGCAGCTATTCGTGGAGACTGGGGTGAGATTATCATTGAGGATGGCTGTAATGTACAAGAGAACTGTACTATTCACATGTTCCCTGGTACTTCGCTTCGTTTGCAGGAAGGTGCCCACATAGGGCATGGGGCTATCATACATGGTGCACAAATCGGCAAGAACGTCATGATTGGCATGAACACCGTGATTATGGATGATGCTGTGATTGGTGATGAATGTATCGTTGGCGCCTTGGCATTCGTAAAAGCAAAGATGGAGATCCCTGCAAGAAGTCTTGTGGTTGGCAATCCAGCTAGGATTATAAAAGAAGTGAGTGACGAGATGATCGCATGGAAAACGATGGGCACAAAATTGTATCAGCAACTTCCTTCGGAATGTCACAATACACTGAAAGCGGTGGAGCCTTTGAGCGAAATTCCAAAGGATCGTCCCAAACAGGATGAACTTTTTAAAACCTGGGAGAAGATCAAAAAATCTAAATAAACATCAGTAAATGAATTTACCAAATTATATTCAGGGGCAATGGTTGGCACATGAGGGAGCAGGAATTGCTCAGTTCAATGCCGTAACCGGTGAACAAATAGGAACCTGTGGTTCTGATGGATTGGATTATGAAGCAATGCGCAATTTTGCTGTTAACAGTGGCGGAGCTGCACTGCGTAAAATGACCTTTCAAGAACGTGGATTGATGTTGAAAAAATTGGCTTTGCACATGCACGGCCTTAGAAAAAAATATTATCCAATATCATCCATGACTGGTGCTACTAAAGTAGATTCATGGATCGATATTGATGGAGGTATTGGGACTCTTTTTGCCTATGCTTCCCTTAGAAGGAAATTCAATAATGCACCTTTCTTTGTAGATGGTGAGACGGTAAATCTGTCAAAAGAAGGAACCTTCAAGGCACAGCATATCATGGTGCCTAAAAGAGGGGTCGCTATACATATCAATGCTTTCAACTTCCCAATCTGGGGTATGTTGGAAAAGATTGCTGTAAACCTTTTAGCAGGTATGCCAGCAATCGTCAAACCATCAGAAGTAACTTCATTTTTGACAAAGGCTTTCTTCGAAGATATGATCGCTTCAGGTATTCTGCCAGAGGGATCGCTTCAGTTAGTTAATGGCTCTGGTGTTGGTATTATTGATCATGTGACGCATCAAGATGTAGTTACCTTCACTGGTTCTGCACATACCGGAAGAAAACTTAAGAATCATCCAGTAATTCTGAATGAGTCTGTGCTTTTCAATATGGAGGCGGATTCATTAAATGCAGCTGTTCTTGGACCAGATGCTGTTCCAGGTACTGCTGAGTTTAATCTCTTTGTAAAAGAAGTACACAGAGAGATGACCGTGAAGACAGGTCAAAAATGTACTGCTATTCGTAGGATATTGGTGCCTGAAAACTTAGTAGAAGAGGTGCAAAAAGCACTCGGTGCACGATTAGATAAAACAACTATTGGTGATCCTACTGCAGAAGGTGTTCGTATGGGTACTTTAGCTTCCATGCTACAGGTAGACCGTTGTAGAGAACAGATTGCTAAGTTGGCTCAAGATAATGAGGTGATTTATGCTAAAGATAACTTTGACGTTGTCGGAGCGGATAGAGAAAAGGGCGCATTTATTGCACCTACACTCTTCCTAAATACAAATCCACTTGAGAATATGAGTTCGCATGAGGTAGAGGCTTTTGGCCCAGTATCTACAATCATGCCATACAAGGACCTTGAGGAAGCAACACATATTGCAAGCCTCGGAAAAGGATCTTTGGTTAGTTCAATTGTAACTAATGATAAAGCAGTTGCCAATGAATATGTTGCTGCTGCAGCGCCTTACCACGGACGTATTCTAATCCTCAACGAAGCTTGTGCTGCTGAAAGTACAGGGCATGGTTCTCCAATGCCTTTACTATCGCATGGTGGTCCTGGTCGAGCAGGTGGTGGTGAAGAAATGGGTGGTATGCGTGGTGTTAAACACTACTTGCAACGTACCGCTATTCAGGGGCATCCAACTATGTTGACAGCTGTATCTGGCGTTTACCAATATGGGTCGGAGCATATAGAAAAAGATGTACATGTATTCCGTAAGCATTTTGAAGAGTTGGAAATTGGAGAGACTGTATTTACACATAAGCATACAGTATCCGAATCAGATATCGTAAACTTTGCAAATGTAAGTGGAGATAACTTCTATGCGCACATGGATGCTACCTCTTTAGAAGGGACAATCTTTGAGCAGCGTGTTGCACACGGATACTTTATTCTATCCAAGGCAGCAGGTCTTTTTGTAGATCCTAAGAAAGGACCAGTATTGTTGAATTATGGAATTGACGAGGCTCGATTTACGAAGCCTGTTTATCCGGGTATGACAATTGGTGTTCGTTTTACCGTAAAAGAAAAAATAGACCAAGAGAAGAAAAGTGAGGAGGATATTGCAAAAGGTATCGTAAAGTTTTTAGTTGATGTTTATGACGAGACTGGTGAAACGGTAGCCTTAGCGACTATACTTACTATGGTTAAAAAAATAGATCAATCGAATTAAGATGAGTACAGATAAAAGAGAACAAGGGGCAGTTGATTGCCTGATTGAGGATGGACTGGCAACAGTAACATTTTTTCATCCATCACACAATTCCCTTCCAGGACAGATATTAGCCAAACTTGCTAATACGATTACGGAGCTAGGAACAAAGGACGAAGTAAAGTTAATCTTGTTGAAGAGTGCAGGTGACCGCACTTTCTGTGCAGGAGCCTCTTTTGATGAGTTGATTGCTATTTCAAATCTTGAGGAAGGTAAGAAATTCTTCATGGGCTTTGCCAATGTAATCAATGCGATGCGCAAATGTCCGAAGTTAATCATAGGTCGCGTGCAAGGAAAAGCTGTTGGTGGTGGAGTAGGTGTTGCTTCTGCGACAGACTTCTGTGTAGCAACTAAGTTTGCTTCCGTGAAATTATCTGAGCTTGCAATAGGTATCGGACCATTTGTTGTAGGACCAGCAGTAGAGCGTAAGGTAGGTCTTTCTGCTATGAGCCAGATGGCTATTGATGCTTCAACTTGGCAGACTGCTGAGTGGGCAAAAGAGAAAGGTTTATTCACTGAGCTTTTCGACTCTGTAGAAGAAATGGATGCTTACTTGGAAGGCTATCTTAAGAAGCTTTTGAGCTATAATCCAGAAGCCATGTCAGACCTGAAAAAAGTAATCTGGCAAGGCACAGAACATTGGGATGACTTACTTGCTGAACGAGCGGGTATCTCTGGAAAGCTGGTGCTTTCTGAGTTTACTAAAAACTTCATCAAGCAATTTCAAACGAAATAAAAAAAACGGAGGCCATCGAGCCTCCGTTTTTTTATATGCTTTTCACAATTATCATCGTTATTGCCATTCCGATCATGATAGAATTTTCTATAATCGTCACCTTAGACATCGGAAGATTGAATACTGTTCCTATGCAGGCACATTGAATTTTACGTTTATCCACAACACTTTGGATAACACCTATCGTACTGATTCCTAAGATTAAAATTGTAGCTAGATTTGTAACTATTGGATTGAACGCAATCAGGAAGAGTAGTCCGAGTGATAATTCTATAAAAGGATAGACTTTTCCATAGGCTTTAATGCGCATCGCAAGTGGATCATACATGCAAAATGAATTTGCAAATCCCTTAAGGTCCAAAAACTTAAAGAAGGAAAAGCTAATAAAAAAGCCGGCCATAAAATAGCGCATCCAAAGCATGAAACTTGGTGTGCTTGAATTTAGAACTGCTGTTGCTGATACCACTGCTACAAAAATAGCAACCAATAATAGGGGCTTGTAGGTGATCCAAAATGATTCTACTTCCAAGTCCTTTTCTTCTTGGAGAATACTGTATTTGTCATGGCCCAATAATATACTTTCGAATACAGTCTCACTTAATATTTGCTCTACATCAAGAGTTACCCGACCAGATGCTAAATCTACATGCGCTAGTTCAACGGTTTTATGTTGCTCAAAGAGGTACTTGATTTTTGCTTTGCAGGCTTCGCAAGTCATTCCCTCAATTACTAAATGCTGCTTCATTTTTTTAGACTTTATTCAGTATGTGTTTTATAGTAAACAAGTAAGACCTAAATAGGATTTGGTCTGAATAATTAAAGATTAGCAAAAAAAAGAACTATTGACCTTTAATAATAAATTTTAATTATATTTTTGTGTTATAAAATAGTGATTAAATGATCGTGAGTAGAAGCCTAACCAAAAAGACTTTAAAAGAAGCGTACAGCCACATGTTTACTGCAAAGAGTTTGTCTGAGAAATACGAGGACAACTTCAAAGTAGTATCTAAATATGTGCATGCAACTTCTAGAGGTCATGAAGCCATTCAGATTGCATTAGGTATGCAATTGAAGCCTCAGGATTGGGTTTCGCCGTACTACAGAGATGATGCTATGTTGCTTTCTGTCGGCATGAGGCCTTATGATCTTATGCTTCAGCTTATGGCTAAGAAGTCTGATCCATTTTCTGGAGGTAGGACGTATTATTCGCACCCTTCTCTAAAAGATGATGATAAGCCAAAGATGCCACATCAATCGTCAGCAACTGGTATGCAAGCAATTCCAACAACTGGTGTTGCTATGGGTATACAGTACTTGGAAAAAGAAAAGATGGCTCCTAAGTATAAAGGAGGTGCGCCCGTTGTCGTTTGTTCTTTGGGTGATGCTTCTGTTACAGAAGGAGAGGTTGCAGAGGCGATGCAAATGGCTGCATTGAAACAATTTCCTATTATATTTCTTGTTCAAGATAATGGCTGGGATATTTCTGCCAATGCGGAAGAAACGCGCTCACAAAATGCGGCTGAATATGCTGAAGGGTTTAAAGGGATAGAGGTTCGAAGTATTGAAGGTAATGATTTTGTTACCTGCTACAATACCTTGAACGAGGTGATCACTAAAGTAAGAAAAGAACGCAGACCGTTTCTAGTACATGCACGAGTACCTTTGTTGAATCACCATACATCGGGTGTTCGCAAAGAGTGGTATAGAGACGATCTGGAAGAACATATGTCAAGAGATCCTTTTCCAATCCTTAGAAATACCTTACTTGAAAGTGGTATTTCTGAGAAGGATTTAGAAAAGATGGAGCTTAAAGCCTGGGCTTCTATAAATGCAGACTATGATGCTGCACTTGCAGAAGAAGATCCAAGTCCAGAAGATTTGTTTACGCATGATTTTGCGCCAACTCCAATCACAGAGGAGCGTGGTGTTCGTGCACCTGAGAATTCAGAAGCTACCGTTATGGTGGATTCAGCACTTTCAGCAGTAGAAGAATTGATGCGCAAGCATCCAGAGTGTTTACTTTACGGTCAAGATGTAGGCGGTCGTTTAGGTGGTGTATTTAGAGAAGCAGCAACGCTGGCTCAAAAATTCGGAGATAATCGAGTTTTTAATACCCCGATACAAGAAGCTTTCATTATTGGATCAACGGTGGGTATGTCCGCAGTTGGCTTAAAGCCAATAGTTGAGGTTCAGTTTGCAGATTATATTTGGCCAGGTTTGAATCAGCTCTTTACAGAAGTTGCTCGTTCATGCTATCTGTCAAATGGTAAGTTCCCTGTAAGTTGTATCCTTAGAGTACCTATTGGTGCTTACGGATCTGGAGGACCTTATCACTCTTCTTCTGTAGAGTCTGTTGTTGCAAATATAAGAGGAGTGAAGATCGCTTATCCTTCAAATGGAGCTGATTTGAAAGGTCTTATGAAGGCTGCATATTATGATCCAAACCCTGTTGTTATTTTCGAACATAAAGGTTTGTATTGGTCCAAAGTTCCAGGTACTGAAGCTGCAAGAACTGTGCTTCCTGATGAGGAATATGTAATTCCTTTTGGGAAGGCAAATATTACACTTGAAGCAGAAGCTTTGAAAGTCGAAAATGGTGAAAGTGTTTTAGTGGTAACCTACGGTATGGGTGTACATTGGGCACAGAATGCAGCCAAACAATTTGAGGGCTGTGTAGAAGTATTAGATCTCAGAACCATCTATCCGCTTGATGAAGCCAAGATTTATGAGCTTTCGAAGAAGCACGGGAAGATATTGGTATTAACCGAAGAGTCCGTGAACTGTTCTTTTGCTCAGACTGTTGCAGCAAGGATACAGGAGAATTGTTTCGAATGGTTGGATGCGCCGGTTAAAACGATAGGTTCGGAGAACATGCCTGCAATTCCTTTAAATTCAACGCTGGAACAAACAATGATTCCTTCAGCGGAAAAAGTAAGACAAGCTTTAAAAGATTTGTTGGACTATTAAAATTCAACAGAAATTATATTTATAAAGCCTGCCTCATTTCCCTGAAGCGGGCTTTATCATTTTTATAAATCAAGTTTTTATGAGATCTCCCCTTATACTTTACAAAGAATCATTCTCAGGTCTGTCTCGGCCAGTATGGTTGTTGTCCTTAGTGATGTTAATAAATCGAGCGGGTACAATGGTAATCCCTTTTCTTACCATCTATTTGACTAGTGAACTTTATTTTACTAAGGTCGAAGCAGGTATAGTGATGAGTGTGTTTGGTGTTGGTTCAGTAGCTGGAAGTATGCTAGGCGGTTACTTGTGTGATCGTGTAGGTTATTTTAAAGTCATGTTTGTTTCGCTCTTTCTGTCAGGCTTTGGCTTTTATAGTCTGCTATGGGCGGATACGTTTAACGAGGTAGCTATTCAGATTTTCTGTTTAAGTGTGATCAGTGAAAGTTTTAGACCTGCTGCTCAAGTAGCTATAGGTGCTTATAGTAAACCGGAGAATAGGCTTATGTCTATTTCTTTGCTGCGATTATCTATAAACCTAGGCTTTGCTTTTGGCCCATTTATAGGTGGTTTGATCGCTCAAGGAGTAGGGTATGGGGGACTTTTTATAGTAGATGGTACGACCTGTATTGCTGCTTCTGTTTTCTTCTTGTTTATTTTATCCCCTAAAAAGGTACCGGTTAAAGATAAGGACGATGATCTTGCTTCAGTTATTGGAGATGATCGAAGACCATCCAAAGATCGGACTTACCTTGCCTTTTTGTTTTGGACACTAGTTACAGCAATTGTGTTTATGCATTTATTTTCTGTGTTTCCAGTTTATCTTAAAGAGGTATGGGCACTCAAGGAGCATCAAGTTGGTTTGTTGATGGGTTTGAACGGCCTGATAATAGTGATTTATGAGATGCCTTTAGTTGCTCATTTATCAAATGCAAAAAAATACAGACCCTTGAATATTATAGCAATTGGGGTCTTCATGATAGGTATTTCATTTTTGGTGTTCAACTTTATTGGCTGGATAGGAGTCCTATTGATATCTACTCTTTTTGTAACGTTTGGAGAGATATTATTTATGCCATTTTCAAATACCTGGGCTATTAATTGGGCGCCTAAAGCGAGATCTGGTCGATATATGTCTTGGTTTACGATGGTTTATTCAGTGGCGCATATTGTTTCGCCCGCGATAGGTATGGGCGTTGCAGAAAAATTTGGTTTCACAACACTCTGGTATTTATTGGCTTTTCTTTGCCTGCTGTCGGGCCTCGGTTATTTGTCTTTGAAAAAATCTAAGAATGTCAAACTCGTAGAGTTACAATCGGAATCAATCTAGTAGACCATCCTTGTGGAAAGGGTAAGTCTGTCTTTTAATATAAATTCAGCTGCCCTTTCTGC
>JBELIG010000050.1:0-18367 GCA_042091035.1 Sphingobacteriales bacterium | reverse complement strand
GGAGTTTATAGCCTAGAGCTTACAGATAGTTCAAATGGCTGTTCAGCAATTGAACAAATAGAGATAGGAGTAGATACAATTGTTCCCACCAGTATAGCATCTGCAAGTGAAAACTTGAATTGTGTGAATTCAGAGATTCTTATAAATGGAACTGGCAGTAGTGCAGGCTCTATGTTTGAATATGCTTGGGAAGATCCAAGTGGACTATTAATTCCTGGAGAGACATCCTTGTCTTTACAAGCGAACGAAGCTGGTCTTTATAGCCTCACAGTTGTCAATTCATCAAATGGTTGTTTTGAAACTGCAACAGCTTTAGTAATAATTGATACCCTACTACCTAGTATATCACTGGATGTAAATGCTGAATTGAATTGTGATATATCAGAGGTTTTAGTTGAAAGTCAACTATCTGATGTGGATAATCCATCCTTTGAATGGTTTAACCCTCAAGGAGAACCTTTAAATATAAATGAAAACTTCGTTCTAGCGGAGAATGCTGGACCCTATACTTTGATTGTAACTAACCTGGAGAATGGTTGTTCATCTTCTTCTGCCGTTAATGTAGAAGAGGATATCCAAGTTCCAGAGGTCATAGTAGAACCTACGGGTGAATTAAATTGCCTACTGATAAGTCAGACAATAGCTGCTGAAAATACCGCTCTTGATCCAATCTTTAATTATGAATGGACAACAAATAATGGTAGTATTTTATCAGGTGCAACAGGATTGAATCCTGTTGTGAACGCAGCAGGATTATACGTTCTTGAAACAGAAAATATGTCAAACGGTTGTGTTGGGATTGTTTCTGTTGAGGTAGAAGAAGATATTGTCGCGCCTGAGGTAATGATTGCGGAGGCTAATGTTCTGACCTGCACAAATACAAGTATTGAACTTGATGCAGCAGGTTCAAGTACAGGTGCAAGCTATGCATACAACTGGACAACAGATTCAGGAAATATCATTAGTGGTGAGAATACGCTAAACCCTTCTGTAGATTTGATAGGGGAATATTCTTTAACTATTATCAATGCCGATAATGGATGTGAATCTTTGGAGTCTGTATCGGTGGAGGAGGATGTAGAACTACCTGTTCCCGTTATTTCTAATAGCTCAGTCTTGAATTGTGTGGTTCAGTCAATTCAATTGAGTGGAGAAACTTCTGTTGGGAATGACTTGGTTTATGAGTGGGTAGATCCATTTACAAATGAAGTACTATCAAACACAGAAGTGTTGGCTGTAAGTGAAGCTGGTTCTTATGTATTAAATGTATTTGATAATACCAATGGATGCGAGGATCAAATACAGGCAGAGATTGAACAGGATCTAGTAGAACCTATAGCAAATGTATTTATATCTAACCTTTTGACTTGTGCAGTTGCAGAGGCAACTATCCAAAGCGAGATTTTTACTAATAGTGGAAATTATGCGATTAATTGGACAACTACCGATGGTCAAATTGTTTCACCTGTAGACACAGAATCATTGCTTGTTGAATCTGTAGGCACCTATTTTATTGAAGTTCAAGATCTAGAAAATGGATGCTTGACGGAAGTCCCAGCTTTTGTGGGAGAAGATATTGCTGAACCAATTATTAGTTCATTTGATCCTTCAGAGTTGAACTGCATTGTTGACCAAGTTTCTTTGGATGTAAATGTAGAAAACTGGACGACGGATTATACGAGCTATTGGACTACTTTGGATGGACTTATCATTGATGATCCAGGTCAACTAAATATAAATGTATCCGCCATTGGAACATATTTTTTAGAGGTACTAGACACATCAAATGGTTGTATGAATTCAACTCAGATACAAGTTGAATCAGATTTTGAGGAGCCTGAAAGTGCAGTTTATGCAACAGGTAATATAGATTGTCTTACGAATTCTGTGGAGTTAAATGGCACATCTAATAGCACAAATAGCTCTATGTCGTATAGTTGGAAGGATACAGATTCTGTAATTATCCCAAATGCAAATACTTCAATATTAGAGGTTGCAGAGCCGGGCTTGTTTACATTCATTGTAACAGATGATATAAATGGTTGCCTATCCGAAAGCACAGTACTAGTCGAAATTGATACCTTGTCACCTGCATTGTCAATAGAAGCTGATGGCTTATTGAATTGTATGAATAGTTCAATATTAGTCGAAGGTAATAGTTCTAATGTTGACCAGCCAGAATATAAATGGTTTGGACCAAATGGGCTTATTGAAGGTGAAAATGATTCATTTATTAACGTAGACGAGCCTGGTTTTTACACCATGGTATTGGCTAATGATGTTAATGGATGTGTTAATACTAAGACGATTTTAATCGAACAAGATCTAGCCTTTCCATTAGCCGAAGTAAATGAGCCTTCTATGTTGACTTGTTCAGAGCCTATAACAACATTGAGTGTTGCTGGGAGTGGCCTTGGATTAGATTTTGCTTATTTATGGAGTTCAGTTGATGGTACTATAAATGGCCCCAATGATTTAAGTGAACTGGAGGTTTCGGAGTCAGGTGTCTATGTTTTAGAACTTATAAATTTAGTGAATGGCTGTTCTTCAGAAACAGAAGTTAATCTTGAATCAAACACCGAGCTACCAGCCTTGACTTTCAATAACCAGAATCTCATTAATTGCATTTCGGAAGAAGTGCAAATTACAGGTTCTTATGATAACCCATTGGCTCAATATAATTTCGAATGGACAAATCCTAATGGACAAATCCTTAATTATAATGGTATTGACCCAATCGTAACAGAACCTGGTGGATATATGCTTCTCGCTACAGATTTGGAAAACGGATGTGTTTCAGAATATTTGGTAGATGTAGAAATGGATATAGAGCAACCAGAGGGAATTGTTCAAGGACAAGATATTCTGACCTGTGAACAGACTGAGGTTACTTTAAACGCAGACAACTCCTCTGGGAATGTGCTTGCCTATGAATGGTGGGATACGGATGCTGCAGTTTTACTCGCGGAGACAGTTTCACAGATTACCTTAACAGAAGCAGGTAACTATTCACTTATAGTTGTTGATCAACTTAATGGTTGTTCAGACATGGTTGATTTTTCTATTGATCAGAATATTGAGGTTCCTCAGATTGAGGCAGAAATTCCTGAAGTTTTAACCTGTGTTGTCGGAGCTGTAGAACTGGAAATGGAAGTTACTTCTACTAATTCATTACTAAATTGTAGTTGGTACTTTGAAGGAGATTTGATACAACAAAGTTCAGCGACTTCTCTTGTAGCTAGTTTGCCTGGTGTATACGACTTGGAGGTTCAAAATCAGGTAAATGGGTGTGTGAATTCAACTAGTTTTACAGTATTAGAGGATATAGATGTTCCTGAGGTTTACCTTAGTACTCCAGATGTTTTGGATTGCGATACCGAAGAGGTCTTTATAAATGCAGAATTAAATGGTGTTTCAACAGGCCCATATAACGCAGTTTGGAGCACGAATACAGGATTAATTCTTGGTGCTAATAATATGCTTGAGGTAACAGTTGGATCTGCAGGTGTTTATCAATTGTCAGTGGTAAATACTTCTAATTCTTGTGTCACTTCAACTTATGTGAATGTTGAGGAAGATATACAATATCCAATCGTTGATGCAGGCGTTGATCTGGTTTTCCCTTGTTTTGAAGACGAGGTTAATCTAAATGCTTTTGTTCAAAGTGCTAGCGGACAATATACGACCGAATGGACCACAACAGATGGGTCAATAATAAATGGAATCCAAAGTTTAGCTCCAGCAGTGGCTGAGCCAGGTGTATATATCATTTCCGTTGTTGATCCTTCAAATGGCTGTATTTCGGTGGATGAAGTTAGGGTTCAGGAGGAATTACCTTTTGAAATAGAAGTTCTTGATGAGCAACCTCCTTGCTTTGATGATTATGGTTCAATTTTGGTTGCTGAACTAACGCCTGCTACTGGTCCATTTGTATACTCGATTAATGGAGGTAATTCCTTTGGTCCAGAATCAGAATTTCAGTACTTAAATCCTGGCGAATATTCAGTAGTTGTGCAAGATTTCAATGGTTGTTGGTCGAAGACAAAAGAAGTTTTAATAAGTAATCCCACACAATTAACATTGCAAACAGATGTTGATGTGTTTGTTGAGCAAGGGGAGTCGTATCAGTTAAATGCAACAGTTAATTATAGCTTTGATGAGATCAGTTCAATTGTATGGTTTCCAGCTGAAGGTCTCGATTGCACTGATTGTTTAGACCCAATTTTTGAAGGGAATTCTACAACAACATATGAAATTGAGGTTACAACATTGAATGGATGTGTTGAACGATCAATGGTCACTATATTTGTAGACAAAACTCCTAAGGTATTTATACCTAATATATTTACGCCTGACGGGGAGGGTTCAAATGATATATTTATGATAACGGCTGATCCTGAAACGGTGGAGCTTGTGAAGAATTTTGAAATTTATGATCGATGGGGAGAGAAAATGTTATGTCTTGAATACTTTCAACCGAATGATCCTAGCTATGGATGGGATGGCATATTTAACGGACGAATATGTGACCCTGGCGTATTCATTTATTTTGCTGAAATAATAATGAAAGATGGTCGGATAGAAAAGTTTAAAGGAGACCTAACCATCTCAAAGTAACCCATAAGAGGGATTGATGTTTTCATCAATCCCTCTTATTATTTATGGATATTCTATTGATTTTATTTTCTGTTTTTTCTGTTTTGACATTGTATTTAATTGACTATCAAATAAATAAACTATATTTATCAATCCCCTCCCGCCAAATCTCCAAGGAAAATCAAATTTTGGACAACTTAATTTGCCAATGCTATGGGTAAGTCTTTACTATCTTTTATAGGACGCACGTCCTTGTTTATGGGTATTTTAATTCTTTCTTTTTTTATTCAATCCTTCCAAATTGATCAGGTACCATATTTGATTAAGGTCGAGGATAAGGTACAACGCTTTTTGGCGAATAGTTCTGATCATAGTCAATTGTTAATAGAAGGTTTGAAAGAAGGGGAAATCTATGAAATAAGTGCTACCCCATTCTTATTGGATAAGGATAAGGTTTTTATCAAAAAAATCAATAAAAATTTAAATTTCATAGGAGTTTCTAGCTCTACATTCAAGGCTAAAAAAGAAAATATTTTAGAATTTGTTTTTGACTCAGATGACTTTACGGAGTTTTATTTTAGTGTAAGCCCACTTGAAGCTGAAACTGTGCAAGCCGAAAGCAAAATGGCTGTTTTAACTGTTGATTCCAGTCCTTCTCCTCAATCTTTAGTAGAAGATGTATTTATAGGAGGCGGATGTTTTGATGTATCTGGAGTTACTTTTAGTTCAGATTCAGGTTCAAGAGGAACCTTCGGGAGTGGAGATACAAATATTGGTTTGGATGAGGGAATCATTCTAGCTACTGGAAATATTGCAACTGCTGTAGGTCCAAATACTCAAACGGGGGATAGTTCACCTTCAAATGGAGGTAGCGATCCAGATTTAGTCGCTCTTGCAGGTACAGGAATCAATGATGCTGCAGTGCTAGAATTTGACTTTGAGCCTACTACAGATACATTGAGGTTTAACTATGTTTTTGCATCGGAGGAGTATTGTGATTACACGAATTCAAACTTCAATGATGTTTTTGGCTTTTTCCTAAGTGGACCTGGCATAAATGGACCTTTTACTGGAGGTGCAATAAATATAGCTACCTTACCAAATGGACAGTTTGTATCTATAAATACTGTTAATCACACAGTTAATCAAGCATTTTATGTGTCTAATACAATTCCAGGTGTTGTAAATACAGGTGGTAATTGTGGTGGTGCCCATCCCTTAGGATCAGCACCTGCTATAAATGAAGTTGAGTATGATGCATTTACTGTTGTCCTTGAAGCATTTGCAATTGTACAACCTTGTCAAACCTATCATATCAAATTAGCAATAGGTGATGCTGTAGATTCTGCATGGGATTCAGCTGTATTCCTTGAAGCTAATAGTTTTTCTGCGGGTGTTCCTGTAGGTGGGGAGGCTGTCAATCCAAGTACAAATACGAATATTGGTTATGAGTCCTGTGATGGTTTTTATTTTGAATTCTGCAGGGAACCTGGTACAGATAATTCTATGGATGCGCTTGTTGAGTATACTGTCTCTAATACAAGTACAGCAACTCCAGGAGCTGATTATACACCACTACCTACATCAGTGACAATTCCAGCAGGTATTGATTGTGTTCAACTGCCTATTACTGTTGTAGATGATGGAGTTACAGAGGGGCAGGAAACTATTATTTTGGAACTTGAAAACCCTTGTAATTGTTCTGAGGCGACAGTAGAATTTATAATAGATGAGGTTACGCCTTTGGTTTCGGATATTCCCGATGAGGATATTTGTGGAACTGGAGATGTTACTTTGACAGCAAGTCCAACGGGGGGATTAGATCCTTACACATATGTTTGGAGTACAGGTGGTACAGGCTCTTCTGAAACTGTTACGCCAAATGGAAGCTCAGTTTTTGTTACTATCACAGATGATTGTAACAATCAAATTATAGATACAATTGATATTAATCAAATCCCTCCGCCAGATGCAACACTTTCAGGCTCTGGAACACTCTGTGCAGAAGGGGGATCAACTGTTGATTTAACAGTAAACTTTACGGGAACTGCTCCTTGGACTTTTACTTACACTGATGGCACAACTCCTGTAACTATTACCACAAGTGTAAATCCATATGTATTTACAGTAGATGCTGAAGGAACTTATACCTTAGTTGATGTAGAGTCGGGTGGATGTCCAGGGACAACTAGTGGATCTTCAGATGTCACTACGACTACTGTTACCGTATCCGATACCTCAACGGACCCACTTTGTAATGCAGATAATAGTGGAACTATTACTGTTACAGGTGCGGGAGGTACTGCTCCGTATAATTATAATTGGTCTGATCCTAACTTATCCGGGGATGTTCTCACGGATCTACCTTCTGGAACGTACACAGTGACTGTTGTGGATGATAATGGATGTGAAGGTGAAACGACTATTACATTATCTGAACCTCCGGCTATATCAGTCAATATGGGGACTCCTATACCTATAGATTGTATAAATACTACAGGAACAGTAGATGTTTCTGCTACTGGAGGTACACCATCTTATTCTTACGATTGGAGTAATGGAGATACTGGTACTACTTTAAATACGACGACTGCAGGAACCTATACCGTAACTGTTACAGATGCTGCAGGATGTACAGAAGAGGCAGATGTTGTTATTGTTGATAATTCATTGCCTCCACCAGACGCAACGATAGCGGGTACTGGTGTTATTTGTCCGGGTAGTGGAACAACAGTAGATATTACCGTTACTTTCGTAGGTACTGGACCATGGACATTTACGTACACAGATGGTTCAACTCCAATAACGATAACGACAAGTGATAATCCCTATATAATAACTGTGTCAGATCCTGGTACATATACTTTATTAGATGTGGAAGAAAGTGGTTGTGATGGTAATGTAAATGGATCTGCAGATATAGCTACTTCGAATGTATCGATAGATGTTACTGAATCTGATCTTTTATGTAATGGAGATAATAATGGAACTATAACTGTAAATGGAACAGGAGGTGTTTCACCATATACCTATACCTGGTCAGATCCTACTTTGTCAGGGAATGTATTGACTGATCTTAGTGCTGGCACATATGACCTTACGGTTGTGGACGATAATGGTTGTGAGGATGAGACATCGATAACAATTGATGAGCCTCCACTTTTAGAAGCAACAATAGCTCCTCCAACACCGATTGATTGTAATAATGCTAACGGTAGTGCTACTGCGTCTGTGTCTGGGGGTACTGCTTCCTATTCATACAGTTGGAGTAACGGAGATACAGGTGCTACAATCTCAACAAATATTAGTGGGACATATACTGTTACAGTAACAGATTCAAATGGTTGTACAGATGATGCAACAGTAACTATTAATGAGGATCTTGTTGATCCTACAGCTGTTGCTGCATCTTCAGGAATAATTGATTGTGTAAATACGACGGTTGGTATTTCGGGATCAGGTTCAAGTACGGGCTCCGATTTTATATACTTGTGGACAACTAGTGATGGTACTATTGATAGTGGAGACACTACACTTGACCCTGTAGTTAGTTCAGGTGGAACCTATACCTTAACTGTGACCAACACGGCAAACGGTTGTGAAGATATGGTCAGTGTTACCATTTCAGAGGATACAACACCTCCTGTTGCTGATGCAGGACCAGGAGCTGAACTTACATGTGCAATCACTGAGGTGGTTTTATTGGGGACAAACTCTGATGTGGGACCTGATTATACCTATTCTTGGACTACTTCAGGCGGAAATATAGTTAGCGGTGAAAATTCCTTAACGCCTATTGTTGATGAAGCTGGTACATATACAATTACGGTTACTAATATTGTTAATGGTTGTACAGAAACGGATCAGGTAACAATTACAGAAGATATAAATGCTCCTGTAGCTGACGGAGGTCCAATTTTGGAAATAAATTGTAATAATCCAACAGTAGATCTCGATGGTACAGGGTCTTCGGGCGGGTCCAATATGTTTATTCAATGGACTACTAGTAATGGAAATATTGTAAATGGAGCGAATACACTTAACCCAACTGTTGATGCTGGTGGTACGTATTTCATAGAAGTAACTGATATATCCAATGGTTGTAGTTCAAATTCATCTACACTGGTAAATGCATTTTTTGATCAACCTACTGCATCTATTGCCCCTCCTGCAGCAATAGATTGTTACGATCCTGTTATTCAACTGGATGGTAGTGCCTCTTCGCAGGGTAGTGAAATTGATTATGTTTGGACAACGATCGGTGGAAATATAGTGGCAGGTGGCACAACAGACTCTCCGATTGTTGATGAAGATGGAACCTACCTTTTAACCGTAATAAATACAGAGAGCGAATGTACTGAGTCTTTCTCTGTTGTTGTAGTTGATATATCAGTGTTTCCAGATGCTGATGGTGTAGCGACAGACCTTATTGATTGTGTTACACCGACTGTTACACTTGATGGAACAGGGTCTAGCACCGGACCGACCTACAGCTACCTTTGGACAACAAATAATGGTACCATTTTGTCTGATGAAACTACTTTATTCCCTATCGTAGGTTCTGCCGGAGAATACACACTAACAGTAATTAATTCAGTAAATAATTGTGCAACAGAGGTAGATGTAGATGTATTTGATTTCCTTGTTGATCCTACGATAAATATTCCAGATCCAGGAAGTATAAATTGTGTTGATTCTTTGGTGGAGATAATTGCGACTGTTTCTGATGCTAGTAATTTTGTTTTCCAATGGTCAACACCTAATGGAAACTTTGTAGAAGGAACTAATACGCTCTCTCCAACTGTAGATATTGAAGGTTTCTATGAATTATCGGTAACGAACAATGTAAATGGATGTGAGTCATCTTTAACTATTCCGGTGATAGAGGATTATAACTATCCAGTAGCAGATCTAGGTCCTCCAGGAGAATTGACTTGTTATGACCCTCAATATACTATAGACGCAACGAGTTCATCAAACGGGACCAATTTTAATTATGATTGGTCGGGTTCTGGTGGAAATATTGTGTCTGGAAATGGAACTCTAGAACCAGTGGTAGATGAAGCTGGAATCTATACAATGATTATTACGGATACGGATAATCAATGTAAGGATACTGCCTCTATTCAAATTACTGTTGATCAAGTGGACCCAGAGGCATTTGCCGGACCAGATGCATTATTAGGTTGTTGGTCTCCTACTTTATTTTTAGATGGAACAAACTCCAGTTCAGGTCCTAATATTGTTTATGAATGGACTACAGCTAATGGAACAATTGTTGGCTCCAATACAAGTAGTTCTGTAGAAATCGCTGTGGGGGGTGACTTCTTACTAACCGTTACGGATACAGTAAATGGATGTGAAGATACAGACCCAGTAATAGTAGAGGAAGATTTCGATATTCCTGTTATTGGAACTGATCCAGGGGGAGAGATTAATTGTACGGACCTTTCAATCCCATTAAACGGAACAGCAACAGGTAATGTGCAAAACTTTATATATGAATGGCAATTCTTTGGGACAGGATCTATTTCAACAGGACAAGGTACTCTGAATGCTGTGGCTATACAGCCTGATATGTATTTCCTTTATGTTATAGATACTATTAATGGTTGTGATGCAATTGATTCCATCTTAGTAACAAAAGATGATAATGTACCGGTTATTGATATGTCGGCTTTAGATACACTGGATTGTGTTACTAATTCGCTTACAATAGATGCAACTGCTTCATCGCAGGGAGGAAGTATATTGTTTGAATGGCAAACAGTAGATGGTGCGATTGAGTCTGGAGAAACTACGTTGACACCTACAATTAATAGTCCGGGGTCCTATGAATTAATCCTAACAGATACAGTAAATAATTGTATAACAAATTCGGTGTTGACTATTGAGCCAGATACTATACACCCTGTAGTTAGTTTGGTTAATCCAGGTGTCATCAATTGTTACAATGGAATAGTGCCTGTAGAGGCTGTGATATCTTCTGTAGATACGAATTACTTGGCAAGCTGGATAAGTCCTGACGGAGGCGTATTTGATCTCGGGCAAACAAACTTATTTATAGATGTATCGACTCAGGGAACGTTTGATTTCTCAATAACGAATAGCATAAATGGTTGTCAAACATTGGTAAGTACGTCGGTTGTTGAGGATCTTGATTTTCCGCAATTGAATGCTGAAATTCCAGATACTATAACGTGTAGTGAACCAGATATAACATTGGATGCAACTGTTGATACGCAGGGCGATTCCTACAGTTTTAACTGGTCAACAGATTTAAATGGTTCTTTAGATAATAATATTTTTACTCTAAATCCAATTGTAAGTGGAGCGTCTGTATATACCTTAAACGTTCAGAATGATATTAATGGCTGTGAAGAATTTATAGATATAACTGTTGCTCAAAATGTACTGTTCCCAGTTGCTGAGGCAGCTGTTAGTACATTCCTGAGTTGTGATACTTTATCGCTTCAAATAGATGGAACATCTAGTTCAACAGGCTCTAATTATCTTTATTTATGGACAACCCTTGATGGAAATATAATTTCGGGTAGTGATGGCTTGATTCCTGTGGTAGATGAACCGGGTAACTATACTTTAATTGTTGAGAATTTAGATAATAATTGTAGCTCTGATATAGATATTGAGGTTACTCAAAATCTTATTGAGCCACCTTTAGCTATAGCAGGACCAGACACACTGACCTGTGGTACTTTAGAAATTGACGTATTTGGTGATGCTGGTATAGATTCTTTGGATACATATGTGTACTCATGGACTACGAGTAATGGAAATATCACATCTTCGAATAATACTCCAACAATATCAGCCGATATACCTGGTGTTTACACCTTTGAGGTTTTAAATTTGTTTAATGGCTGTTCTACCTCTATAAACACTGAGGTTATTCAAGATATTACAATTCCCGATGCAGATGCTGGGGCTGCTCAGATACTAAATTGTGTCCTTTTGGAACAAGAGCTCGATGCATCTGGTTCTTCAACGGGTTCCATATATGAGTATTCCTGGTCTACAAATGACGGGTCTATTGTTGGTGCATCAGATGTGCTGAATCCTGTCATAGACGAACCAGGTACCTATCTGATAACTGTCTTCAATGCATTTAATGAATGTTCAAATACGTCTGAAATATTAGTCGCTCAAGATATTGTTAATCCCGATGCCGAGGCTGGTATATTGGACACGCTAGATTGTTACTCGTACAGTTTAGACCTAGATGGTTTAGGATCAAGTACAGGTACTAATTTTGAATATGAATGGATTAGCTTAGATGGCTATCCAATCACTAATTCGAATACTCTGTCTCCTACCATCGATGTTGAGGGCCAGTATGAATTAACTGTTACTAATACTATAAATGGATGTACCAGTTCTGATTTAGTTACAATAGCTAGAGATACCATAACACCAATATTAGTTGGTATACAGTCAGATACACTTACTTGTGGGGTTTTAGATACAGAGATTGGGGTTGTTTCAGATGTGAATACATCTGTCAGTTATGATTGGTCTACACAGAATGGTACAATTACTTCTGCTTCAAGTATTAGTAATCCGAGTGTGAGTAGCCCAGGTCTTTACACCCTTGAATTGACAAATCTTATAAATGGGTGTAGTACGATAGAGGATGTTCCTGTTTATCAAGATATCATACTTCCTCTTGCAGATGCAGGCTCTGGTGGAGTTATAACTTGTGATTTTTTAACTATAAATATTATTGGTTCTGCAAGTACTAATAGTGGAATGACGGATATTTTATGGTTAACAGAAACAGGTGAGATTGTTACTGGTTCAGATCAAGAAAACCCTTTGGTTAGTTCTGGAGGCTTTTATACGATGATTGTAACAGACTTACTTAACGAATGTCGAGATACTTCTAATACATTTATCGAGGAGAATCAAGAATTTCCATTAATTGCATCACTTGTTCCCGATGTACTTGATTGTGATACGGAAGAAGTGATTGTAGATGCAAGCGTAACAACTATACAGCCTCAATATGTCTTCAATTGGGCAACATTCAATGGTAATTTTATTTCAGGTACTGATGCGCTTAATCCAACTGTAAATACAGCGGGTCAATATATACTTACTGTAGAAGATACTATAAATGGTTGTGTGAGCATTGATACTATGGATGTACTCGATAATTATGAATATCCCTCAGTGGATGCAGGGGAGGATTTCTTATTGCCTTGTTTTGAAGAATTCAGTTCTTTGAATGGAGTCGTGCAGGCATCTACTTCTAATTTGCAATTTGCTTGGACTACAGCAGATGGTAATATATTAAATGGAGCTAGCACTTTGAGCCCGTCTATTGATCAGGAAGGAGTTTATACTTTAACTGTTTTGAATTTATTGAATGGATGTGAAAGCACAGATCTTGTTCAAATCATAGAAGATATTCCTGAAAACTTAGCTATAGAGGTTACAGATCCTCCATGTGCAGGCTCGTTTGGTACTCTAAATATTACAAATGTTGAAGGAGGAACAGCACCTTATTTATATTCAATAGATAATGGAGAGAACTTCAATTATGATATATCTTATGCCTTTTTGTATCCTGGAACTTACGAAGTTTTAGTTCAAGATGTAAATGGTTGTGAAACAGAGGTGGAGATTGGAAATATAATCGATCCACCGGTGTTAAATATTGACCTGATCTCAACAATCGAATACTTAGAAGGTGAACAAGCTCAAATTTCAGCTAATATAAATTATAGTCTAGACAATATTGAGTCAATCTCTTGGTTCCCACCTCAAGGTTTGAGTTGTATAGATTGTCTAAATCCAATCGTTTCAATTCAGGATCCTACTATATATGAGTTGACTGTTGAGACTACAAATGGCTGTATAGAAAGAACCTTTGTAAATGTTCTTGTAGATAAATCAGCAGATCTATTCATTCCGAATATTTTCTCTCCAAATACAGATGGAGAAAATGAAATCTTTATGATTTATGCTAATTCGAGGAATATAAACGAAATTCAATCTTTTGAGGTATTTGATCGGTGGGGTGAGAAGGTTTTCGAACAGTTCAATTTCCAGCCGAATGATCCGGTTCATGGTTGGGATGGAACACTGAGAGGAGAAGAATTAGATCCAGCAGTATTTGTTTATTATGCCCGAGTCGAGATGATTGATGGTAGGATAGAGTTCTACGAAGGAGATGTTTTTCTTTCTAAATAAGTATAAAAAAGCTATTCAATTTCTGGATAGCTTTTTTTATACCCTGAGATGGGTATACAACTTTAGGCTAGAAGCATTTGGTAATATAACTTACCTTAAGTTATAAGGTTTCAAAGTTATTTCAATGCTTACTCGTGGTTAGGCTTAATAAGCATATTTGTATTAAAAAAAATCATCTATTAATTTATTTGTAACGATCTGATTAATAGATGTTTGTTTTTTTTTAGTTTTTATTTTTCCGATAAAAAAAATAAGCTTGATGGTTGCAATTATTCCTTACCCTTTAGTATTTTGAGTATAGTTAAGTCCAGGTTATAAAGTACATAGATCCCAATCTTGTTATTATTATTAATAACAATACCAATTCTGCTATGAAAAAGCACTCGAAGTCCAACTTCAGCAATAGTTTGTTGAAGAGTCTACTATTAATTTGTATACCTATTTTTTTCTCCTTTGATGCAAAAAAACCATACGTAATAAAGGTTGAGGATGAATTGATTAGGTTTATAGCAAATAATGAGGATCACTCTAGTCTGAATTTTACAAACCTTGAAGAAGGAACGATTTATATCTTGGAGTATAACAGGCTACCCAAAATGCCTGAGGTCCATTTGGCAGATTATAATGTTACATTAATTGATTCGAGGTCTAATTTTCTCCAATTCATAGCTCAAAAGAATAATATATTTAGTTTTAAGTGGGACTCTCAGCAGAATTTAAGAGAGTTCTCTATCAATGTATATCCAGCAGAAAAAGTATTTAATGAAAAAATAGTCTCAAAATCCCAAGCACTTATATCTGTTGATGCATCGGTTCCTGTAGTAGATCTTGTTGATAGTTTAATTTCTGGAGACTGTTTTCAAGTATTCAATATTACTGGAAATGCAGGTTCTAACGGTTCAGGCGCAGGGACATTTGCTAATGGTTTAACAAGTATAGGTATCAATTCAGGAATTGTGCTTTCCAATGGAGATATTCCTAATGTAATTGGGCCTAATAATAGTTGTCTTCAAAGTGGTGTTTTAAATTCAGGTTCAGATCCTGATCTAACTCAAATTGCTGGAGTTACTGTTAACGACGCCTCCATAATAGAGTTTGATTTTATTCCAACAGTAGATACCGTTCAATTTAAATTTGTTTGGGCATCGGAAGAATACTGTAATTATTCTGGTTCAGCATTCACTGATGTTTGTGGATTCTTTGTTTCTGGAGATGGAATTAATGGTTCCTATTCTAATAATTCACAGAATTTTGCGAAATCTCCATTTGATCCTCCAAATAGTTCAGGTGGAAATATTAACGTAAATTTATTTTCTCATTACAATCATTCTCCAGCATATTATATCTCAAATAATATCTCTGTCTGTAATACAGGTGGTAATTGCCAAGGACCTCCGGCTCATCCTCTTGGAACAGCTCCTGGGGTTAATGAATTTGAATTAAATGCACATTCTGCAGTATTTGATGCAATTATTCCAGTTACTCCATGTTCTACTTATCACATAAAAATTGCCGTTGGTGACGGAACGGATGGTATTGGTGATTCAGCATTTTTTCTCCAAGGTAATTCATGGAATCAAGGAAATGCAGTAATTGTTGAAGCTATCAATTCAGACGATGGTTCTAACCAAGGCTTCGAAACTTGTGATACATATTACTATGAATTTTGTAAAGATCCAGCTTCTGATATAAACGAGGAGGTAACAATGGATTTTGTTGTGTCACCAAATAGTACTGCTACAGCTGGAGCAGATTATGAAGCTTTTCCAACATCAGTTGTTATCCCAGCGGGTATTCAGTGTGTTCAAGTTCCAATAGAGACACTTGAAGACGATATAGCAGAGGGACAGGAGAGTATCATACTTGAAGTTGATGATGCCTGTAATTGTAGTTCATCTGAAGTTATATTTCTTATCAACGATGTAATTCCTTTAGAGTCTAGTATTGCTGATGAGGAAATTTGCGGCCCTGGAACAATTGATTTATTGGCAAATCCAACTGGTGGGTTAACACCATACCAGTACAGTTGGAGTACCGGTGGCACAGCCCAAACAGAAACAGTCAACTCTTCGGATTCTCCTGTATTTGTAACTATAACGGATAACTGTGGGGAGGAATTTGTTGATCAAGTAATTATCAATGAGTTAACTGTTCCTGATGCAACGATCTCAGGTTCCGGCTCATTGTGTCCAGGAAGTGGTGCAACTTTAGATCTTACTGTTGCTTTTTCTGATTCAGGACCTTGGGAGTTTACATATTTTGATGGAAGTGTGGCAACGACAATAACCACCTCAAATAATCCCTATACTATTACAATATCTGATCCTGGCTCATATACACTTCAAGATGTTACTAATACTGCTAATAATTGTCCAGGGACCGTTAATGGTATAGCATTAATTACTTCAGGAAGTTTGACACTTACCTCTTCAGAAATAAACCCACTTTGTTTCAATAGCTCAGATGGTTCTATTTCTTTAACTACAAGTGGAGGATCGGGTAATTATAATTATAGTTGGTCCCATGATCCCTCAATTAATACAAATACTGCTTCTGGACTAAGTTCTGGAACTTATACTATTGATGTTAGTGACGGTTCTAATTCTTGTGTAGGTTCTATATCAATAACTCTAGATAATCCTGCAGAAGTAAACAGTAGTCTTGGTTCAGCCCCACTTATTGATTGTAATAATCCAAGTGGAACCATCTCTGTAACTCCGACTGGTGGTACTGGTAGTTATTTTTATACATGGACTACCTCAAATGGAAATATTGTTTCAGGTAATAATGCTTCTACGGTAACAGTAGATGCAGGTGGTGATTATACTGTTTCAGTTGAAGATACAAACGGTTGTACTGTTTCAAATTCTATTACTGTCGCACAAGACACGGATCAACCAAATGTAGTTGTTGTGCCAGCAGCAAATATTGACTGTACAAATACTACTGCTACTTTGGACGGTACCGGTTCTGATTCAGGTACTATTTTATGGACTACTTCAGATGGTAATATTGTTTCCGGGGGGTCTACACTTCAACCAGTTGTTAATCAAGCGGGAACATATACATTAACAATAACGGATCTTACCAATGGATGTAGTAATTCAGCAGATGTAGTTGTAACATCCAATGGAGATTTGCCTACTGTTGTTATTGGGACACCAGGTCAAATTGATTGTAACAATTCAACTATTGTTATAGATGCTACTGGATCTTCTTCAGGAGCAAATATAACTTATCTATGGACCACCGCAGATGGAAATATAACCGCTGGGTCAACAACGCTCAATCCGACAGTAGATCAAGGTGGAACCTATATATTGACAATTACAGATTCAAGTAACGGTTGTGAAGCTGATAACAGCGTAACTATAGCAGAAGATACTGTAAATCCTACTGCAGATGTAGGTAGTCAAAATCAAATTGATTGTAATAATACAACACTTACTTTAGGAGGTCCAGGGACTAGCACTGGCTCAGGCATAACCTATCTATGGACAGCTTCTAATGGTGGTGTTATTGTTTCTGGTGCCAATACAGTAAATCCTGTTGTAAATTCAGCTGGAACATATACCTTTACTGTTACTGATTCTAACAATGGTTGTGTTGATATTCAAGCTATTGATGTAACTGAGAATCTAAACGTTCCAACAGCAGTCGCAACAGGAGGGGGCGTTATTGATTGTAATAATTCAACAACAATAGTGTCTGGTACTGGTTCTTCAACAGGATTAAGTTATAGCTGGTCAGCAAGTAATGGTGGTAATATAGTAAGTGGGGGCTCTTCAATTGATGCTGTTGTAAATGCTGAAGGTACATACACCTTAACTGTAACAGACCCAACAAATGGTTGTTCAAGCGTTTCTGCAGATGTATTTGTGACAGAAGATACCGCATTGCCAATTGCTGATGCTGGTCCAACTGTGGAGATTACATGTTCCTCAAGTACTGTGACCTTAGATGGCTCAGGTTCTTCAAGTGGACTAAATTATCTTTGGACTACAACGACTGGTAATATCGTTTCTGGTGAAACAAGCCTAACACCAATTGTTGATCAAGCAGGTACCTATGTTCTAACGGTTACCAATAATGCAAATGGCTGTTCTGAAACTTCAAATGTTACGGTAACTTCAAACGCCAACTTACCTACAATTTCAATAAATACACCTGGAGATATAACCTGTGTTAATACTTCATTAGTATTAGACGGTTCAGGTTCATCGGGAGGGGATACTTATTTGTGGACCACTACAGATGGAAATATCGTTTCTGGATCTAATACGACTAATCCAACAGTTGATGCAGGAGGTACTTATACCTTTACGGTAACAGATGCTGCAAGTGGTTGTCAATCGTCAAGCGATGTTCTTGTAACTGAAGATGTAAATCTGCCAACAGTGGCAATTGTTACACCAAGTGATATTACTTGTATTACATTGTCAGTTACTCTAGATGCTTCAGGCTCTGCAGGAGGAAATGACTATGTATGGACAACCCCAGATGGGAATATTGTTTCTGGTGCAAATACAGCTAACCCTGTAGTTGATGCAACAGGAAC
>JBELIG010000049.1:4920-18467 GCA_042091035.1 Sphingobacteriales bacterium | reverse complement strand
CTTGGTATAATCCTGGAGATCCAATCCTTTGGTGGTCACCTGATCCAAGATTTGTACTTCTTCCCAAAGACTTGAAGGTCTCAAAGAGTATGCGGCCATATTTTAATCAAAAAAAGTACATTGTTACTTTCGATACTGCTTTTGAGCAGGTTATTGATAATTGTGCAAAGGTAAAAAGAGCTGGGCAAGGTGATCTTGGGACTTGGATAACAGATGAGATGCGTGCCGCTTATATAGGTTTGCATAAATCAGGATTGGCACATTCTGTCGAAGTTTGGAAAGGGGATGAATTAGTTGGAGGGCTTTATGGTATTGCATTAGGAAAAATATTTTTTGGCGAATCGATGTTTGCACTTGCGCCCAATGCATCAAAATTTGGATTTATTTCATTGGTTAAGCGATTGGGGGAATTGAACTACGAATTAGTTGATTGTCAGCAGGAAACAGATCACTTAGGTTCACTTGGAGCAAAGGCTATAAGCTTAGTAGAGTTTCAGGTTGTTTTGGGGCGTAATGCAGGTGAAGGAACTCATCTTGGTAATTGGAAGGACATTTTAAATACAGAATTGCCCAAAAAAAATATTTAGATTTAGCACATCTTTAGTTTTAGATTACTTTTTATATTCTTTGAATTAGGGCTTAAAGCTTGTAGCCTTTTATGTTTTATTATCCTTATTAAAATACATGTCTCGTATATATCTCGTCTTATTTTTTCTTTGCCTTTTCAGCTTTATAAAGGCGGATAATCTACCTAAAGATTATTTTAATTGGCCAGTAAAGCATACCGTCCGTCTCTCTGGTACCTTTGGAGAACTGAGGTCCAATCATTTTCATGGTGGTTTAGATATTAAATCTGAATACGGTGTAACTGGAGATAAGTTATACAGTGCTGGAGCTGGTTACATTTGCAAAATCAGTGTAAAGCCTAATGGTTATGGAAATGCTCTTTATATAAAACACCCAAATGGCTTTACTACGGTTTACGGCCATATGAATTCCTTTTCGGATGCTGTTGAGGATTATGTGAAAGCACAACAATATGATCAGGAACGTTTTAGTCAGCTTATTGAGCTAGAGCCAGATATGTTTCCTGTTGATCAAGGAGATTTTATTGGGAAAATGGGAAATTCAGGATCTTCTCATGGGGCTCATTTACATTTTGAAATAAGAGAAACTTCCAGTAACAAACAGATGAACCCATTATTGTTTGGCTTGTCTATTCAGGATGCTGTAGCACCAATGTTGTATACCTTGAAACTGTATGAATTTGACGAAGATAATAAGGTGGTTTCATCGAAGCCATATAAGCTTAGTAAAACAAAAACAGGGTATAGAATTAATGGAGATACATTGAATACTGAAAGTATGTTTTGGGGCTTAGCCTTAAAAGCGTATGATAGGCATAGTGAGTCTCACAATAAAAACGGAGTTTATGCCATGCAGATGGATCTTGATGGAGATACACATTTTTCTTTCTCTCTGGATGCCATACCTAAAAAGGATTCCCGATATTTAAATGCCCATCTTGATTACAAAGAGTGGCTTTTTAAACGATCATACTATAATCGTTTGTTTAAGCTTCCTGGTAACAAGCTTGATATGTACAGAGGAGCAGAAGGAGATGGTTTTGTGCGTAATTTGAACCAAGTGCGAGCCGTGGTTTTAAAGGTTGCTGATATAAATGGTAATACATCTACCTTGGAGTTTTTTGTGAAAGAAAAAGTCAAAAAGATTAAGCCTAAAGCTGAATTACATAATTATTATCTATTTCATAATCATCCTAACTTAATAGTAAGAGATGATTTTGAGGTTTACTTCCCTGAGAATAGTCTCTATCTGGATGAATTGGTTCATATTGATCTTGTAAGTGATCGATCAGCAGGTTATTATTCCGATGTTTTGAAGCTACATTCCAAACTTGTACCCTTGCATAGGCCAATAAATATTGCCCTGAGAATCAAAGATCCGAGTCTGTTATCAGATCAGGATAGAGCGAGACTATTCATAGGGCATTGTGATAAGAATGGACGAGTCAGGCGAGTAGGTGGGGCTTTAGAAGGTGATTTTGTAAAAGCAACAGTTTGGGGTTTTGGCGATTATGCCATTTTTATGGATACTATAAAACCGACGATACGATCAATTGGATTTCGTTATGATTCTAGACGACGATCTAAATTTAGATTTGTGATTGATGATAATATACCGATGACCAGAAGTGCCGGAGTTTTAAGTTTTAGAGGAGAAGTAGATGGTCAATGGATTCTTTTTAATTATGACCAAAAATACAAAACTATAACGCATCAATTTGATGGGACTATTAAACCGGGTAAGCATAAATTACGTTTAGTAGTAGAAGATTTAAGTGGTAATATTGCCACCTTTGAAAAAGAATTTATAAAATAGATATGACACACCTTAAAGCAGGAGATAAAGCACCAGAGTTTAGCGCCCTCATTGAAGATGGCTCAACTGTTAGTTCTGCTGATTATGCAGGGAAGAAGTTGGTTCTGTTTTTTTATCCGAAGGATAATACACCAGGTTGTACGGCAGAGGTCTGTGATCTAAGAGATAATTTTGATGCATTAAAGGCAAAGGGTTATTCACTTTTGGGTGTAAGTCCAGATTCTGAAAAGAAGCATCAAAATTTCATTGCTAAATTTGAATTGCCATTTAGTTTAATTGCTGATACAGACTTGAAAGTCATAAAGGACTTTGGCTGCTGGGGACTTAAGAAGTTTATGGGCAGAGAATTTGAAGGCGTTTATAGAACCACTTTTCTCATTGGTTCTGATGGCTTGATCGAAGAGGTTATCACAAAAGTGAAGACCAAGGAACATGCAAATCAAATCCTTAAATAAAAAAAGCTCAGGCATTGCCTGAGCTTTTTTTATTTAAAATGGTAAATCATCATTTTGATCTTCCTCTGCTAATGGAGCGTCATCCATGTTTGGAAAAGGATCATCAGGAGCATCAGCAACAGCTGCACTTGTGTCTCCTTCTATTCTCCAAGCTTGTAGATTGGTGAAATATTTACCTTGCCATTCCCTACCCCTAAGGTTGAAATGAACTTTTATCTCGCTTCCTTCTTCAAATTTATCAACGATATCACATTTATCCTGTGTCAATTGGAAATTTATGAATTGTTCGTATTCGCCATCTTTTGTAACGATTACAAAGTTTCTAACTTTGAATGAAGATGATTTTTCTTCTGCATCAAATTTCTTGTGCAATTTGCCTATAACTTCAAATGCCATTCTGGTTCTTTTTTATACTTTTAACAAAACTAATAAAAAGGAGTTTTAGGAAAAAATAAACTGGACTACAATCCAAATTAATTTAAAAAATTGAGAACCAATGGCATTCATAAACGTTGAGATCAAGGCTAGAATAGATTCAGCAGATAGATTGAGAGCACTTTTGTTAGCTAAAGATCCAAAATCTGTAGGCACAGATCATCAAATCGATACGTATTTTAATGTTCCAAAGGGTCGATTAAAATTGAGGCAGGGTAGTATTGAAAAACATTTAATCTATTATGAAAGGCCAAATATAAGTGGTCCAAAGACATCTTTGGTAAGCTTGTTTAAGGCAGATAATCATAGTGAGGATTTGTTGAACACCTTAAATATGGCTCTCGGAAAGAAAGTTGTTGTTGACAAGAAGCGGGAGATCTATTATATAGGTAATGTGAAGTTTCATATTGATCAGGTGGAAGGATTAGGTGCTTTTATGGAGATAGAAGCTATGGAATGTGCGGATTATCCAGATCAAAATAGCCTGAAAGAGCAATGTGATCATTATATGGAATATCTTGAAGTTGAAGATGAAAATCTAATTCATCTATCATATTCAGATCTATTAATTCAGATGAATGAAGGAAAATAAGCGAGCATATCATTCCAAGGTCTTATTGTTTGGAGAATATTTGGTGCTTGAACAGGCTCAAGCTTTAGCGATGCCCTTAAGAAAATTCAAGGGAGATTGGGGGCAGGTAGATAATCCTAAGATTAAGAACCCTTATTTCAAGGAGATGCTTAGTCTGCTAGCTTTTTTTCAGGACAAAAAGCTCGATGAATTTTTAGACCTCAAGATCTTCGGGGATGCTATACAATCTGGTTTGATATTCAATTCAAATATAAGGAATGGCTACGGCACAGGGAGTTCAGGGGCACTAATCGCTGGAATCTATGATCAGTATTTATTTGATAATGCTAAAACAGATGACTTTATCGAAATTCGCCAAAGACTTTCGACCATGGAGTGTTTTTTTCATGGAAAAAGTTCGGGTATTGATCCTTTGATATCTTTTTACGATACTCCTTTGTTAGTGGACCAGAACAGTTCTATAGGTCAAGTCCATATTCCGGCGCAATCCTGCTCATTTTATTTATTGGATTCGGAGGTATCAAGGTCTACGCAACCGTTTGTGGATATTTATAATGAAAAAAAGAGGGATGCAGATTTTAATTCAAGAATCCTGCAACCCTTGAAAGAATCTTCCAATCGAGCGATCGAAGGGTTTTTGAATGGGGACTCAAATTCCTTGTCTAATATTGAGCTGCTTTCAAAGCTTCAATTCGAAGGTTTCAAAGAAATGATCCTTCCTGCTTTTGTGCCACTCTGGGAAAAAGGCTTAAGTACAGGTGATTTTTATCTGAAATTGTGTGGTGCTGGCGGTGGTGGATATTATCTTGCTATAGGATCAGAGCAGCATATTTTAGATAATTTTAAGGGGACAGCTTTAAAATTATTCTAGTCAAAGTCTTCTAGCTGTGGTCTCCAAAGGACATCTTCAAAGTTCTTTATTTGGTCGTTTTCTACTTGGACTCCCTCCGCTTCTAGTCTTTTTTGCATGATATCTGGGCTACTAAAATGATTTCTACCACTAAGTTCACCTTTTCTATTTACTACGCGATGTGCAGGAACTTCGGGTTGGGATGAGAAGGACTTATTCAAGGCCCAGCCTACCATTCTGGCAGAACCCAAACCTAAAAAATCGGCAATTAGTCCATAGGTGCAGACCCTGCCAAAAGGAATTTTTCGGGTACATTCATAGACGAGCTCGTGATAATTGTTCTTCATAAGCTAATTGCTTTGTACATTTGTGAAAAAAAACAAGATAATGCTAAAACTCGATGTTTTTGCCGGGACAATAGGTAATCTGACTGATGCAAGATATTTTGCTGCTAGAGAAGCAAAATGGCTGGGTTTTAATTTGGATAAAATGAACCCCTTGTCCGTGTCTGTAATGGAAGTCAACGCTATTAAAGAATGGCTTGATGGTGTAAAGATTGTAGGGGAGTTTGGCGATGTGACCAATTCGGAACTCTTGGATACTGTGGAGAACATAGGTCTAGATGCTGTTTTAGCTGGTCCCTTTACTAGTAAGGAAGCAATAGAAGGTATTAGTGTTCCTGTATTCAAGGAGGTTGTGATAGAGAAGTCTATGACGGAGGATGACCTCAGTAGTCTCCTCGAAGAGTATGAGGGGAATGTAGCCTATTTTGTACTTGATTTTGATAAGAATAAGGTTTATCCTGGTAGTGCTGGATTTACAAAGAAATATCTAAGTGAACTCAGCGAACGTTTTCCATTGATTGTTAGTTTTCCCTGGGAACTTTACGGAATTGAGGCTGCAACAAGCGATGGTAAATGGTCTGGAATACTCATGCGCGGAGGAGAAGAAGAAAAGGTTGGATTCAAATCTTTTGACGATCTAGACGAGATTTTAGACTATCTTGAAATAGAAGAAGAATTTTAAATACAGGTCTATTGAGTGAGTCATCTATAACCAAGGAGCAAGCCATTATAAAGCTGCAACACTATTGTGCGTATCAGGAGCGTTGTCACCAAGAGGTTAGGAATAAGTTGATTAAACTAAAGGTTTATGGAGACGATCTTGAAGATGTGATTTCTTCACTGATCGGCGAAGGTTTCCTAAATGAGGAGCGTTTCGCTCGTGCATATGTAAGGGGTAAAGCTCGAATTAAACGCTGGGGGAAGATGAAGATTT
Source organism: Sphingobacteriales bacterium (assembly GCA_042091035.1). Taxonomy (GTDB): domain Bacteria; phylum Bacteroidota; class Bacteroidia; order Chitinophagales; family Saprospiraceae; genus AM-2324. Next base: position 12,454 of record JBELIG010000049.1, on the reverse strand, counting down.
TAGCCCAACTAAAAGCCAGGCAGATCTCTGAATATTGTATTCGAAAGGGTTTAGAGGAGCTTGATCCATCTCTGAATATGGAAAATATTAGGCATTGGGTGAGAAAAGTAGAACAAGATTATAAAAACATGGAGCCTTATTTATTGAATAGGAAAATTGTTGTTTTCTTAAATAATAAAGGGTTTTCTTACGATGAGGTACAAGGTTTTAGGGATCTTGAAGACTGACTTATTTTCATACCTTGTTAGGTTTAAGTTTTGCTGCTACGTATATTTACAACATAAAATATTGAGATTATGAAAAATGAACAAACACTAAACACACTAAAGAAATTTGAATTGAGTTCAGCGGATCAGCAAAAAGCTAAAGGTGGCTATGCACCTAATGGACTTTATAATTTTATTGAATTAGGAAAGAAATCATCCATTTGGGGCGAGGTTGAGGTTCGCAGACCAATCAAAAAAAACAGTGTCAATATTGGAGGGGCTTTAGGGTCAATTGGCAAAGGAAACCGCAGATAGATTAATTGCTTTTTATAGCTTAGTCTGTTGTTTTTTTAATTCCATAAATGGAATATTCTTCAATTTAGAAATCACCCAGCTTTCCATGTCAAATAGGTTCATAATATTATTATCTATCCTATTTGACTTTATTTTTCTTATATCATTCAGAAGCGTTTCTAAGTTTCGAATCTCATCCGAACGGTCTACAGAATTGATACTACGTCTGAAATATTTCAATACAGCTTCCTCGTATTTTGATGGTTTATTGTTCTTGTTCAAGAATCGAGTAGCAGATCTTGTTAATGAATGAATGAGGATAGTGTTGCCCATTTCTTTATGAATCAGTAGGTTCAGTATCCTTGCTAGAGCTTGAAGATCTTGTCGTTCTGTATTTGTCTTTAAGTCAAGCCAATCATTTAGATATTGTAATGCCAAATCAAATTGTGCCGCACCAAAGTGCAGGTAAAAGTATTGGAAGTAGAAGGAATGTTTAAGGAAGCTTTGCGATTTGTTTTTCTTTATGAATTTTTGATGCTCCTTGAGTGCTTCAATCCCGTCGTCGAAAGCACCTGTATGTATGAAATAGGCGAATAGGTTCATATAATATTGACGATGGATTTTAAGTTCATCATCTGTTGTAATTGCCTTGATTGTTTTGAACTTTTCCAGAAGCACAAGTACCTTATCAAATTTTTCTAGTGTCCCATATCCAATCAAGAGATTGTTTACTACCGAGATGTATTCAGAAACTTCTTGCTTTAAGAAATGTGGTTCTGATTCAAGTAGTTTCATGAGTAAGATATTGGTCTCTATGAAGCCTTCAATATCACCTTCTATATACTTCTGCATAGAGATTAATCTATAAAAGATGACCTTTGTGTTATGCCCTGTTTCTTTTGGAAGAACCAACCTTTTTATGGATGTTACTAGCTGTTGTAAGTGCTGACCTTGCCCAGATCCAGGTCCTTGCTTTCGAATGTTGATTAGTAGTTTGAAGAACGTATTTCTATATCTTGTTCTAAGTTGATATTGTGCAAGGTGATAACGTTCTTCACGCTCTAGATTGTCAAGCTCTTCGTCCAGGAATTTAATATCTGTCAATGCGTATGCTATCTTTTTTTCCCAGCGTATAATTTCTAGTAAAAGTAGATGCTCCTCAAATTTTGAGGCTAATTTTTTTGCCTTACCGAGATTCTGTTTTGCTTCCTTGAATAAAGATCTTCTGAAAAGCACCTGAGTGCCTTGCAGTAATTCTTGCAATCGAATATTGACATTGCCCTTCGTATCGTAAGCTTGAAGTGCCCTTAGAATAAGTTCAAAAAGATAGGATTTTAGCTCAGAGAATTTTCGGCTTTCTCCGATGTCACCTTCATAAACTGCCTGCTTCAATTCATCTTCATCTTGGATGATTCCTTGGTCGATTAAATCGAAGAGTATCAGGTATTTACTTTCTTTTTCAATCTTCTCACCAACATAGAGTTTGAAATATCTTTTTTCACTCCCGGTAAGCGCGTTTATTAGGTTTCTTAGTGATAGTGAAGGTGTTTTAGCCATAGTATTTTTGTGGTATTTTCTTGGACTTGCCTAAAATACATTTTTTTTGAAAAAATTAATATTTATTTGAACGTCGCTAGCCTGTATTTTAGAAAGTCTTTTCCTTATTTTAGGTGCTGAAAAGATCAAGTAATATGAAGATCGTAGTCAATGCCCGGTTTTTAATCAGAGATAAACTCGAAGGAATCGGATGGTTTTCCCATGAGGTGCTTCGCCGAATGGTAGAGGCAAACCCAGAGGATGAATTTATTTTCCTCTTTGACAGGCCTTTCGATGCTTCATTTATCTATGGGCCAAATGTTCGTGGAGTAAAACTTTTCCCTCCAGCAAGGCATCCTTTTTTATGGTATCTATGGTTTGAATTTGCAGTCCGTAGGTTTCTGAAACGTGAAAATCCAGATGTTTTTTTCTCGCCAGATGGTTATTTAAGTTTAAGTGCTACTTGTTCTCAAGTCATGGTTTGTCATGATATCGCCTTCATGCATTATCCACAATATGTACCTAAGTTAGTGAATAAGTATTATAGGTTTTTTACACCCAGATTCCTGGCTCGGGCTCAGAAAATAATTACCGTTTCTGAATTTGTAAAAGAAGATCTTAAGGCCGTTTACAATATAAAAGAAGAGGAGGTCTTCGTTGCTAATAATGCAGCCAGAGAGGTCTTTAAACCTTTAGGATCTTCTGCTATTGAACGGGTTCGAAAAGCGCACACTGATGGAAAGCCTTATTTGTTGTATGTAGGGGCTATTCATCCTAGAAAAAATGTGTCATTGATACTTCAGGGTTTTGAGCATATGAAATCAAAACACCCCTCGGATCTTAAGCTCGTTTTACTGGGTAGGATGGCCTGGCAAACAGATGATTTTGAACGTAAAATAAAAGAATCCCCAGTAGCTAAAGATATTGTACTTCCAGGATATTGTACCTCTGAGACTTTAGTGGAAATTACTGCTGCAGCAAAAGCAATGATTTATGTTTCCAAGTCGGAAGGTTTTGGTATTCCACTTCTAGAAGCAATGCGTTGCGATGTACCCTTGATTATATCTGATCAAACATCCTTGCCTGAAGTTGCAGGGGATGCTGCATTGGTAGTTGGCATAAATGATTATGAAGACCTAGGAGAGAAAATGCACGCTTTGAATACCTCTGAGGAGCTCCGTGAAGAGCTTATCAAAAAAGGTAGAAATCGAGTTTCATATTATACCTGGGAACGTGCAGCAGCGGTTTGCTATGATGCAATCAAAACTGCTGCTACAACTTAGAAACTTAATTTAAGTCTCAGAAAAAATCCCTGCACAGGACTTGTATATTTTTCCTGCTTATCAAGTACTATCTGACCGAAAAATGCAAGATCCCAATTCTGTGCGATTGATACATTTAGGTTTGGACTGACAAAAGTCGCATGTGCTTCTCCCGGAGAATATAAAAAAGATAATCCACCACTAATTATGGGATTAAAACTTTGATTCATACTAAAGAAGAAAGTAGTTTTGAAGGGGTATAGATTACGAGCAGATATATCAAAATCTAGAAGGTTTAAAATATTAGTATCAGCCTCTCCAAGGCTATTATATAAAAATCCCAGACCGAAGTAGAGTGCCTTTTTGTTGATATAATCAAACTCAATGGACAAAGAATTTGCTGGATCTCCAGTAGTTCCGAGTGGACTAAATGTATTGAATTCACCCTTGAATCCAACCTGCTTTATAGCTCCAGACCATCCTCCTCCAAGTGCTAGATAATTCTCAGAAAGACCAGCAAGTATTTGATAATCATAGTTCTTAAGGTTGAATTTATAAAGTAATCCTGCCTTAAGTTTATTGATATCGTCAGTGGCTGCTATCGCAAACTCTATACTGGATGTAAATCCAATATACTTTCGGATTAAAATGGCATCAGAACCTGGTCTTTCCTCATAATCGAAATCTGTGAAGTTGTAGGCATTGAAAATATCATTGGAGTTCCAGAATGTGCTGATTCCCCAGTTGATTCGTTGCCTACCGATACTCATCTCCCAATCACCAAGATAAATATCCAGGTATAGTCGATCCATGATAGTTTGAGCAGCCCAACTGTCTTGACTGCTCTCAAGAGATAGGTCAAAATAGTCATTGCCTTGTTCAAATTGCTCCTTCATGCGATCAGGTGATTCTAGGTCACCGTAGAGGAATCTATTTCTTAAGGATGAATGAAAAACTACTTTCTCTCCTATTGTCCGAGTAAAGTTTAGCCGGTTATGGATAAGATTACTTGAGAGTATTATTTTATCTACTCCCCCTGTAATCAGGTTGGGGAAGTTGATAATTGATGCCGATTGTAAATTTTTAATATAACCATCTACTTCCCATGGAGAATCTTTTTTTTCTTCCTGAGCAATTAGAAGGCTAGGAGATGTAAAGAGTACAAGAAGGAAGATTTTAAACAGCCTGTTGTTCATCAGATTCAATTTTACCATCAATCATATTTACCACACGTCTTGCTCGTTCTATCACTCTGCTATCGTGTGTAGAGAATACAAAAGTAATGTTCTCTTCTTTATTTAACCTTGCCATTATGTCAAGTAAATCAGCTGTTGATTTAGAATCTAAGTTGGCAGTTGGTTCATCTGCTAAGACGAACTTAGGTTTGGAAGCTAAAGCCCTAGCAACAGCAACTCGCTGCTGTTGACCTCCAGACAATTGTGAGGGTCTTTGGTTTAGTTTATCTTCTAGACCAACAGATTTTAGTAGATCTACCGCTCGTTTATGCATTTCAGCTTTTGGCCTGTTCTGGAGAAGCATAACAAACTCCACATTTTCTTGCGAAGTTAATACGGGTATAAGATTGTAGGCTTGAAATATAAACCCAATATTATTTTTTCTGAAATCGATTAGTTGATTATCATTTAAATCCTCCAACGCAGTATCAGCGAGTCTTACCTTTCCTTGATTCGGACGATCCAATCCTCCAATGATATTTAAGAGCGTTGTTTTTCCAGAACCTGATGGACCGACAATTGCAGTGAATTCACCCGCCTCTATTTCAAGATCTACACCTTGAAGTGCGTGAACTGGAACAGTCTTTTCGTTATATATCTTATGTATGTTCTTTACACTAATAATTGACATAATTCAATCGTTTTAAATTTTTCTGATTGCTTCCACTGGCCTAAGGCTTATGGCTTTGAATGCAGGATAAAGAGAACCGAGAATTGCAGTAATCAATACAGCTATTCCAAATGTGATGTACATATCCCCACTAGATTCAGGATAGACAATCTCTGACATTCCAAATTTCTGCATGCCTTTGGAAAAGTTTGAAAGATCCAAGCCTACTCTTTTGAAATAGCCAACAGATAAGGTTCCTATAAGCATACCTATTGGGGCGGATATCAATCCAAGTAACAAGGTTTCTAAGGTGATCATTTTGAATACCTTTGCTTTGTTCATACCTATTGCCATTAGCATCCCTAATTCTCTCATACGCTCAAGTACAGCCATTAACATGGTGTTTATGATTCCGAATATGAGACCCAGCATAAAAATAAAAGTAAAGATGAATGTACTTAGCTGAATTTGCACATTGAATAATTCTATTTCTGGAGAGATCTGATCATAAACCCGAACCAGCTGACTGGGAAGTAAAGCAGAAAGGTTTTCTTGTATCGCATCTACTCCGTCTACATCATTTACAAACACAGCTATTTCGTGACTTTCTTCTCCAAGTCCTAAAACTCTATTTAGATCTTTTTGTCTCACATAGACATTGAATTGATCCTGTAGTTGATTTTTTGTATCATAGATTCCACAAACTCTGAAGGCGACCTTTGTTGGAATACCATTTTTATCGGTAAAGGAGAGTACCACCTTTTTCCTGATGCCTATATTATACTTTTCAGCTTGTGATGCACTAATTAGTATTTGATTCTTCTTGTCCTTCTCAAAATAGTCTCCTTCAATCACAAGACTATGAATATTTGTTACGGCTTTTTCCTGATTTGGGTTGATTCCATAAACATTTGCTACCCCCGTTTTTCCTGCAACCCCTACAAAAGTCTGGTGTGCGTAAGAGCGCATTGCGAAAGCCTCAACTTTTGGATCCGCAGCAAGTGCTTCTTTTACCTTTGTAACATCTTGGATAAAATTATAGGGTGCTTTTTCCAATTCATTAGCCTCAACATCTGCGTTTATGAACGCTGGGTTATGGACTTGGATGTGCGAGGTCTGATTTTCTATGGCTTTTTCGATATAGGTCATAATCATGCCTCTAGAGAAACTAAGCAGGAATACAAGTGACCATACTCCTATGGCAATGGAGCCTATAACTACGAAGGACCTAAGTTTACTTCGCCAAATATTTCGCCAAGCTATTTTTAGTAACATTAGATTATTATTTTCTCATTGCCTGAATCGGCTTCAGTGAACGAATTACAAGGATTGGGTATATAGCCAATACCGTGCAAATTAGGAATACGATTAATGCCTGACCTACAAAAATGTTTATATCAAAACTCATTGGAAATACTGGATGGAAACCAAACTTCTCATAAGTGTTTGCTGCATCTTTACTGAACTTCGTCATGTCAATAGGATTACTAACAAAGTATTGCACAATTGGAATACTTCCAACAATGCCTGCTATTGCGCCAACAAAGCCCATGAAAAGAATTTCCAACCAAACTGAAAATGCAAGGAGTTGTTTTTTCATCCCGATTGCCGTGAGTACACCAAATTCATATTGACGTTCACGTGTCATCATCAAAAGTGTTCCAAATATTCCAAAGGTGATTATTATGTACAATATGCCCAACACTAAGAGTGAACCTGCTGCATCGAGATTTTTGGCTTGCATCAAGTCAGGCATCATTTCCATCCAATCCATCACATCGTATTTTTCTGAGTCTAGTTTTGATCTCAAATTAGTGACTATAGATTCTAGGACATTGTTGTTTTCGACATTAAGGACAATCCCTGTCAGCATGCCTTCTGCACCATAAAAGGTTTGGGCTGTTTTGATGTCTAAATAGCAAAACTGTTTGTTGAGTTCAGGGTTATTAAAGCTTACGATTCCTTTTATTGGGTATAAATCAATGGCACTACTCGCATGGTAACCCACACTGCTTAGGATTAGACTATCCTCGAGTCCAAGGTTTAGTTTTTTTGCAAGTCCTTCTGCAAGGATCACACCGTGTTCATTGCTTGAAAGCAGAGAACCTTCTACCATTCTATTTTCTAATTGCCCTAGCTTATGTTCTTTTTCTAAGTCTGCTCCCACTACAAGTACAGCACTCGATTTTTCTCCGGATGAGGCCAGTGCAAATGATTCGATCCTTGGGAGGTAGTCTATCAGACCTTCTGTTTCAATTTCTTCAAGTTGCTCCTTTATCAAAGATTCTTCTAAACTTGTATTTATTGATCGTTCCTGCCAAAAGCCTTTAGCGTGAATTTGTGCATAACCTATGTGTAAGGAGGTCACATTTTTGATCATTTCATTCCATG
>JBELIG010000049.1:0-4820 GCA_042091035.1 Sphingobacteriales bacterium | reverse complement strand
ATTTGTGCATAACCTATGTGTAAGGAGGTCACATTTTTGATCATTTCATTCCATGCACCTTTTTGGAGTGATTTCATGGAGCTCGAAAACAAAACAGCAAAGAAAACCGATGCTGCTGTGATAAGTGTTCTTCTTTTATTCCTCCAAATATTTCTCCAGGCTAGATTTAATATCTTTTTCATATTATTTGATGCGCTTCATATTTTGAATGGTAAAGAAACTATCATTGTATTTTCTATCGAACTCAAGGTTTAGATACTCTATAATAGTCTTATTGGCTTCATCCTCCGCAGGAGTAATAGTAAGCACTGTTGGTATAGGTCTACCAGCCATGTTTTTGATCTGTGAGAACTCTATAGTGCTAACAAGATATTCGTCTTCATCATAAAACTCAGATTTCATTTGGATGAATTCTTTTTTGTCAATCCAGAATTTGATGCTTCCCCAAACAACGGGAACACCTTCCTTTGGAGTTAGCATGATTACGTAGCAGTCTCTGCCTTCAACTTTCTCATCTGCTAATGCCTCGTGTGTGAAGTCATTTACGAATGAACTTTGTCTTACCAAGTCATCATTGGAGAAATCAGAACCCATCCATGATTGTGTCAACATAGAAGGTGGCATTTTGATTGTTTTATTGATCTTCGGTTGCCAATTCCAAAGTTCATTTTCTCTCTTTAGAAACGTTGTTCCTTTGTCTCTTGCTGGCCCTGTTATTTGAATTAGGGCATAATTTTCTCCTTTAGCCCACGATTTCATAGTCATTTCTCTAGACCAATCGGGGCGGATTATTGTCATTTTTAGCTCACTAAAATTACTATTTCCACGCATAGTATTTTCAACCTTCTGGATGATCTGCTTTGAGGTAAGATTTTGGCCTTTAATCTGATCTACAGGCGCGCAGATAAACAATAAGAATAATAGGGTGCTTGTAAGGAATTTCATACTTCGCTTCTTTTTTTATTTGAAACACATAGTAGTCTAAAAAGATGTCTGTTTAGCAAAAATAAAGGTATAAAAACTGCTTTGGATTAGCACAGCTAACTTGAATTTTAACAAGTGCTCAAGTATTAAGAACTTTCAGTTATTCAGATTGAGGCAGAGACTTATTTTTTCTTATAGATCCAATGATTTGGATAACCGGCTCGATAGATCAAACTCTTTAATTGATGTGTGCCATATTTGCCATGTTTACGCAGGTTTCGTAAATGATTTGCACGTTCTTTTAGGACAAGAGTATACAATGCCTTTTGCTCGGTTTTCTTTTTTGTAAATAAGGATACATTTAGGTCTGCATCTAGAAAGATTTTTTCTTTATGAAGTAAATCTTTAAATGTTTGATTTTCTGTACTGTTTTCCTTGTAAATATATGCTTTGCCCAAAACAAGTTTAATCGCTTGGTAGGCAATCCAAATCGCAATCAAACTAAAAGAGAATTCCGAAAAAAGGAAATAGCTTGGTAGGCTAGATAATTCATCGGCAAAGATGAATTTGGATAAGAAGTTTGTGATTACGTAAGTCGAATTGATAAATGCAAGTACAAAAAGCACCTTTGTAATTCTTTTAAGCCAAAGTAATTTTTTTTCTCTCCATACAGGTTGTGAAGGCTCTGAAACTGTGGCGTATTTAATGTATCGGAATGAAAGGATGATGTAGGGAAAAAATGTGAGTAAGAAGATTATTCCTTCGATTGAATATAAATATTTGAAGTAGGTGTTTTCTTGTCCGGGATTCATTAATGCTTGAATACTTATTACACTATGAATTAGTGTCTGAGCAATTGGTAAAACAAAATGTTTTAAATCTGATCCCCTAAGCAGATAATGTGGATAGATGATTAGTTTGATGTAATAAAAGAATAATGGCCCAAACCAAATGATATTCCACAGTGCAGATGTAAGCTGATTATCTGGCTCTATTTGGCCTGAAAGTATAAGCCCGTTGCGGATTAAGGCCATGCCGAAGGCAATAAAAAATAGCGCTAGAAAGAAGTTTGATCTATAATTACCTCTTTTTCTGAAGAAATATAAAAAGGCACAGCTACTTATGCATAAGCAACTGAAATACAAAAGGATGCCACTGATGTGATATAATTCTTGAATCATTTATAAAAATCAAATATTTAAAACAAATTGTTGTTTTTTTGTTTTAAATGGATTAAGTTTGTAAAACAAAATGTTTTAAAAACGTGATTTATGAAAACTATAATCTACGAAAAAATTCCTAGCATGTTTGCGCTGACTATTGGCTTTTTAAATTTTTTCCTTGTCAAATTTAAAGACAATATCCTTGTTGTTTTGGTCCTGCTACTGATGTTAGATTCAAACAAGGACAATAAAGGGCAGATCGTATTAAGTTTTCCCACGTTTTCTTTTAACAAAGAACAAGCTATTGATAAAGAGTCGCAGCAAGCAAGCAATCTAGCAGCATCTTTATCTGTTGTTGAAAATGGTTCGAACATTGATGACACGAAGTTAGCATCTTTAAATGCTGATAAATCTGATTCTGCAGCGGCAATGTCTGTAGCTAAATGGAAGAAATTAGTTTCATCAAAGGGGGTTTCAGTCAAGGAACTTCCAAAGTTTGAATATTTAAAGAGATACGCTGGGGTTTCTATAGAAGAAATGAAAATCCATGGTATTCCAGCATCTATAACAATAGCTCAAGCTTTGTTGGAGAGTAATGCGGGCAGAAGTAATCTTGCAGTTAAGCACAAAAATCATTTTGGTATTAAGTGTTATGATCAGAAGAACATAAAGGGCGCTTGTGTTGCATTCTATTCGGACGGACCTAATGACAGGTTTAGGCATTACGAATCCGTTTGGTCAGGTTTTAGAGATCATAGTTATTTTTTAAAGCGTAGCAGATATGCATCGCTTTATGAACTGAACATCGACGATTATAAAGGTTGGTCAAAAGGCCTGAAAGCCGCAGGTTATGCAACTGACCCCGGTTATTCTAGAAAGTTGATCAATTTGATCGAACGGTGGGATTTACATCTTTTGGACAAGGTAAAATAAAAAATGCTGCCCAATGGGCAGCATTTTATTTTTCGTCTTTGTCAGCTTCTTTTTTTTCAGCCTCTTTCATTCCATGCTTGAATTCATTTTCCAATGAATTTCTTGCTGTATTGAATTCTCTGATACCTTTGCCGATACCTCTCATCAATTCAGGAATTTTCTTTCCTCCAAATAAAAGAATGATTGCCAGAAAGATTATAATCCACTCTGGCCCAAAAGAATTAAACAATGCAAATATTGCTGTATTCATAACAATTGATTTCTTTTTACTCTTGCAAAAATACGATTTACTTTTTAAAGTATCTTTTAAATCGTCTGATTAATTGATTTAATCGATAAAATAAATGTAAAGGTGTGACCTAGTTTTGACTTTATAGGGCGGATTAAGTTTAATCTGTTGATAAAGATTATTTTATGATCCTGCTTGAATGTTCAGATAAGAAACTACTCCAATCTTGCTTACCCTTTCCTCTTTTTACTGGAGACGACTGCTCTTGATAGTGACAAACCGCAGCTGCTAATGCATCAGAGGAATCTAGGTAGTGGTCATCAAATGATATTTTATAAATCATTTCAAGAGTTTTGGCAACCTGTTCTTTGCTAGCATTTCCACTTCCTGTAATTGCTTGCTTGATTCGTTTTGGTGAATACTCAACAACATCAATACCACTTACCTTCGCAGCTGCAATTGCAACGCCTTGCGCCCGCCCCAACTTGAGCATAGATTGAACATTCTTGCCATAGAATGGAGCCTCTACAGCCATTTCAGAGGTTTGATGGCTTGCAATAAGTTGTTGAATACGAATAAAAATGTGTTTTAATTTTTCGTAATGATCCCCCAGTTTTTGAAGATTTACAACACCCATTTCGAGTGGGGTAAGTTTTTTACCTTTCACTTCAAGTACCGCGTAACCTAGGATATTTGTCCCTGGATCTACTCCCAAAATTTTGTAGTTCGCTTTTGTCGACATCTGTATTTTTTAGGTGATCAGGATTGCAGAACATTTTTGTCCGAACAAAGTGTTATATATTTGTCCTCCTCGATTTTTCACCAGTTTCAAAACTCCTACATATCAGGAATCTAAAATTAAAGCAAGTTATAAAGATAACCATAGGTATTTTACTAATGGTTTCATTAGTATATCAATTTACTAAGCTTGAGGTTGGTTCCAAAGAGATGGCTTTATTAAAGCTTAGTATCTCTTCTAATTGGTTCTTTTTGGCTTTCGCCTTTTTATTGATGCCTTTGAATTGGTTAGCGGAATGTGGTAAATGGTATCTGACTATGCGTGTTCGTCATAGAATTAGTTGGCGTACTTGTATTAAATGTGTTTTGATGGGGGTATCTGTATCTCTTGTTACCCCAAATAGAATCGGAGAATATTTTGGACGGGTAGCAGGTGTTGATCCTGATCAGCGAGGTGCTGGTATTTTGACAACTCTGTTAGGTGGTTTTGCACAAAATCTAATTACATGGACTGCAGGCATACTTGCTGTCTTGTTTTTATTTAACGAACAGATTGAATTCTCTTCTTATTTCAATACTTCATACACCCTATTGGTTATTCTTCTAACTCTAGCAGGTTTTGTTGTCTTTTTCAAGATTTCTTGGATCAAAAAAGTATTCAATTATTTAGCTGGGAAATTTAAGCTACTTAAATCCTATGTTGATGTCTTCGAAGTTTTAGAACAGCAGAATTATAAAATTTTGCTCAAGCTTTTAGGCTTATCTGCATGCAGATATTTGTTATACATGAGTCAATATGTTCTGTTACTTTATTTTGTAGGTATTGAATGTTC
>JBELIG010000276.1:0-3540 GCA_042091035.1 Sphingobacteriales bacterium | reverse complement strand
TTTTTGTTTGTACTGCAAAAGTATGGTATTTTATTGATTTTCACAAGAAAAATGTAAGCTATTAAACATTCTTCCTCAATCGAGCGACAGGAATGTTCAGTTGTTCCCTGTATTTGGCAACCGTCCTTCTGGCAAGTGTATATCCTTTTTCTTGTAACAGATCTTTTAATTTCTCGTCGGAAAGCGGCTTGCGCTTATCCTCAGCAGCAACTAAGTCCTTAAGTGTTGATTTTATTTCTGTTGTAGAAATATCTTCTCCTTCTGCATTTTGCATAGACTCCGAGAAAAAATATTTCAATGGTTTTGTGCCGAATTCTGTTAAAACAAATTTACTATTTGCTACTCTTGAGATTGTAGACTCATCCAGATGCGTCAACTCAGCTACATCTTTTAGTCGCATTGGAGCTAACTTTTTATCGTCACCCGACCTGAAATAAGCTTCTTGAATGGATATAATAGCATGCATAGTCCCTTCAAGGGTTTGCTGCCTTTGACGAATTGCCTCAATAAACCATTGGGCAGAATCAATTTTCTGCTTGATAAACTGAACCGTTTCCTTTTTCTTTTTATCCTTTTTTGAATCCACCTTCTTATAGGAATTAAGCAGATCTCTATAGTGATCAGAAATCCTGAGTTCTGGCATATTCCCTTTGGTCATGCTCAACATCAGCTCATTATCCTTTTCACGGACTATAAAATCCGGAGTTATGGTCAACTGCACGGTGGACTGTGTTTCTCCAAGCGTTGCAGCAGGTTTGGGATTCAGCCGAGTTATTTCCTCGACAACCTCACGCATTTCAGCTTGAGTAAGATCAAACTCCTGCATGAGTTTATCAAAGTTTCGTTTGGAGAAAAGCTCGAATTGATCGCGAAGAATAATCCAAGCGGTCTTCCAATACCTTCTGACAGGTGGCTCTGCATCTTCATTATCCAATTTATACTTCAACTGCAACATCAAACATTCTCTCAAGTCTCTTGCTCCTACACCAGCAGGTTCAAAACCTTGTATCTGTTTTAAGATCTTTTCGATGTTCTTTTCCGGTATATCCCTATTGTGCATAAATAGGAGATCATCTTGAATTGCTAAAAGGTCTCTGCGAATATACCCGTCTTCATCAATACTACCCATCACCTGAGCTGCAATAAGTTGCTCCTCCTCTGTCTCCAACTCTAAGTCTAAAAGCTGAACTTTGAGTTTATCAAACAAAGACTCCTTGAGGGCAATAGGCATTTGCTTTTCTTCTTCCTCACTTGTACCTGCATCAGCCGTCATGCGATATGTCACAGGATCATCTTCCAGGTATTCATTCAAATAATCATCGTATTCAATCTCATCATTTGTAGTTTCCTGAGCGTCCTCCGTTTGATTATCATAATTTTCTTCTTCTAATATAGGATTAGCCTCTAACTCTTCCTGTACACGTTGGCTCAAATCAGCAACAGAGAGTTGCAGCAATTTCATCAATTGAATTTGCTGAGGAGAAAGCTTAAACTGCAATTTTTGCTTTAATCCTAACTTCTGTCCACTCATTAATTATTTTTTCTTTAAAATAGTGTTTAAATACAAAGTGCCTTTTCCAAAGCGTGCTTTGGATTCCAATATGACAATTTTTTCGAAGATTGAAAAACCGATCAATTAAAGGATATAAGTATAAACAATGAATATAGACGAAAGGATAGAAAAACTCAGACAAAAAATGGCTGAGCAGGATATAGATGCTTATGTAATTCCTTCGGGAGATCCGCATCAGAGTGAGTATGTAAGTGAAATGTGGAAAATCCGAGACTACTTCTCCAACTTTACAGGTTCGGCAGGAATGCTGATCGTCACACAGGAGGCTGCAGGTCTATGGACCGATAGCAGATATTTTACGCAAGCAGAAGAAGAGTTGAAAGATAATTGTGTGGTTCTTCACAAGTTGGGACAGAACCGCGCTCCTATACATATGCAGTGGCTGGAAGAGCACCTAAACAAGGGACAGCGGATAGCTTTGAGCCCTGGACAGCATACCCTTGCTGGGGCCAATCATTATCAAAATTATTTTGCTAAGTCAGGCATACATGTTCTAACTAGCTTTGATCCTATTGATGCGATTTGGTCTGACCGACCAGCAGCGCCTAAAGATCCTGTATATGCACTTGATCTGAAATACAGTGGGCAGAAGCGATCAGAAAAACTAGCTCTTTTAAAAGATGTGATTGAAGCCAATGGTGGTGATTATTATTTACTCTCTGCCTTGGATGATATTGCTTGGTTAACGAATCTAAGAGGATCGGATGTAGAATGTAATCCTGTATTCTACAGCTACTTTCTGGCGGGAAAAGATAGGCATGTGCTTTTTGCAAATGCAAATTGTATACCTCAGGATATCAAGGCAGACCTTCAAGAAGATCATATCGATATTATTGATTATAGCATCACACTGGATTTCTTTGCTCAGCTGAAAGGAACTGTACTTTGCAATATGGCACAAGTAAACCTACCCCTTGCCAATGCCATGGAACATTGTACTTTACAAGCTTGTCAGAATCCTGTTCCACTGGCAAAAGGAATCAAGAATGCCACAGAGCGTAAGAATGTAGAGACAGCTATGCAAAAGGATGCCGTTGCACTTTGTAGGTTGTATATGTGGCTTGAAGAAACTTTAAAAACAACAACGGTTACGGAAATAGAGGTGGCGGATAAACTGCATGGCTTCCGTAAGGAACAGGAACATTTTGTAGGAGACAGTTTTGGAGCTATAGTAGGATATAAAGGCAATGGTGCCTTACCACACTACAGAGCATTACCAGAATCTTGTGCTACGCTGGAGGCAGAGGGCGTATTGCTCATTGATTCAGGTGGTCAGTACCTGGATGGAACTACGGATACAACCCGAACAGTAGCCCTGGGGCCTGTTCCTCAAGAAGCAATCACCAATGCTACCCTAGTACTTAAAGGTATGATTGCATTAGGGCACGCCAAATTTCCACAGGGCACTACAGGTGTGCAGCTTGATATTCTTGCGCGTCAGTTTCTATGGCAACAAGGCTTAAACTATGGGCACGGTACAGGGCACGGTGTTGGAGCATTTATGAATGTACACGAAGGACCACAGGGGATAACTACAGCTCCTGCGGGACGAGGCGCTCAAGTCTTTTTCGAGGGCATGATCACCTCTAATGAACCTGCCTATTATGAAGAAGGCCAATACGGTATCCGAATTGAAAACCTAATTCTTTGTGAAGCTGCGAAGGAAGACGGTTATCTAAAGTTTAAGGATCTAACCCTGTTCCCTTTTGATCGGGTACTGATCGATGAGGCTCTTTTGACTGAATCCGAAAAAGCATGGACCAACAAATACCACAACAAAGTCTATGCTGATGTGGAAGATCGTTTGACGGATGCAGAGCGTATTTGGATGCGAGAGAAATGTTTTAATTTTTAGTAAAAAAGGCGGTTCAAATGAACCGCCTTTTTTATTCCAATCAGAAATATCCAACTAAGCCAATTCCATTCGAAGTACCTCCAAATTGAAAACTTATCTTTTCTTTTAGTCC
>JBELIG010000048.1:0-18726 GCA_042091035.1 Sphingobacteriales bacterium | reverse complement strand
CTTAGGTACTGACCTTTATCAGAATACGCCAAACCCGTTCAAGGGTCAAACAACTATAGGATTTACACTTGCATCACAGGAGGAGGTAAAACTTACCCTCAGAGATGTACATGGAAAGGTCATTAAGTTGATTGAATCCAAGTATGAAAAAGGCTACAATTCTGTTGAAATCAATGAAATTCCTAAAGGAGTATTCTACTATACCTTGGAAGTAGAAGGCTTTTCAAAAACAATGAAAATGATTAAGTTCTAACTTAATAAGTTCAATTAAAAGAAGGGCTGCTCATACTTGTGCAGCCCTTTTTTATTATACAAACTTCTTTGACCTGAGAAGACACAAAAAGACATATAGATCATTAAAAACTAAAGACTTAAATACAGCTTCCAAAGACAACAAAAAAACATTTGTACAAATTATTAGGTATTTGACTCTTTAAAAAACATTAAAAAATTGCCGTTTTTAATATTCAGCTTACATAGGACAACTTTTTGTTGACTTGAGATTCCCTTTTGAGATATATTGTACGCAAACGTGAACAAATTATATCCATGAAAAAGTTATACATCTCTGCAAAAAGGAGTTTAAAAAGCCTTATGGCCAATTTTAAACACCTTAAAACTCCGCAATTTAATTTGGCATTTATTTCCTCATTTGTTTTTTTGGTTTTTTTAGGATCTGCTAATGCTCAAAATTGTGATCAAGGGCTAACGAACCTTGCGGAAAGTCCTTTAACTAATTCCATCAATTATAGCTCATCGCCCACCACAATGGGGGATGAAGAAATATTGAAATTCCAAATTCCGATTAACAACCCCGATGGAAATACATTTTTATTGACGAAGGATCTTACAGATGAGCCCTACAATCTAAATTTGTTTGCCTGCGGAGATACTACTCCAATCTATACAACAACGGCATACTTCAATCAACTAGAAACATTACCCTCAAATATCTTCAATGCAGTTAACTGTGGTGGAGAATTTTTATTTGAAGCAGTTCACGTTCAAGACAACCAGACATATGCTGTTACAGCTGTCCTTGAGACTAGCTATGAAGATTGTCCAGTAGATGGTGATATTTTCTTTTTCAATACAGACGTAGAATCTACTGGTGATATTTGCCTAACTCAAGATTCAATTGAGGTTACCATTGCAGATTTAAGAGATAGAGACAATGTAGATATCGCAGATACAACCTGTATAATTAGTGGTGGGCACCTATATTTGATTGATAACGATGGTATATCGACTACTATTGAAAAAAATGTAGATGGCGCTAGATATTTTGACCCTGCAGATTTTGAAGATGGATTTTATGAATTACGATTTACATATCAATGTTCTAATAGTACAGATTCATTTACTGTCTTTAGGTTCTTAGAATTACATGAAGAGCCAATTGCAGCATTTACTGATGATTCTTTAACATTAGATTGTCATAAACAAGGAGAAAGTTTATTCTTAAGCAACTACCTTTCTGATGATGCAAGCACAGGTGGAGACTACTCTGTAATACCAGACCCTGCATACCCTGACGATAATTTGATGATTGCAGATAGATTTATCCCAGAAAACAATGGAGTTTATTCGTTCATTTATGAGGCCGACAATAATGGTTATTGTAGTGATCAGCCTATCAAAGACACTCTTGTTATCACGTTTGATCTTGTTCCCCCATTCGAATTAGAATTACCTCCAATTGAAAGATGTAAACCGAACGCATATACTATTGCTGTTGATCTTCCAACTGATGCTATTAGTCTTGGAAACAGGTGGAGATGGAGACTTTACAAAAATGGCTCGCTTGATTACCAAGTAAATTTTTGCCCAGGAGAGACACCGGTTAATTTTAGTCATAATGAGCAACAACCTGCTGGAGGGACTACAGATGTTTTAACTGTTTGCTTCGATATCTTTAAGAATGCTGATGACTGTAATTCAGAGTCATGTTCCAACACAGAATGTAGATCTTTTAGTGTTTACAATGATTCTCAAGGTTGTGCCTGTGATGGTCCTGAGTATTCTGTTTGTGAGGCCGAAACAAACCCTAACTTCACACTAGGATGTTCAATGTTCAATTTCTCCTTTGATATTGCAGAAATTGTAGGAACAACCATAGATCTGCAAAATGAATTTTACTATTGCGCAGACACATCAATCGTTATTTCTTTACTTCAATCTAATTTTGCTGGATTCACCGTTCAAGAATCTCAAAATCAGACAAAAATAAAAGACCTCCCTATAGTAGGAGCTCTATGTGATGTATTTAACTTTAAATTAGGATGGCCTTTTAATTGGAGACCATTAGGAGCACTTTATAGCGCATTACAATGTGATGTATCTGTTACTGAATTTATATTTAATGTATTAGGGAATCTTGCTACGGGATCTGTCGGAGCAGAAGATACTGGAGCCGCTACCTATGTAGTTGCAGATACAGATGGTAACGGAACTTTTGATTATACGGTTAACCCAGATTATTCTGACTACCCACTAACAATTACAAATGCAACAGTGCCTAACAATGTAACTGGAAACGGTAGAACAATTACCATTAGAATGGTTGCTGGATTCCCTTACGAACCAGCTGATGTTTGTGGAGGAATTACTGCTGAAGGAAAAACATTATTAGAATTACTTCCTATTGAAGCTATTCCAGTAGTTGGAGACGGTATTAATGCTTTCCTTACTGGTGCAGGATGTGATTCAGAAGTTTCTTATTCAAATTCTCTAGATAGAGAGGTATTTATCGTAAATAATAGTGTTCCCAACTTTGTTAATTGCCCGAATGGTGATACAATTAGAATACTAGAAGACTTCACTTGTGGTTCAGGAGCAGTATGGCCAATTCCAATAGCTGTAGATGCTTGTGGAGGTGACATTCTTGGCTTCTTACAAAATCCTCCTGCAAATACAGCAGGACTTACAGCAACTTGGCATTATGATGGTTTCGATATAGGAGATCCAATTCCTGCAGGTTTCCATACTATTAGATATATCGCCCAAGCATGTAATGGAAATACATCATTCTGTGAATTCAATGTAGAAGTTGGTCCTGGTGATCCTCTGTTACAAGCTCCAGCAGATTTAACTTACCCTACTGATTACGGATATCCTAATGCTGTCGTAAATGGTATTGCTCCCCTATCAGGTATAGGCTGTAGCACAACTATTACGTATGAAGGTACAGGTGCAACAACCATCTCTGGTCAAACGGATGCGAGTGGTCATACATTCAATCTTGGTACTACGGAGATCATATACACTATGGAATTCGTAAATGCTCAAAATCAAATCATTACTAAAAAAGATACATTCGATGTAACGATAGTTGATAATGTTCAGCCAGTTGCTCAATGTGGAACTATAGAAAGAATATTAGACAATAGTGGATCTGTATCTATAGATGCAGAAGAACTAGATGGTGGTACTTTTGATAATGTAACTGACAATGCTGATTTAATTTTCTTGGCGCAAAACGCAGCTGGAAATGTATTCATCCCACAAATCACATTTGATTGTTCAGATAAAGGTACTAACCTTAGGACACTAGAAATAACAGATGAATTTGGTAATAAACAAACGTGTATTGCTTCCATAAAAATTATTGATTTCTTCGACGATTTTGATATGACAATGGACTTACCTGAACTTTGTTTAGAAACAACAAATCCAGAGCAATTAGATTTTTCTAATTATCTATCGATTATTCTACCAAATTCAAACAGTTCAATAAATCATGATCAGGTTTCAACAATTGGACCAGACATCAAAGGAATGTTTGCAATTACAGGTTTCGTACCTTCCACAGGAGTAGTAATCTCAGCACAAGATACACTCCTAGGTACATCGGAGAACAATCCGAACCTAGTTGGATTTATTGACCCTGATACTGGCCAATATACTCCGGGAGAAAGCACAGGTTATGTAACTATTTCCTATGTTCTATATAACGAATCATCTATCGTTGACAATAATAACGAATTTGATTTAGATGGTTGTTTTAAAGTAGTTCATGAAATATTTGAACTTAGACAACCCTTGGAAATGGATTCACCTTCATGTGCTTGTGGTGACTTCACTCAAAGATATGTTGACCTAGATACTGTAAAAGGAGGACTAGAGCCTTATACTATCCAATATTCAGGTGGTAAATTAGATCTTAACTCTGATGGTATTGCTGATGATCTAGATGGAGAATACACATACTCCGCTGAAAATGGACATGACATTTGGACTTATGATGAGGAATTAGGACAACTTCTAATGGAGTATACTAATGCTGACTGGTCAATAACAATCCTTGATGCAAGAGGTTGTGAAATATTCAGATCTGGATCATGCGATAATATCGATGTAACTTCAGTACCTGAAATAACTTGTCCAGATGATATTGGAATAGTTTACACAGATGAAGACATGTGTACCAGCCTTCAGGAATGGACACATCCAGATATTTTCTCTGGTCAATTAGCAGATAACTGTGTAGTTTCTACTTATGTATTCTACATTAAAAATGCGGACGGATCCTTGACTGGTCCAAACGACCTTTCACCTTTACTTAATATTGATGTTGACGGTAATTTAGATGTAGATTCTTTATTGTTCAACGCTTCACATCATTTCCCTCAAGGAGAGTCAACTGTAAATTATTATGCAGCTGACGCTACAGGGAATTTCATTGAATGTAGTTTCACTGTTACAGTAGAGGATGATCAGGCACCTGATTTCTACAATTGCCCAGTGCCTCCAGTAGTTGAAAATACTGAGACGAATCACTGTGATGCATATGTAAACTTCGCACTTCCAATTGCACAAGACAACTGTGATAATCCGACGATAACTCAAATAGACAATACAGGTCTTACTACTGGTGATAGATTTCCAGCAGGTACTACTATTATGTATTGGGAAGCAATTGATGATTCAGGGAATAGAGATACCTGTCAAGTAAAAGTAATCGTAAATGATTACCTAAACACGCCTGAAATAGTTTGTGTTGATGATGTAATTTCTACTACTGAAGATTGGAGCTGTGAGGCTCAAGTATACAATCTGAATCCAGAAATAGATGGTATTTGTTTAGACAACTTCTCTGTTTTCTATGAAATATTCTCTGACGAATCACATACTAATAGAATTGGTCACGGCACATGGGATGCATCAGGTGAGTACTTTGAAAAAGGTGACTCCTGGTTAAAATACACAATACAATCTCAGCCATTATTATTGATCTCTGAGATAAGTCAATCTGAATCAACAGATCAAATAGAGCTTGTAAACCTAGGTCCTGCAGCAATTGACATTAGCTGTTTAGAAATTATCAGAACTGCTGAGGACGGTGCATTCACTGAAACACTTCCAATGGTAAATATGCTGCCAAGTTTAGCAGGAACAATCATTGAAGTTGGTGAGGTGCTAGTATTTGATTTCACAGCAGATGCCCCTGCAGATATGGGTGCCTGTTATGTGATTCAATATATGGACAACTTGATCGATCAAGTAGCAGTTAATAATTATGCTGGCGCTTGTGCAGGATTCGAAGGTTCTCTTGATGGTGGTAATGTTTACAGAATAGTAGAGGCTGATTCAGATCACGCTGATGATTGGGCAGTTGAAGAAAACTGCTACCTGTTGACAATCGGCGATCTTAACGATGATCTAGATCCAATGCCTGACAATGGTACTACAACATCACTGCAATCTGAAACAGTTTCAGTGAATACATGTGATACCAAAATAACAATAATAGATGACGAAGATCCATTCTGTGGAGCGCTTGCAAATGCAAACACATATAATGGCTTTGGTCTAAACGATATAAATAATACACAATGTAACCGTTCGACTTTAGCAATTCCTCAGAATTGTATAATTGGACAGATGACACTGAACATGACAGGTTCAGCTACACCATCAAACTCAACGATTACACTAATTTCACCGCAAGGATTTGAATATCCAATTTCGGAACTACCTTATGATCTATTTGATGATGTATACACATTAAAATCACAAGGTATTTGGACTATTGATATAGAACCTAATACTTCAGGTTCATTTAATATGACTGCTTGGAATTTAGAGATGACTTGTATGGATCCATTCTCTATGAGTGATGAATCTATTTCATCTGAACCAGATCTTTGTGGCGCTCAATTTGATTGGACACACCCATGGTTTGTAGACAATTGTATAGAAGGAACGATTGAAGTTACTTATACTTCTGATGATGCCGAATGTGTACCTGAATCTATTGACTTAACGGACTTCGGCGGCTACGACGCAAGTGAATTCTTCTGTGTAGGTACAACTACAGTTACTTACACGCTTATAGATGAAGCTGGAAATGATCACGAATGTTCCTTTGACGTAACTGTCAATGACATTGAAGATCCAGTTGTAACTTGTCCCGCTGATATTAGCATAGATTTAGAGGGTGGAGCTTGTGATATTGAGGTTTGTTTTGAACCTATATTAGCTTCTGACAACTGTTCCGTTATAGATACAGTATACTCTCAAGATCCTTGTACACCATTTGAGATTGGTGTAAATGTGGTTACGATAACACTACTTGATGAAACAGGTAATTCAACTTCTTGTAACTTCGATATTGAAATCATTGAATATGTGCCAGCCAACTACAACATGGTTTGTAACGATTTGGTGAATATTGCATTAGATGCTCAATGTGAAGAAAATATTTCAGCGGATATGATTCTTGAAGGTAACGGTTACCACTGTTACGAAGATTATATAATTACTGTAACAGACCTTAATGGATTTGTAATACCTAACTCCCCTACCGTAGATATTAATGATGTAGGTGAAAACTTCCTGGTGACGGTTTATGACCCAGACTCAGGAAATGAATGTGTGGGAGAAATCAGTATTCAGGATTCTGCAAGCCCAATATTGGATTGTCCAGCAAACACAACAGTAACTTGTCTTCAATCCACTGCTTATGGTGCAACAGGACAAGCAATTTTGACATCTTGTGAGGCATCTGTTGAATGGCTTATAGATGATGATTTTGAAACGTTTGACAGTTGTGATGAAATACAAAGTATAATAACTAGAATAATAACAGTTGTTGATGAAAGTGGAAATGCAAGTAATTGTGTTCAGACAATAACAGTAGAACGTATTCTTATTGAAGACGTTACTTTCCCAGGATATTATGATGGAACTTCAAATCCAGTAATATCATGTGCATCAGCAAACTCAAATCCAAATGCTACTTCTCCTGCTTATACAGGTCGTCCTAAGGTTGGTTTTGTAAATCTAGACCTTGGACCAACATGTGGATTATCTGTAAATATGTCTGACGAAATATTTGACCTATGTGAAGGATCTTATGATATACTAAGAACATGGAGTGTATATGATGGTTGTTTACCACCTGTACCAGGTATAAATCCAATTACATATACTCAACTGATCAAAGTAGTTGATAAAACAGGTCCTAGTATTAGTTGTCCTCCGGATGAGACAGTTAGTGTTGACTATTTAATTGGTTGTAACATTGATTATCAAATTCCTTCAGCTTCAATTTCAGATGCTTGTTCATCTTTTGAAGTAATAACAACTGGTCCTTTCGGAAGTATATACGGAAATGGAGGAACATTACAAGGATTACCACAGGGTACCTTTGAAATTGAATTCCAGGCTATAGATGATTGTAACAATAAATCTTTCTGTGAATATAATCTGACAGTTGTAGATTCAGTTTCTCCGGCTATGATTTGTATTCAACAAAAAGAGGTTATACTTAACTCTGGAGGATACGCAGAAGTGAATTATGAGGCCTTCGATCTATTCTCTTTTGATAATTGTTGCTTAGAATCCTTAGATGTTAAACGATCAGGATCTGCTTATGGAAATTCAGTAAGTTTCTCTTGTGACGATGATATTGTATTCGTTACTCTAAGAGGAATCGATTGTTATGGTAATGAAAATACTTGTATATCTGAGGTAAATGTTGAAGATAAGACTGGCCCTCAAGTAGATTGCCCTGCAGATATTACTATTGATTGTGGTGTATACTACACAGATTATGCAGCAGATCTTGACAATGCACAGGGTTCAGGCTTACCTGACATAGATGCATATGCATTCCTTGAAGGTGACTTCGGAGCAGGATTATCAATAGATAACTGTTCAGCATCCTTGGACATGACTATGGAATATGGTGTGAATGCATGTGGTGAAGGTTCAATAATCAGAACCTGGTCCTCAATAGATCCATCAGGTAATGAGGCTATAAGTTGTGTACAGACTATAACTATAGAACATCAATCTGACTGGTCAATAAACTTCCCAGAAGATTGGTCTGGTGAATTGGCTTCAGATTGTTCAATTCCAGATATCAACTATGGTGAAGCATCTGTAGAAGGTGATGACTGTGAGATGGTTGCTATTTCTTATATAGATGAAACTTACCTAGTCTCTGCAACAGGTTGTTATAAAGTTGTAAGGACTTGGACTGCGATAAACTGGTGTACATATGATGGCGCACTATCTCAAGATAATGCCTCTGTTATATCTGCTTCCGATAATGTCTACAATGTAGTTGGGAGTGATTTTGTAACACATGTTCAAACACTCGACATCTATGATACAGTAGCTCCCGTTATTGAAGATATTGGAATTTTAAGTTTTGAAATTATTGATGGCTGTGCTATTGACTTTGAACTTCCTGCTCCAGTAGTTGAAGAATGTACAGATACTGATTTTAACGTTATCTCTGCCGATCTTTTAGCTTATGGCGCGGGTACAACATATTCAAATGTACCAGAAGGATCTTATTCAATTACCTATGGCGTAAGTGATGCATGCGGTAATATTTCATTCTTAACAACTACTGTAGAGGTAACAGATGGGAAGAATCCTACTCCTTATTGTGTGGATGAACTTGTAATAGAAATTATGCCAGACGGAAACGGAAATGGAATAGCTATTGTAAATGCTGAGGATTTTGATGCAGGTTCATTTGATAACTGTACGGAAGTAACAGATCTTGTATTAAGTTTATCGAGTGACATAACACAATCAACGCAAGAGTTTGACTGTTCAAGTGTTGGAATACAAACAATAGAACTACATGTATGGGATGAAGCTGGAAATGTTGATTTCTGTAGTGTTTCACTTGACATTCAAGACAATAATAATATTTGTGGACCAGGTTCTCTAACAGTATCTGGAACATTGATAACAGAACTTGATGAAGCCATAGAATCCGCTACAATTGAGATCAACGGAGGCTTGTTTACATCGCAGACAGGGCTAGACGGATCTTTCATATTCGATCAAGTATTAGAAGGGGAAGACTATTCTGTAGTTCCTAGCTTAGACCTTGATCCAGATAATGGAGTTACAACATTCGATGTGGTACTTATTACAAGACATATTCTTGGAATTGAATCACTTGATTCTCCTTACAAGATCATTGCGGCTGATGCAAACAACTCTGGATCCGTTTCGACTTTGGATGTTGTAAATATTAGAAAAGTGATTCTAAACATCGATCCAAATTTCCCGAATAATACTTCCTGGAGATTTGTGGACGAAACCTATACATTCCCTAACCCAGCAAACCCTTGGGCACCTGGATTCCCTGAAGTAATTAACTTCAACAACCTAGGCCAAGACGAGGATGCATCCTTCATTGGAATTAAAGTTGGTGATGTGAATGGATCGGCACAAAGTCATAGTTTGGTTCCTGCAGAGGAATACGATGGTGAACAATCATTTATGATTAAAACCGACGAGCAGCAACTAAGAAAAGGACAGAGCTACGTCGTGAGCTTAAAGGCTAACCAACCAACGCTTGGTTTCCAGTTCACCTTAAACTTCGACAATGAGAAGTTGAGCTATGAAGGCTTGCAGGATGGTCTAATGACAGAGGAAAACACTGGATTTACGAATATTTCCTATGGTGCTATTACTTGTTCTTGGAATGATAATACAGAACAGAAGCTTGATGACTCAGAACTAATAAGCTTCGAATTCAAAGCATTAGAAGATGGCTTGCTATCAGATCTTATATCTATCAATTCAAGAATTACACGTGCAGAAGCATACAGCAATGCTTATCCATTACAAGATGTGAATCTGATGATAGGCGAAGCACTTGCTGATAATATTGAATTATATCAAAATGTTCCAAATCCATTCAAAGGACAAACACGCGTAAACTTCTACTTACCAGAAGATTCGGATGCAACCTTGACGATAAGGGACCTTAACGGAAAAATAGTCTCTGAATTTAGTTCAGAATTTTCACAGGGGAATAACACACTCCTCATTAAAGATATTCCAAGAGGTGTATTCTATTATACCCTGGAAGTTGACCGCTACTTAATTACCAGAAAGATGGTCAAATTATAATCTTTCATTCTAATAAAGGAAGCTAATTAATTTTAGCTTCCTTTTTTTATACCCGTACAAGTGAATGTATGCTACAGAGAAGCATACCTCTAAGTATTTTCATTCCTCCCTTCTTAGAAATAAGCGTAAAACAATTGTTATTCATATAGTTAGACAGTTCTCTGAAACTTTTAACAAACCATAAAGGTTTGGAAATTAAAGCCTTAAACTAAGAGACTAGAACCATATCATATTCAGTTTAATTAACCATTCTAAAAAATTAAGAAATGAGAAAACTTTTAGCCTTTGCAGCATTATCTATGATCCTTGTTTCCTGTGAAAATCAAGAAGCTCCAGCAGCAGTTGAAAATACCGAACCTACTATTATAGGCTCATCCATAGCAGATGATGGAAAAACAAGTCCACTTGTTGCAGGTGATACTGCACTAGAACAGATATGGCTTGATTATATAGTAGCACATAATGATCGGAATCTAGAAAAGATTGCGGCTATCAATGCTGAAGGATGGGAAGGTTATACTCCAGATGGAGGCGTAATCAAAGGAACTGAAGCACACATGGAATTGCTTAAAAACTGGTTTGATACAGGAAATCCAAAATGGCAGGTTAAGTGGATGATCACTAATTCAGGAAATAACGAAGAGGGTGTGATGACACATTGGTTGACAACTGGGAATGACCTAACAGATGTAGACGAAGAAGGAAATGAAACGCTTGAACACCATGTGCATGATATTGAATTCGCGGGAGATAAGATCAAAAAGATCAATGTATATTCAAGACTGAAAGAAAATAAAGAAGACTAGTGAATTCGTTTTAAGATCTTAAAAAAAAGCCCAGCAATAGAATCTATTGCTGGGTTTAGTTTGTGGAGACGGCGAGAGTCGAACTCGCGTCCAGCGAAAGCATCAAAGGGCTTTCTACATGCTTAGATTATATTTGAATTTTCGAGCTGCTGATAGGTATATAAACAAACCGACAACTGCCTTAACCTCTGAAATCTTACCGTCCGGAGGAGATACTCCTTTCGGCCAGCCTAAGAGTTGTTGATATGCGGTCCTGCTGTGTATTAGGCATCAAGCAAGAAGCATAAAAGCTATCTAATTCCTAGAATTAGGCAGCAATGGCATAATTAGAATTGCCATGTAAAAAGTCCATTACCATTTATTGACGGAGTGAGCAATGTTTCTCCGGCATGCTTACCAATCGAAAGTCGTTCCTGTCGATTCCATTACGTCCCCAAATGCGAACACTAAAACCTTCTGGTGTGCTTACAAGTTCCCAGAAGGACCGTAAAAATATTATTTTTTTTCAACTTTAGCTAATTTATTTGTGCTACTATATTTTACAAAAAGACAACAAAAGCACTAAAAACACTACAAACCAAATATATACGTCTATAAAAAATAACAAATTAAGCATGAATTAAATTTTATTCTTAGACCTGCAGAATAATAGTAAAGCCTTCGGATAATACCTTCGGCTTTTTTTTATAATTTGCAGGCGCAAAGAATGACCAAAATTTGCTGCCTTTACAGCAATCAATATATTATTGTACTATGAAGATCGGAATAATTAAAGAAGGGAAAACACCACCAGACTACCGCGTACCGCTAAGCCCATCCCACTGCAAAGAAATAATAGATAATTTTCCTGTCGAATTGGTTGTTCAACGCTCTCAAAGCAGATGCTTTACAGATGAAGAGTACCTTGCTAAAGGAATTACACTAGTAGACTCTGTCGCAGATTGTGACGTACTTATGGGTGTAAAGGAAGTAAAGATAAAAGACCTGATTTCAGATAAGAAGTATTTCTTTTTCTCACACACGATCAAAAAACAAGCCTACAATAAAGAATTGCTCCAAGAAGTACTAAAAAAGAACATTCAACTTTTAGACTACGAAGTACTTACCAATGAAGAAGGTTCAAGAATAATCGCCTTCGGCAAGTTTGCTGGAATGGTAGGTGCTCATAATGGCATCTTGGCTTATGGTTTAAAAACGGGTTCCTACGATTTAAAACGTATGAATGAATGTGCAGATTATGAAGAAGCTAAGGAAGTTTACAAAAACTTAAAACTGCCTCCAGTTAGGATAGTACTCACGGGAACTGGAAGAGTAAGCGCTGGCGCAGCAGAGGTCTTAAAAGATATGAATATCAGACAGGTAAGCCCATCTGAATACCTAAACAAATCCTATTCTGAGCCTGTTTTCACTCAAATATCAAGCCTAGAATATGTAAAAAAGAAAGACGGAGGCGCTTTCACCAAAAAAGAATTTTATAAAAACCCTGAAAATTTTAAATCTAATTTTCTACCTTTCCAACAGCAAAGCGACATACTTATAAATGGCATGTATTGGGACAATTCTGCACCAGCACTTTTCACGCTAAATGACCTTAAAGACAAGGCATTTTCGATAAAAGTCATTGCAGATGTAACCTGTGATATTGCTCCTGTCGCTTCTGTTCCGACAACCATCAAAGCCAGCACAATTGCTGATCCTTTATTTGGTTTCGATAAAAATACACAGGAAGAATGTTCCTGGAAAGATGATGATGCAATCTGCATGATGACAATTGACAACCTTCCCAATGAAATGCCTAGGGATGCATCAATGTCGTTTGGACAACAATTCGTATCATTTGTTTTAGATGAATTATTAAAAAAAGATAGTCCTTTAATTGATAGAGCAACTATTGCTAAAAATGGCAAACTTGGACCGCACTTTCAATACTTAAGTGACTATGTATCATAAAAATATATTTTAAAGGCGATTAGATTTTTTCAAACACCTGCACTTTGTGTAGGTGTTTTTTTTATATACAAAAATAAACTATAAGTCGAGCATTTATTATATTTTGCGTTCAAACAAGATAAGCCTATCAAGACATTACCTTGATAACAAAAAATCTAATTATGCAAGTTTTCCCCCAAGGTTGTATTTTTCGAAAACTACTGTTTGCGATAATACTTTTAAGCACTGGATCACTGAACCTAAAAGCCCAAGATCCTTCCTTTTCCCAATTTTATGCCAATAGAATGTACCTTAATCCGGCATTCACTGGATTAGAGAAAGGCTTATTTCTCAATGCCAGCTCAAGAATGCAATGGCTAGCTATTGATAAGGGTTTCAGGACCTACGATGTCAATATAAGTAGTCAGATTCCGTTTGCCAAAATGGGGGTAGGACTACATCTTCACCGTAATGTTGAGGGTTTTGCTCAATTAGCAACCACATCTGCTGGGCTTGCATTTTCTTATACAATACCGGGTAAGAAAAATAATATTCACTTTGGCTTTGAAACTAAGATTTCAGAAAAATCTATTGATTGGGACAAACTCACTTTTACAGATGAGTTGCATCCTATATTCGGTATCATAAATCAAAGTACGGCTGTTCCTGTTCGTGATCAAGTAACATTTGGAGATGTAGACTTTGGAATCGTTTGGAGGCGGGAAGGCGACTGGTCCTTTGGAAGGCGTTCCTTCCGAAAGGTTCGCTCTATGCTCGGAGTTTCATTCCACCACCTACCCTATTGGTTTAGTAACTCTGCTCAGGGTAATGATTCTTTCTTGAATAGGGACTGGTCCGTTGCCCCGAGAGGAACCTTACATGGAGGCCTCCTTATACCCTTCCGCCCAGTATCAGCAGGAGGTAAACAAATTCTTTTTTCACCAAATTTCAAATTAGACACCCAGGGCTATCAACTACTAGATAGAGAAACCAATATAATGGTTGGAACATTTGGAGCATATGCCCTACTCGGTAATCTTTATCTATCGCTGTTTTATCAAAATAGAATTTTCGCCCCAAACCCAATACATACCAATAGCTTAATCTTTGGCTCAGGAGTCTATGTTGAAGGAGCTCGAAGTAATTCAGGCGAAACACCTGAAATGTTCATAGGCCTAAGTTTTGACCTTAACAGTACCGGTCTAGGGCCTGCCGCAGGAAGTATTTTCGAGCTTCAATTCACCTATAATATTTCCAAACAAATCTTTGGCAATGGAAAAGGATTTGGCAGTCGTAACCGAAACCGAATTTTAGACTGTAAAAGCTTCTTCTAATCTTCAAAATCTTACAATGAAAAAATTATACATACTCCTTATTGGCCTTATTATAGGCCCCTCTATAAGCTTTTCGCAATGCGAAATCCTTGCTTCGCAAACGGAAATATGCGAATTTCAAACAGTAACTTTATTAGTTGATAATCCGAACGCTTCAAGTATTTACTCCTGGGACATCGGTGGGGATGCATCAAATATTATAAGTGGTGATACCGCCATTTTCTCTATGGATTACCTAGAGAGTGATTCCTTGGTTAATATAATCCTGCTTCAGGATGGCAGTCCATGTAACAACCTTGACATACAGGTAATCAATGCTCCAGTAATAGACATCGGTATTCCTCTGATCAGTAACATCTCTTTGAATGGTAATTTATTAAAATCATGCGTAGCAGAAGATAGAGCTGTTGTGAAGATCTTTAATTTCGCTCCACTTACAAACCCTGTAAGTGCATATGAAGTAGATTGGGGAGATGGCAACTTCGAAACATTTACTCCAGAAGAGTTCTCTCCAATAAGCACAATTGAACATGCCTTTGAGGATGAAGGATACTACACAATCCTCATAACAGCCATAAGTAACGAGAATAGCTGTAATACTGCTAAATCTTATACTTTTTACAAGGGGTCTAATCCAGCTATTGGATTTGCAACTCCAGGAAACACGGTTGGTCTTTGTGCACCAGCTACTGTTGACTTTCCTATTCTTAACTACTTAGATAATCCTACTGGTACAGAATATAAAATATATATTAATGGAGAAGAGGTTGCATTTTATGACCAAACCAATATCCCAGCAACCTACAGCCACACCTTCGACGATAGTTCTTGTGGACTTATTACAAGCACTGGAAATTACGAAAATGCCTATGATGTGCAAATCATCGCCAACAATCCATG
The DNA here is from genome assembly GCA_042091035.1 of Sphingobacteriales bacterium. GTDB lineage: Bacteria > Bacteroidota > Bacteroidia > Chitinophagales > Saprospiraceae > AM-2324. The sequence goes on along the minus strand of JBELIG010000048.1, from coordinate 3,368 downwards.
TAATTCATCTTCTGCAACAATTGAACCTATCGAAATATCTGAAGGGCCTAGTCCAGAAATACTTTTTGACACAACGATCACTTGTACAGAGCAGGTCATAACATTCACCAACAATACTACTGCACTTGAAGTCATTGGAGGTTCTCCCTCAGAATGCGTAAGCGAGTTGCTGGCAAGTTGGACTATAGAATCGGCATCTGGATCAACAAGCTCTTACAACATTATCTCAGGTTCACCATTTGGATCGAATGAGATTCAGATCTCCTTCTCTGAAGCGGACACCTTCTTTATAGAAATGCTGGTAAACTCGCCAGCATGTGGGATTTTCGCTACTGGTGATACCATTATTATAGAAGAACCCCCACTAACCTATTTTGAAATAGATGACCTTAACGGATCAGCTGGAGCCAGTGAAAATCCATGTGCACCTTTTGCTGTATTCTTGGATAATAATTCACTAGGAGATTCTTTGATCTACCTTTGGGATATTAGTACTGATGGAACATTCACACTTGGTGACGGTTACTCCGAAACAAGTGAAGATATTGAATTAATTATTGAAGATGGTGGACTTGTAAATATTGCTCTTAGTGCTGAAAACACCTGTGCCAGCGTAAGTTGGGATACTAGTTTTACTGTTGCGGGCACGCCGGAAGTTATTCTAGATCCTATCCCAGATGACTGCTTAGGACTTGAATTAAATCTAAATGATTTTACAAGCTACTTATCCAATGGAAACTCTATCAACTCCTACCAATGGACTTTCATTGACCATCCAACAGGAGCTTCAACAGATTCTATCCCTGGGATATTGATCTATGATCAGCCTGGACAATACAGTATTGAAATCTTCATAGAAAATGCCTGCGGCAGTAATACAGCGGTTGACACCTTCATCATACAGGAACCAACGGCTCTTTCTATGCCAGCAGACAGCTCTATCTGTCTCAACAATGAAGTCCTAAACCTTGAAGCCCTTCCAGAAGGAGGAATTTGGTCAGGACCAGGAATTAGTAATCAAAGTAACTTCGATCCAGCGATTTCAGGCCCAGGTATTTTTACATTAAATTATGCCTACGGCGTTGGCGAATGCAACACCAATGAAAGTATAAATATAGAGGTTCTGGATATTCCAGCGATAATGCTCGAAGACCAAGCAGTTTGTGCTTCATTGGATTCCATAAGTCTTAACGCTTCACCTACAGGAGGCAACTGGTCTCCATTATCGGTAGTAATATTTAACGATAGTACATTTTATCCAGCAATAAATGGCGCAGGTGTCTACGATTTTGAATACACCTATAGTGGAGCAAATGGCTGCTCAAATTCTGAAATAAGTAGTTTAACAGTAAATGCCCTGCCTAGTCTTAATGTAAGTGATGTAAGCTTTTGCCTAGTACCCGGTAACCTAAGCTTACCAACACCAAACCCAGCAGGTGGCCAATATTTTGGTCCAGGATTAGTTAACGGCAATCAATTCAATGCTACAGATGCGGGGGGTGTAGGAATATACAACCTAAGCTATACTTATACCGATCAAAACATGTGTACGGATTCTGTCAACTTCACCGTTGAAGTCATTGAAGCTGCTTCCATCAATGCAGGAGATGACAATATACTTTGTATTGACCAGGGCATTTATGAATTGGATGGATTCACGCCTGCAAATGGAGTATGGTCAGGCTCCGGTATCACTAATCCAAATGGTAGTTTCGATCCTTATATAGCAGGAGCAGGTACACATATTTTGAACTACATGATTGGAAGTGGTAGCTGCGAACTAATGGATGAAATTATTATTGATGTAATTGACCTTACAGCAGTCCAGGCTGGTCCTGATCTAGAAGTTTGTAACAATGAAGAAGCTTTTCAATTAAATGGAGCATCTGTAAGTGGTGGGACCTGGCAAGGACCAGGTATAGTCGATTCAGTAAATGGCATATTTGATCCTAAAGAAGCAGGAGCAGGCACACACATTATTTCCTACACGATAGCAGAACTTGGATGTTCCTCCTTTGCAGAACGTACTATTATTGTTCACCCCAATCCCATTGCTGCCTTTGAAATCAACTCACCACCTTGTATAAACAGCATTGTGAATTTCACAAATACCACCACAGAAGCAGTCACTTATAGCTGGAAATTTGGAAATGCATTATTTTCAATGGAAGAAAATCCAAGTACAAACTATTCCAATGAAGGTACTTATGATATTCAATTGATTGCGACTTCAGGATTTGGATGTAAGGATACACTATCCACTCCAATCGAGATTGTTTCAGCACCAGACATAGCATTCACCTTAAACCAAGGTGAGGGTTGTGATGGATTCATCCTAGAACCTATAGATCAAACCATTGCTTTTGATCCAGAGTACTATTGGGACTTTGGCAACGGCCAAAGCTCAGCTCAGCAAACACCAGATTTTGATGTCATTTATCCGGCATCTGTATTCTCAGACACAAATTATGTGGTAACCCTTACTGTCAGCAACTTATGTGGATCTGAATCTTTATCCGATTCTATCCTTATACACCCCTACCCTGTTGCTGAATTTGGATTTATGATTGATACAGTTTGTGATCCATACCAAGTACAATTTGAAAATGTAAGCTATGGAGAACCCTTAAATTATTTTTGGGATTTCGGGAATGACTCCTTGAGCACAGATCCTTATCCTGGAGAGCAACTCTACGATGTAGATACGCTACCGATTGATTATCCTATTACATTGATCACAGAAAACAGCTGTGGCTCTGACACACTTACACAGTACCTAACAGTGTCTCCTATTATAGTAAACTCAAATTTCAATACTTCCAGCTCCACTGGCTGCCCACCTTTTGAAGTAAATTTTGATGATTATTCTACCCCGGGTGTATTCATAGAATGGGATTTTGGTGATGGAAATGTAAGTACAGTAGAAAACCCGGTGCATACCTTTGATAACACAGGAGTGTACCTTGTCAAACAATACGTCAATAATGGTTGTGCAACGGACAGCAGTGAAATTGAAATTACTGTTCTGGAAGCTCCACTGGTTTCTTTTGAATCAGCGGGCCCGTTCTGCTCCAATCAAGCTATCGAATTCACAAATACATCTTTGGACCTTTCAGGAAGCCAATGGTATTTTGGATCTATAGATTCATCGAATCTAGTCAATCCATCATTCCTATTCCCTGAACCAGGTGATTATTCAGTAACCTTAATTGGAACTAAGAATGATTCTGGTTGTAAGTCTAGCTTCTCAAGCGATCTAACTATATATGATTTTCCAGAAGCAAGTTTTGCATTTACTGGGGCGGAGGGATGTATTCCTCTATCAGTATCATTTGACAACCAATCACAAGGCGCTACTTATTATCTCT
>JBELIG010000047.1:0-18762 GCA_042091035.1 Sphingobacteriales bacterium | reverse complement strand
GCAGGACTATTACATTTTACCCAGTTCTCTCCATGATCGTAGGATATATTTATACCTCCATCATTTCCCAATATAATGTGTCCTTCTCTATCAGGATTTACCCAAAGGGCGTGATGATCGGCATGGACATTTTCTCTCCAGATTGATTTCCAATTAGCACCTTTGTCATCGGACCTTAGTACTGGCACACCCATGATATACAGGGTGTTTGGGTTAGATGAATTTGTTCTTATCTGACCAAAGTAATAGCCATAGCTATTGTATACGAAATCAAGATATCCTTCATGGGTCTTTTCCCATTTTTTGCCGCCATCAATAGATCGATATACTTCTGCACCAACTACTGGAGTATCAAAAAGCAATGAGTTGGCATCTTCTACATATTCAACCAAGTCAAGCGGTGTGATCTCATTATTGTCTAGGAGTTCAATAACCTTGTTGTAATCATATGTTTTTGGAAATCCATAATTATCTAAATAAGACTCAACCTTTTCTTTGTCAATATCTTTGAAGGTCGCCTTGTCCATGCTGCGAAGCTCTTCCTTTGTAAGTTCATCAGATTTAGTTGAAGATTCTTCTGCGGGTCTTCTAAAATAATTATCAATAACAGCATAGAGGACTGTTGAATTGTTTTCATTTACCGCAGAAAGTCCAATTCTTCCTGCACCTTCCCCGTATGGAAAACCTGATCTTTTGTTGATCATTTTTGTCCAAGATAAACCGCCGTCTGTGCTCTTGTAGATATTAGATCCTTCTCCAGATTCTACAAAATTCCATGCACTTCTTGTTCTTTCCCAGGTTGAAGCATAAACAGTTTTTGCATTATTAGGGTCTCTGATTAAATCTATACCTCCAGCATTTTCATTTACAAAAAGTGTATTGGTCCAGGATTCACCGCCGTCCTCTGATAGATATAAACCGCGTTTTTCATTCGAGGAATACAAGCTTCCTAATACTGCTACTAGGATACGATTTGGATTGTTCGGATCAATCAATATCCTACCAATATGGTGACTTTCTTCAAGTCCGATATGATTCCATGTTTTGCCCCAGTCCGTACTTTTGAACATTCCCATACCAGCATAAGAGGAACGGCTAGAATTAACTTCTCCTGTCCCTGCATATACGGTCCCTGTATTCCAATCAACTGCTATATCTCCAATAGTCATAACAATTTGATCATCAAAAAGAGGTTCAAAGGTAGTTCCATTATTCATAGTCTTCCAAACTCCTCCAGATGCATAGGCAACAAAGAATTGACTTGGATCATCAGGATTTACATCAATATCAGCTACACGGCCACTGAATACGGTAGGGCCTATATTTTCAAATTCAAGTCCATTAAATATGGAGTTTTGTATAGAGTTGTTTCTTTTTTCAAAGCTTTTCAGCCTCAATTCAGCGCTGCTTGGGATAGGTTGTGCAATCAATGAAGACAGACTTATTGTTATAAATAAAAAGAAATATGTCTGTCTTAGGCTAGATTTGGTCTTAACGTAAAAGTTCATAGATGCCAGTTTGGTGATGAAAGTTGAAACCTGTTTTGGATTTCAGTATGGAAAATAATAGAATTTTAAGATTTTATGGTCTCTGATAAAAAAATAATTTATAATTCTCATATTAGTTGAATAATAAATTATGGATTATTAATTTCAAGTTGGAAATTGTATACCTAACACCTCTTAAACTTTTCCAGTTTTAGCAATTTTCCAACTACTGTCCTTTACAGAAAGCATTTTCCCTGCTTTTGCTGGGATACGTATAGTATTTGATGAGCACTGATTTTACTTTTTGGGCTCTAACATGAACATTATTTAATACCAATTTCATTATGAAAAAAGAACTAATCCCATTATTGGTTTACAGGTTCATTGCGCTATTTTTATTCGCATGTACCTTTAAACTTTCAGCAGACAACTATCCAATTGCATTCAAATCATTTGATGAAGGACTTGCGGTAACAGCTGTCTGCAACTCTCAACTTACCATTGCACTTGATGATACGGGGCAATACACCCTGGATCCAACGGAAGTAGATAATGGATCATCATCGGATCAAGGCTCCATTAGTCTTTCTCTTGATATAACTGAATTGAATTGTGATGATATTGGTACTCCAGTGCTTGTGACACTTACAGTTACAGAGGATGCCACCAGTACTACAGATGATTGCACATCTACAATCACTGTAATTGATAATTTAGCACCTGATGTGGTTTGTGAAGATCAAACTGTAGATGTTGGTGATGGAACGACCCAATCAATGAGCCCTTTGGACTTTCTTTCGGCTTCTTCAATGGATAACTGTTCTCCAACTTTAAATGCAGTTTTTCTGGATCCATTTTCCGGGTGGATAGAAGAAGTGAGCGCATCTTCTGCTAATTTACAAGATGTGTTTTTTGCAGATGCTAACAATGGATGGATTATCGGCAATCTTGGGTCTATACAACACACTAATGACGGTGGGGCTACCTGGACAAGCCAATCAAGTGGAGTGAATGAGGAGTTACGAAGCGTATATTTTGCTGATGTAAATACAGGTTGGGCAGTAGGATTAAATGAGACTATTTTAAAAACTATTGATGGCGGTACTACTTGGTCTATTATCAATCCACCATTAGGATTAGTAGCAGATTTTTATAGTGTATTCTTTCTCGATGTAAATAATGGATACATAGCAGGATCAGACGGTGTTCTTTTGAAAACAACTGATGGTGGTAATACCTGGGTTGATCAAGGTGTCTCCTTGTTAGTAAATAAAAGAGATATTTTCTTTACCGATGCTAATAATGGATGGATTATTAGCCAGGATAGTATTCTTCATACCAATGATGGCGGAGTTATCTGGAACGTACAAGATCCTATTGTAAGTAATATCTTAAGGAAATTGAGTTTTGTGGATGCATCAAATGGTTGGATAGTTGGAGATAATGGTATTATTCTAAATACAATAGATGGAGGTATAACATGGACTACTCAGACTAGTGGAGTGTCCAGTAGTCTAAAGGATATAGAAATGTTCAACGCTACCTCTGGTTATGTGAGTGGTGGGAATGGAACCTTACTGTACTCTGCGGATGCAGGTGCGACCTGGTCTCCAGTCAGTCTTCCAAATACACCTACTGCTGATTTAAGAGGCCTGTCTGCGATTGATGAGCAAGAGGTCACGGTTATAGGATTTAATAGTTCTATTTATTCTTATTTCATTGGAACTGTCGAAGAAAATACCCTTGATTTTGATTGTGATGATATTGGATTACAAAACATATCAATTGTTCTTTCAGATGATGAAGGGAATGGCACTATTTGTGATATTACGCTGAGTGTAGGTGATGATGTAGCTCCAGTTGCTATATGCCAATCTACAAGTGTTTCATTGGATGCAACAGGTAATTATACCTTTGATGGTTCTGAAATTGATAATGGATCATTCGATGTCTGTACTGATATTACATTTACAACAGTTCCCGCAAGCGTAGATTGTTCAATGACTGGATCTCAAACAGTAGAGGTCTTTGTAGAAGATGAAAGAGGAAATAATGCTTCCTGTACAGCTGTCGTAAATGTTATAGATGCTATTGATCCAGTAGCAAATTGTGCAGATCTGAGTGTTAATTTAGATGACAATGGATCGTATAATTTGGTCGTAACGGATATAGATAATAGTTCGAGTGATAATTGCTCAGGTATAATTTTAAGTATTACGTCTGGAGTAACAGCATACACTTGTTCGAATGTAGGTGCGTCTGAAACAGTTGAATTAACGATTCAGGATGCTTCAGGTAATACATCAAGCTGTTCTGCACTGGTAACAGTAGATGATGGTGCAGCACCTGTTATTTCTTGTCAGAATTTTACAGCAGAGATTGGAAATACAGGATCGTACAATGTTCAAGTGGATGATGTTTTGAGTTCATATGATGATAATTGTGCTACTTCTTTAAACTTTAACTTTAGTCAAACAGATTTTGATTGTACTGACGAGGGATCTGTATTTGTTATAGATGTAACCGCCACAGATAATCTTGGAAATAGCAGTACCTGTCAATCCAACTTGAGTATAGAAGATTCTGTGCTTCCGCTTATGGGTTGTCAAAATATATCTGTTGATTTAGATCAAAATGGATCTGTTGAGGTATTTTCCTCAAGTGTTGTTTTGTCTGCAACAGATGCCTGTACATTAACACCCGTTTCACCTGCTTCAATCACGTTTGATTGTACAGAGATTGGCCTTAATCAAGTTGACTTTTCTGCAACAGATGATGCTGGTAATACTCAGACTTGTACAGTTGAGATTACAGTTGAAGACAACTTGAATCCTGTGATTACCTGTCTGCAAAACTTGGATGTAGTACTTGATGGATCTGGCAATGCAAGCATTGAACCCGCAGATATTTTAGATGCTTCGGCGGATAATTGTACTTTGGGAGGTTTAAGTTTTACATTGGATATTTCAAGTTTTGATTGTACAGATGTCAGTAATAACAACTTATCTGTAGAGCTTTCTGCTACAGATTCTCAGAATAATATTGGTGTATGTTCTACTGTAATAAATGTCATAGATGATGCGGATCCTTTTGTTCTGTGCCAGGATGTTACACTTACACTGGATGCGTCGGGTTTGGCCAGCGCAATAGTGAGTCAGTTTATACTTCAATCTTCGGATAATTGTACCTTAAGTTTTTCAGCTACACTGCTCGATTTTACTTGCGCAGATTCAGGAACCACAGTTAATGTTGTTGCCTTTGACGGAACGAACATCAGCAATTGTATTTCAACTGTAACCTTAGAGGATAATATTGCTCCAAGTATTACTTGTCAGGATTTTGATGCATTTATAACAGATTCTAATGGTTATGTTTTCGATGAGAATGATGCTTTGCTCACTGCGGAAGATAATTGTGGTATTGTTGACTATCAGGTCTCTAATACCATTTTCGAATGTGATCAGGTCGGAAATACAGTTGAGGTTACCCTAACTGCATTTGATGAGACTGGTTTATCTGGTGATTGTGTGTTCAATATTTCCATTTTTGAGGAAGTTGCTCCTGTTATTACTTGTCAGGATTTTACATTAGTACTTGATGGCAATGGTAATGGTACTTTACAGAGTACAGATGTATTGGTTTCAGCCACTGATAATTGTGGTTTGATAGAGGTAGAGCTTTCTAAGGTAACCTTTGACTGTACAGAATTAGGTAGTAATGCTGTTACTGTTGTTGTTTCAGATCAGTTTGACAATGAGTCGGATTGTATTGTAAATGTTGAAGTAGTTGATTTAACAGCACCTGTATTAAATTGCTTGCAAACGGTTGTAATAGATCTTGATGCTGTAACTGGTGCAGTAAATATCGATGAAAATGATTTACTTTCTGCTCAGGATGATAATTGTAGTATTCTTTCAATTACACTTAGTGAGGATAGCTTTAATTGTCTAGATGAAACAGTTGATGTGACTGTAACAGCCTCCGATGCATCTATGAATGTCTCTAGCTGTATTTCATCTGTACTTGTTCAGGATGTAACCGCTCCGGTAATCGTTTGTCAAGATTATACGCTTGAGATTCCATTAGGTGGTTTTGCTGGGATTACAGAGACAGACGTAGTTTCTTCTGTGGTTGATAATTGTGTCACTTATGATTTAGTTTTTTCAACGGAGTTTTTTGAATGTAGCTCTTTGGGTAATACTGATGTAACGGTAACAGCTACCGATAATGCAGGAAATGCTAATTCTTGTATTAGTACAGTTTTTGTAGTTGATTTAATAGCTCCAGAAGCTTTATGTCAAGGAGTTACAATTTCGCTTGATCAAAACGGATTTGCTGCGGTAGCTGCAATTGATGTGGATGCAGGCTCAGTGGATAATTGCGATGAACTATTGTTTACCCTCTCGCAGGCAATTTTTACCTGTGATGACCTAGGCTTGAATGAGATTGTTTTGACAGTTATTGATGGTTCAGGTCTTCAAGACAATTGTACTTCGGATGTTACTGTTATAGATACTGAAGCTCCTACTGCAAATTGTATTCAGGTTTTCCAGTTAGAGCTTGATGCTGATGGGCTGGCTGTACTTGAGGTTGATGATATAGACAATGGGAGCACAGATAATTGCACAGTTATATCAAGAAGTTTATCCCAGACCTCCTTTGATTGTAATTCAAATAGTCCGCAGCAGGTAATACTTACCATTGAAGACCAAAGTCAAAACATAGAGGAATGCTCAACACTTGTCAGTATAGTTGATTTAATTGATCCAGAATTGGAATGTATATCAGGTATTTTAGTTGTAGAACTGGACCCGTCTGGTAATGCATCTATAGACGCTTCAGAAGTAGTCTTATCTAATACGGACAATTGTCAAATTGAAGAATTGTCCTTGAGTCAAAACACCTTTACCTGTTCAGATGTAGAGGAGCTTGTATTGATTCAAATAAGCTCAGAAGATGATTCTGGGAATAGCAGTGATTGTATTGTATCTATTGATGTTCAGGATAATACAGACCCTGTATTTTCTTGTCAGAATATTACAGTAGCATTAAACGATGATGGCTTGGCCTCTGTAGTTCCAGGAGATATTATTTCAGGTGTCTTTGAACCGTGTGGTATAGATGATATAAGTCTTGATATTGGGAGTTTTGATTGTGATGATATAGGAATTAATAATGTAATTATTTCAATTTCTGATAATAATGGAAATACTGGTTTTTGTTTTGCAGATGTTACCATTGTTGATGAAACAGCACCTATTGTAGAATGCCAGAATACTTCAGTTTCACTTAATTTTGGAGGACAAGGTTCTATCAATCTTGAGGATGTGTTTTTGAGTTCAATAGATAATTGTGCCGTTGCTACTACTGTGCTTAGCCAAGATCAGTTTGATTGTTCTCATGTAGGAAATACAGAAGTTGATATTATCTCTACCGATATAAATGGGAATATTGGGATTTGTACTGCTATTGTTCAGGTAAGTGATAATATTCCTCCAGCTGTTATATGTCCAAATTCAATAACGGTAAATGTCGATGAGGACTGTTCCTATGTAGTTGCAGATTTTACAGGAGAAATTGATATCCTTGACAATTGTACGCTTTCAGGAGCGTTCAGTGTTGTACAGAGTCCTGTTGCTGGAACTACATTGACGGGCTCAGGAGGTAATGATCTTAGCTTTACAGTAGAGGATGTAAATGGAAATCCTAGTGTTTGTGTAACGAATTTAATATTAAACGATAATATAGCACCAACCTTAATCTGTAATGACCTGATCCTTGAACTTCAATCAGATGGCACTTTACAATTGCCTCTTGATCTAATCGGTGCTGGTAGTTTTGATAATTGTACTTCAGAATTAATCTTTGGTACTGATGACCCTATATTCTATGATTGCGCTAATGTCGGAATGAATAGTATTGTATTGTTTACAGAGGACGGTGCCGGTTTGATTAGCAGTTGTACTGCAAATATTGAAGTGATAGATGTTACGGCTCCTGTTATAAATTGTAACGATTTTACAATCATACTGGATGATCAAGGAGAGGGGCTGTTGGATAATACAGGCATGAATACGGTTCTAAATACAATTACAGAGGCTTGCGGTGTAGAAAGTGTTTCTTTTTCTATTGAGACTGTTAATTGTGACAACTTAGGTCCAAATACGCTAGATATTCAGGTTTTGGATATTAATGGCAATATCGGATTTTGTTCAAGTACTTTGTTTGTAGAGGATGCTATAGCTCCTAATATTATATGTACCGACCTTGATGTAAATCTTGGAGTCAATGGAACTGCTATTCTGGAAGCAGATGATGTTATACTTGTTGCTGATGACGAGTGTGGAATAGATTTTTCTACGATTAGTCAGTCCTTCTTTACTTGTGAGGATATAGGACAACACTTAATAGACGTTTCTGTTTTTGATAATTTTGGTAATGTTTCAAGTTGTCAAATCGATATCAATGTTGAAGATCAAGCTCCTCCTGAAATTGAATGCATTGATGTGATAGTGAATTTGCCGGCTAACGGGTTTTATAATTTACTTTTAGAGGAGGTTTTGGTATCTGCATCAGATGTATGTAGTGATAATATTTCATTTAGTTACGGACCTAACAACTTTGATTGTGACAATATTGGTTTCAATAATGTCGAAGTTATAGCGACCGATGAGTATGGGAATTTCTCTAATTGTAATGTTGATTTAATCTTATTGGATGAAATTGCACCTACTGCGGTTTGTTCGGATGTAACCGTTGAACTTGATTCGGATGGTGAGATTATTGTTTTATCGGAACAATATGCTTCGCAGTCTACTGATAATTGTTTTAATTTATTTGTGAGCCCTTCTGAGATAACGCTCAATTGCTCAAATATTGGAGTAAACACTTTTGAAGTTTTTGTTACCGATCCATTTGGTCTTTCAAGTTCTTGTTCTACGATGATTACCGTGAATGAGCTAACTCCTCCTGTTTTATCACTGATAGATACACTTACAATAGTCCTTGATGTAAATGGCATGGCCCTTGTGGATGCCGATCAATTTGATAGTGGAACCACAGATAATTGCAATTTTTTCAATCTAAGTTATGATTCGCAGCTGCAGGTTTTTGAGCTACCGTTTAACTGCGACGATGAAGGTTTGAATGAATTATCAATTTGGGCTACGGATACTGAAGGGAATCAATCAACAGCAACTGTATTTTTGAATATTATTAAAAGTGGTGCCTGTGATCCAACGATCGAAGAGGTAATCCTTGCTGGGCGCATAAGTCGAGAAGATGATGTTCCAACACCTGATGTCACTGTTAATGTTTCTAATGGATTTTCTCAGTTGTCAGATTCAAATGGTAATTTCTCTTTTGTAGTATTGGCTGATTCTTCCTATACTATCGATCCATTTAGAAATGGAGATTATACAAATGGAGTTACCACATTTGATATAGCTTTGATACAGGCCGTGATTTTAGGCTTGTCTACCTTTGATAGTCCTTACAAGTATATAGCAGCTGATGTAAATAACTCAGGGAATGTCTCGACTTTCGATATTTTGCTCATGCAAAAAAATATTCTTAGTATCCAAGAAGGGTTTCCAAATAATGATAGTTGGAGATTCGTTGATGCTGCTTATGAGTTTCCAGATCCAACTAATCCTTGGTTCGGAGGACCTTTCCCAGAGACTATTTCGGTTACAAATATTTTATCCGATGCTACCAATTTAGACTTTGTTGCAGTCAAAATCGGAGATGTTAATTTAAGTTCGTCGCCATTCGATGATGATGCAATAGCAGAAGATCGATCTATGGAGACTATTGAATTAGTCTTAGACGAAAGAAACTTCCAAGTAGATGATCTGGTCTCTTTAGATTTATCGCAAATTATTTGTGATTACATTGGCGCTCAGCTAGAATTGGTTTATGATCCAAGCCTTCTACAACTTAATAGTGTCGGAGGTGAAAATCTCAAGGATGATAATCTGTCTATTGATCCCAATGAGGGTCGTATCTTATTAAGTTTTGTAGATTTTAATGCAGATCCGGACGCTGTTCTTTTAAGTTTGAACTTTAGGGCACTACAGGATGGTTTGCTTTCGCAGTCTATTGAGATAAATAGGGATCGACTGAAGCCTGAATTAATCAGTGCTGAATTGAAAGTATATGATCTTGAGTTGGCATTTATTGAGTCGCCAAGGACTGGTTTGGATCTTGTGCAGGTATATCCAAATCCATTTAAAGACATACTTCAAATTGATTTCACACTTGGAAATTCTGATCAAGTAGAGTTGATAGTTCGAGATCAGTATGGTTCTATTGTCTTCAAGAAATCAGGATATTTCACTGAAGGTGATAATCGTTTTGTTCTGGAAGGATTAGAAGTAAAAGGTTTGTTGCTGTTGGAGCTTAGGTCTTCGGCTGATCAAGTCTTTGAAAAAGTGATCAAACATTAAAAAAAAGGGGACCAACTGGTCCCCTTTTTTTTATGGTATTAAATCAAGTTCATTTAATTCGCCTGAATATTTGTCGATGACTTGATAGAGTTGTTTTAAATCAATATTACTGTTTGCAGCAAAGAGTATATAGTCTTCTTCCATATGTCCTAAGATTACAATCTTCTTGATTCTATTTCTTTTCTCTTTTATTAGAATATTGAAATCAGTATCTGGAGTGTTTATTGAAACAAGTGATTCCATCTTTACATTTACAAGATCAGTGAGTCTTGCTGTTCGTTTAGATTGAATAAAATTTAGATCCTCCGTGCTTACTACTCTTAATTTGTTGATCTTCTTTATGGCTTTATAAACTGCCATGCCCCCCGGATCTTCTTTGAGTTCTTTTTTAGCTATAAGCATGCCAAGGTCAAGGATGATACCCGGCAATTTGATTTTTTTTGTTTGCTCAGATCTTTTGACGGATCTATATAGCTTTCTAATCTCTTTGTTTTGGGCGTTCATGTTTAGACATGAACCAATAAGAAGTACTATTAATGCTATTTTTTTCATGCTCAGGTTTAGTTTTCAAAGGATTCTGATAATTGTGAGATTTTGTCAAGATCAATATTTCCGGTAAAGCTTAAGAGCACAAAATCAGTGGATTGACCACCAATAAGCATAATAAGTTCTTTAACGATACCTTCAGACTCTTTTATCAAAAAGTCTACTTCATCTTCCCCTTTATTGTTCACGCGCATTAGCAATTCATAATCAGCTTCCTGGAAGTCAGCTGAAAATTCCTGGTACATAGATTTTGCATTTTCTTCAGCGATAAGAATACGCAGGCTGGTTAAGTCTTCTACAAGGTTTCCAATTGCTTCAGCTTCTTTTTCTTCAAGGTCTAGATCAACTTGCTTAAACATATTAAAGAAACGTGGTGAAATAAAAATGGAGGTAACATATTCACTTTCACTATATTTTTCAAAAAAGCTGTTTACTAAGTCTTGTTGACCATAAACACTGCTAAAGGATGCGCTTATTAGAAAGCTTAGTATTAATAATTTATATTTCATGATACTTAATTGTTCTGGTTTATGATCTCACTTGCTTGTTTTAGCCCGTGAATTCCTTTTTCTAGAGAGGATGTGCTATTGTTTAGTTTTTTAGACAGCATTTCTAGCGCCATGAGAGTTTGCTCATAAGCCTCCTCTTCACTTTGAGGCTCATATACGGCCATATCAAATTCTTGAGCTGAATGATCTTGTTGAGCAGTGAATACTGCTGCGAATACGAGCAGTAACAATGTAGCTGCAACAGCAGTCCACTGCCTAATTTTAAAGTGTTTTGCTCCCGAATTGAATTCAATCTTAGAAAAAGGATCAGCTTCCATATTTGGTAAGCTATTCCATGGTTGATCGCCAAAAAGCATCCTGTAAGCTTTGTGATTTTCACTTACCTGAGGTCCATTTATATAGACCTTTAATCGTTCCTCTTCCTTAAGGTTTGTTTGCCCCTCAAAGTATTTTTCTAATAGTTTATCCCAGTTATCCATACTTAAGGTGTTTTTCCTGTTTTAAAAAAAGAGCTTTTAGTTTTTTTCTTGCTCTGAACACATTGACCTTGACACTCGATTCTTTAAGTTGGACTATGGAAGCTATTTCTTTATAGGTCAATTGGTCTGCTTCTCTTAGCGAAAAACATGTTGCTTGTATTTCAGGAAGATGTTTGAGTAGTTCAAAAATCTTATTTACTTTTTTCTGAACTGCTTCTTCATCTGAACTGAATTTAATTTCTGTATAGGTCTCTTCCTGTGCGTGAAGAGACCTGTTCTTGTTTATTTGTTTGGATCTATCTATTGCTAAATTTCTTGTTACCGTACACAACCAAGCTTTTAGGTTTTCAATTTCGGCTAATTTGGATCTTGTTTTCCAGGCTTTTAAATACGTTTCCTGAACGACATCTTCCGCTTCGTGCTGGTCATTCAACACCTTCTGTGCTACAAAGTAGAGTAGGTTTTTGAACGGAATAAGCAATGATTTAAACTCTTGTTCTGTCATAATGAGTTGGGTATGATGTCTTGTGCATATTTGTCTCTAAAAGACAGCTTCTATTTCAAAAGGTGGCAATGACGTTCTTAGAGATTTACAGAAGATCTTCATACATGTCAAGACCTTCAATGTCTAGGTCTAATTTATTCAAGGCTTCTTTAGAAAACTTTCCTTTTACTTGTAGGAGTAGGAATTTTTCATCACTCTCTAGTGTCATAACTACATTTCTCAAATTTCCTTCAGACTCTATACCATGAAACTCTATTGTTTGGTCTTTATCCTTCAAGTTTCCCAGCAAAACCATTGGTTTTTTTTCCAATGATTTCTTTAACTCAGCTATCTTTTTCTTAGAGGGCATTTTGTCAGATTCAAAAGACAACATTCTCAAACTTTCAAATTTATTGTCTTTGTCTCCAAGGGTTAAGTTTAATGCGAAGCCCCCTAAATTCAGCGCACTGGAAGCATCTTCATTTTGGTATTCATCAAAAAATAAATCAATTTCTTGGTCTATTTTCATCGCACTTGCTTCTTGAACGCAAGACTGGTTAATAGCTACAAGACTAAAACATAGGACGAAAGAGAAGATGGAGTAGAATTTCATGTTTAATATAATTTATAGTTTTGAGAAAGGGGAGCATAGAGCTCCCGCACTTATTTATCTTTAGCTGCTGGAGTGTTTTCTTGAAAGTCAACATCATCCATGAGTTGATTAAGTTTGTCTAATGGGATATTACCGGTAAAATTTATCATAACAAAATCACTATCTGTTCCACTTACAAGCATCAGTAAGTCTGTGATCATGTTTTCAGTTTCCTTTATTAGGAAATCGATATTGCTTGTTCCTTTGTCGTTTATTCTTATCAATACTTCATAGTTCGCTTTTGAAAATTTTGCATTGAATTCCTCGTGCAGGTTTTCATCTGCATCTTCTGCAACTAGTATTCTAAGGCTATTGAAGTCTTCTGCTAGGGTCATTACTTTTTCTGCTTCCGCGTCATCTAGGTTTAGATCCATATCTTTAAAGAGAGAAAATAATTTTGGTGCTACATAGATAGAAGTAAAATTTTCATTTTCGCTATGTTTTTCGAAGAAGGTCTTAATAAAATCGTCCTGTGCATTTATGTTTAAGCTTAATAAACCTAAAAGAGCTACAAATATGAATCGTAATTTCATTTTTAATTTTTTTATTCGTTCTAAATAAGAATGCTTAAAGGTTTGTCGACTTCCTTTTGCCCTCTAAGACTGCATTCGAAGGGCAGGGTTACAGATTTGTAAAAAAAAATGATAAAAAAGAGGAGAATGACAATTGTTAAGACGAAATATTCAAAACTTTACTGCATTTTAGCATTAGTAATAAAAGGACAATGATTAGATGAGATTGAAGAAGTTGGATAAGTTGTTGTTGGTCTCTTTTTGGCCGCCTTTCATAGCTACATTCTTTATAGCTCTATTTGTGTTGGTTATGCAGAGCCTTTTTCTTGCATTAGATGATATCGCAGGAAAGGGTGTTAGCTTTTTCTTTATTATGGAGATGCTAGGGTATATGTCTGTAGCCCTCTTTCCAATGGCACTGCCAATAGCTATTTTGATTTCCACTGTTATGGTCTTTGGTAACCTTGGAGAATCCTATGAACTTTCAAGTATAAAATCGGCGGGGGTATCTCTTTTAAAAACCATGCGCTCAATTGTATGGGTCGGTTTGTTTATTTCCGTTTTCTCGTATATAAGTTCTGATATAATCTCACCGAGGGCTACCCTTCAATTTAAAAGCCGTTTGTATGATTTGCAACATCAAAAGCCAACCCTTTCATTAACCGAAGGTGTTTTTAATGATGATTTTAGCGGTTATTCTATTCGGATTGGATCGAAGAATGAAAGGACAGGAGACCTCGAGGATGTGCTTTTAGTTGATTTTACGGATGCAAATATCGGTTCTATGATGGAGGTGCTTGCTAAGCATGGTACTATGAATGTTACAGAAGATGGGCGCTACCTTGTTATGGAGCTGTATGATGGCTGGCAGTACAACAAAGATGGCCGAGATAATAAGGGCATGCCGTTTACGCGGACTTCTTTTAAGAAATTTAGAAAAGTATTTAATCTTGGTGAGTTTGATCTTGACCAAACAGATCAAGACCTATTTAGGAACCATCATAGTATGCTTTCTGTGGGAGACTTAATGGAAAAAGTTGATACGACTGCAGTGGCTGTCGAGAAGCGTCGAAGTACCTTGTCAGAGACAGTTCGTGGAACTGTTTTTAGACTTAAAAGTAAAGTTAAATCAGAGAAAGAATCAGAAGTAATTAATCCAGATGGTGTGCCACTTCCCGCCGGAGATAAGGAAAATGAGAAGCGACTTGCTGAGCGTGCTAAAAGAGATAAGGAGCGTAAAAATAGTTCTGATGATTCCACTTCATTAAAGCAATCTACTATTCGAGGAATTTCGATGAAAAATAGAGTTTCAAGTGTTGAGAAGCAAAAGAATTTCCGAAAGAATCTAGAACAGATTAATGACATACCCTATATAATGACTTTTCAGGAAAAGGAAGCAGAAAAAATACTCCTGAAGGCAAAAACTATGATTAGGTCCACACATTCACAGATCAAGGCAGGACAAAAACAGATTGTTCGAAGAAAAGATAAGTTGGTAGATTATGAATTTCAGCTACACCATAAGTTTTGTCTAGCACTTGCTTGTTTTATCTTTGTATTTATAGGCGTTCCAATGGGTGCCATAGTGCAGAAAGGCGGTTTTGGCTATCCTTTATTAGTGTCAATAACCTTCTTTATATTATTTAATATGGCCATCATTTATGGTAAAAAGATTGCGGAGAAATTTGTAGTAGATGTTGTTTTTGCCGCTTGGCTGCCTTGTTTGGTAATGCTTCCGTTTTGTGTTTTGCTTACTTGGATGGCTATGCACGATCGAAAGATTAGTATTAATTTGAAGGGTTTATGGGAAAAGTTGACACAAGGGTTTAAAAAGGTATAAAAGGTTATAGATCACATGAAGTTTTTAAAAGCAAACAAAATATTTACGATTGCCTGGATCATATATCTGTTGGGATGTATTTTACTACTTGTGAATAGTAAGCAGGGTGATACAATTCGATTCTTTAGTGAAAATCGTAATGGCTTTTTTGATTTACTGTTTAGGCATGGAACAAAATTAGGAGAAGAGTTTGCGTATTTGATAGTGGTTATTATACTATTGTTTGTAGGTTATGGAAAAGCCATTATAACTGGATTGACGGGCTTTGTAGTGATGATACTTTCCTTTCCTATGAAGCAGTTTTTTAGTCATCCAAGACCCAAGATGTTTTTTAAAAACTTAGGAGAATTAAGTGATTTAAACCTTGTAGAAGGGGTGGAGTTGCACTCCCATTTTACAAGTTTCCCCTCGGGACATACCATGTCAGCATTTGCCCTTTATGGTTTGTTGAGTTTTATATTTTGTAAGTCTCGCCCTAGAACAGCAGTGTTCTTGTTTATTCCTGCCTTATTGGTCGCACTCTCAAGAGTATATTTGGCCCAACACTTTGTAAAGGACATACTTTTTGGTGGATTTTTAGGCTATATAATTGCTCTGCTGATGTATTTGATCCTTTTACGCATTGAAAAATATTCAAAGATGCGCAAGCGTTTATCTATTTCTTAGAGCGTCTTTTCTTTACGGACCAGGTTACTCGGGACTCTGAAATGATCTCGTTAGCAGCATTGTAGCCGGTGCTAATCATTGTAAAAGTTTGCCCTTCGCCAGTTTTGATGGTTTCATTTATTTTTTCCTGTGCTAAGCTATTATCCTCGCAGATGAAAGTCGAAACAGAATCAGCTTTCTTTAAGAATTTAGTCTCTATACCCACTAGTAACATGGAAGTAGAAGGTTTTCCTGTGATAGCCACAGCAGCGGGTAGTCCGGTTGATAATTCTGCAGCTGCACACTGGGCAGCGAAATAAATTGATCGAAATGGGTTTTTGCTAGACCAACGATAAGGCAGTCGGATTACACACCTTTGCTCATCTATTTCGTCTACAGCACAGCCAATGAACCATGCAGCAGGAAGGTTTTTGAGAAGGTAAAGGTTGAATTTAATTCTTGATTTTAAAGCGGTCATTTGCGCTTGACCTTTTTCTGTAACAGCAGGCAACTCCATTTAAATTTATTTTGTTGTCATTAAAAACTAGCTCAGATTATACTTTTTTTGAATCAATGGCAAATATGAGTCAATCAGTTTCAAATTTTAATTAAAAAAAAGTACTTTTGGGCATCATTATCTGGATGCATCGCATTCTATTAGATGACTAAAACAAATCATTTCTAATGAATCTTCACGAATTTCAAGGTAAAGAACTTCTGAAAAGCTATGGCGTAGCCATTCAGGAAGGTATAGTTGCAAATACAACGGATGAAGCGCTAAGCGCTTTCAAACAACTTCAAGATACCACAGGGACTGAGTTCGCTGTAATCAAAGCTCAGATACACGCAGGTGGCCGAGGTAAAGGTGGCGGTGTAAAGCTGGCTAAAAATGAGGCGGAAATTAAGGAGCATGCAGGGAATATCCTAGGCATGATGCTTAAGACTCCTCAAACTCCTGGTGGCATGGATGGCGAAGGTAAACTTGTTCGCAAGATACTGGTAGCTGAAGATGCATATCGCCCAGATTTCGAGGCTTGCTCAGAGATGTACGTTTCTATCCTTATGGATCGTCAGCGTAAATGTAATGTGATCATTTACTCTACGGAAGGTGGTATGGATATCGAAACTGTTGCTGAGGAAACTCCGCATCTAGTACACAAAGAATATATAGATCCTACTCTAGGTCTTCAAGGGTTTCAAGCACGTAAGGTGGCTTTCAACCTTGGTCTAGAAGGTAAGGCAATGAAGGAAATGGTTAAATTCATTTCTAAATTGTACAATGCATTTGTAGGGTCTGATTCCGCAATGTTCGAGATTAATCCTTGTTTGAAAACTGCTGATGATCGTATCGTAGCAGTAGATTGTAAGGTGACACTTGATGATAATGCACTTTATCGTCATGCTGATCTTGCAGCAATGAGAGATACTGACGAAGAAGATCCAACTGAGGTAGAAGCTAGAGGTTACGGCTTGAACTATGTAAACCTAGATGGAAATGTAGGTTGTATGGTGAATGGTGCAGGTCTAGCAATGGCTACGATGGATATCATCAAATTATCAGGTGGTGAGCCTGCAAATTTCCTTGATGTAGGTGGTACTGCAGATGCTGCTCGTGTTGAGCAAGCTTTCAGAATCATTCTTCGCGATTCTGCTGTAAAGGCAATTCTTATTAATATCTTCGGTGGTATTGTACGATGTGATCGAGTTGCTCAAGGTGTTGTAGATGCTTACAAAAATATGGGCGATATTAACGTTCCTATTATTGTTCGTCTTCAAGGTACAAATGCAGATCTTGCCAAAACAATTATTGATGAGTCAGGACTTGCAGTTAAATCAGCTATACTTCTTCAAGAAGCTGCTGATCGAGTAAAAGAAGTATTGGAAGCATAATTGCTTTTTCAGTCGATATAATAAAAAAAGCCCACAGAAATTCTGTGGGCTTTTCTAATTTAAAAAAGCGAAGAAACCTGTTGCCAGGCTCCTTCAGTATGTTCATTGGATTATTACTTTCTTAGTAGCCACAGTTTGATCTAAAGCATCCGAAATGGTCAGTGTGTAAATTCCCACAGCAAAAGTGCTAATGTCTATTGTCGTTATTTCGTTTTCTATAAATTCCTTTACAATAGAATTTCCTAGAATGTCGAATAGGTTAACTGAGTAATCAGTTGCCTCCTGATATTCTTCGATTCGAACAGACAAAATATCATTAGCAGGGTTGGGGAATACTTTAACCTCAGTTTCAATTGGATTAGTGGGGATGCCGACAGTCATATCAATCAGTAATGTATCTGTAACCGTTACACTTTCGTATACGACTACATTATTAATGACTTCAATAAATTGTGTGTCAACAGTTAGATAAGTAGTAATTGTATCATATATAAGAACAGGGTCTATACCTGTATCTATGCAGTTGTCAATTTTTGAAATGGTGAACTCAAGCGCACCACTATTGTCTAGATATTGATCATCATTAAAGCTGAATACCTCGCCAGTTCCAGTGCCTATAAAAGGATAGTTGTACACTCTGTTTGGACTAATCATATCTGGAATAGGTCGTCTAAAACTTAGGCCAGACCATTGCCATCCTGTTTCTGGGTAGACATCTGGAAATCCGCTTTTAATAAAGCGATAGGCCGCGTCATGTTTAGTAAAGCAACAATCATATTCATACTCACCTTTTACTTCTATTATATAAACAGACCCTACTTCAGTTTCGGGTGTTGTATACTCAAAAGCATCTTCGAAGGTCATCGTGAATGTATCGAATAAAGTTGTGTCGCATTGACTGAATAGGGAATTTGAAAAGCTCGTAAGAGCAATTACGCTTAAGATTAAATTTTTCATTAATTTCTTTGTTTGGGTGAACGCTGTTAATCTTAAGTATTGGTGTTCATTGTTTGCTTTGGCAATTTGTATTTAATTTTTATATATCTCAACACCAAAGATGTAAGTCAATTTGCAATTTTAATCTATTTAAAAAAATATAATATATCTAGTCTATTTTCTAGCTTGATTTAAAGTGCTGTAGAATACTTTCCTCTAAAATTTGTGCATTAAAAAAATATAAAAGCTACTTTTGTTGCGATCACTGAAAGGGTGTTTTTAAAAAGAAAGTTTTTCTATATATGGAATTAATAATTGGATTGCTCGTAATTATT
>JBELIG010000046.1:16846-18811 GCA_042091035.1 Sphingobacteriales bacterium | reverse complement strand
AAGCGAGATGGTATTATTGAAAACAATCGATCTAAGGCGAGATTATTGTTGCTTTGCGAACATTTGGAAGAGCAATTTGAATCTGTAAGCTATTTTCCTGCTTATGAGTTGTTGATTGATTCCTTACGAGATTATCGTTTTTATGGTCGTGATCTTGTGCATCCTTCTGAAGCGGCAGTTGATTATATTTGGCAGCAATTCTCAAAGGTTTGTTTTACGCCAGAGTCTAGGAGTCTAAGTAAGCGGATAGCGGCTTTCAACAAATCAGCTGCGCACCGCCCCCTATATCCTGAATCTAGTTCATCCATGAAATTTGCTGCTTCATTGGCTGATCAGAAAAGGGATTTGGATCAACTACTTAGTAAGTATTAGCAAGTACTTCTATTTCTGTTTCAGCTCCGAATACTCCATGTTTGTTTTTTATTAAATTGATTCCGGGTGCTTTTCCGATTTCAATACTTCCGAGTTGATCTTCATAGCCAAGTGCATCTGCTCCATTAAGTGTGGCCCATTTAAGTACGGTTTCAAAATTTAGATACGATTTATACTTAAGGATGGTTTTCATTTCATCTAAAACGGATAGTTTCCAATTGGAGGTAAGGCTGTCTGTTCCGATAGTCATTTTTGCATTTGTATCCAGAAAAACTTGGTAATCAGGAAGCCTGTTTTCTATATACAGGTTTGCATTGGCGCAGGTTGCCCAATAGACTTTATTGCTCCATTTGTGTGCGGCTTCTATGTCTGCTTTGCTTGTTAGTGTATTGTGGACAAAAAGTGTTTTAGCCTCTGGGTTCATGTTTTCCATTGCGTAAAAAATGGAGTTCTTTTTCGTCGCATTAAAATGATCTAGCGAAAAGTTGAAACCTTTGTAGAAGTCAAGGAAACCACCTGTTTTTGAGTTAAATAAAGCGTCTTCGTGCGGTGTTTCCTGATTGTGTATGGATATTGTCTGTTCGGGTTTGCTTTGTGTTTTTAGTTGGGCAAAAAGCTTTTCTGAGACGGTATAGGGTGCGTGTGGGACACAACTTTTCTTATTCCCATTTTTATCCGATTGACCTTGATAGACTTTCATGTAATCCTCATAGGTTTTGTCGGTCAAGGCATCTTGCATGAAATCGAACATTTCAACAAAGCTGTAGTATTTTATTGGACTATTTTCTTTAGTAGCAGCGGTATCAAGTTTGTTACAAATATCGCCAACTGCCACTATGCCATCATTTTGCATTTCACGATCTCCATCTACAATAGCTTGAAGGATTTCTTCTTCTGGATAGTCTCTAAGCGACACAACTGCATTCAAAAAAGGTAGGAGTCCTGTTCCTGTATTTGCAGCTCCTTTTAAGTGCGACAGTTCCAGGTGGCAATGTGCGTTAATAAGCCCGGGGATGATTTCACCGTCATAGCGTTCTACGGAAGAAAGATCATGCTCCTCATACTTATCAAGGGCTATGATTCTATTCTTTTGGTCAAGTACTATAACTGTGTCTTCCAGGATTTCACCAGAGACTGTATGTATCTTTTCAGCGCTTATCTTTCTGTGTTTCATTGCCTAAGTGTTTCTAATTAGATTGTTTGAACAATAACTCCATTCTTCATTCTTGGTTCGAACCAGGTTGATTTTGGGGGTAGGGTTTCTTTGTTGTCTGAGATTCTAATAAAATCTTTCATATCAACAGGGTAGAGGCAGAATCCAATTCGGTCAGGTGCTTTATTGGCTTTATCTGCGATTCCTTCCAGGCCTGTCTTACCCTCTACATATCGGATACGAGAATCATTCTTAACATCTTTGATTCCAATGATCTTTGTTAGAATGTATTTATTAAAGAGTTTGACGTCAAGTACATTATCAGGTGCTTTTTTAAGGATATTGTCTTTCCATTTTAGACTGTACCATTCATAATTGATGTACATGAGCATTTCCCGAGATTTCTTGGGAGCCTCTGGAACACTTACAGGGCTTATTTT
>JBELIG010000046.1:4435-16746 GCA_042091035.1 Sphingobacteriales bacterium | reverse complement strand
AGGCAGATGTAGAGGTTCTATGGTGACCATCCGCGATATAGGCGCAGTGCACATGTTCAAGGAAAAGTTGTTCAAGTGTTTGAATTTCTTCAACATTATCTATCAACCAAATCTCATGTTGCTGCTTATCTCTATCGAAGTGAATAGAGAATATAGGTTCTCTTTCGTTCGTAATATTTTTTGTGAATTGATCGATGGAATCGACCTTTGGATAGGTCAACAGAACAGGTTTGACTATAGCTTTACGATGCAATAACAGGGATAGCTGTTGTTGTTCTTTTACTGAGATTGTTTTTTCGTGCTTTTTTATAAGCCCATTTTTATAATCTTCGACAGAAGAGCTATTTAAAATTCCAGTGTAAGAGTGGTTGCCTTCTGAGATTTTGTAAATATAAAATGCTTCTTTGGCTTCTGTTTTGAAAAATCCAGCCTCATTATATTTTGGGAACTCCATTTTGACCGTGCTGAAGAAGGTATCTACAGACTTTATCAAGTCTAATTCGGGGGTAAGTGCCTTAAAAGGTTTTATGTGCATCAGTAGAACTTATTTAATCTAGAATCTCTTGTATGCTAAAAAGCGCTGCAAAGTTACAAGAGTTTTTCGAACAATAAAAAGTAGCTTGAATAATTAATTTTGGAGTTATTTGTTGCAATGAATTATATTAGATGCAACAATGCTGCTGTCTATTTTATTTATATAACGAATAAATAGCAGTTTTGATCTGAAATCTTGAATTAAATCATTCTTTATGTTGAAAATTAAATTCTTTTCTCTCCTAGTTTTATTAATGTTATTCAGCGGTTTATATGGTCAGTCGGACGCTAGTTTGGTTCAGGCTGAGGTGACTGCAACCTTTGCTGTGAAGCTGGGTAAAACAGCTCCAGTACATACGCTTGCCCCAATGAAAAGTGCAGATCTTGAGAAAAAATCAGCATACAAGAAGCGATATAAGGGTAGAACTATTCCTAATTTCCTTGGTAGAGATATAAAAGCTAATGCTTGGAAGGATGCACTTCCCCAAGGGGCTGATCCTGTTCATCAGGGGGCGGTAAAAAGCGCTGGTAGTGTTGAGGTGATTCCTACTGTAAATGTGAATGGAATGCAGACTGGAGCTGCCGGTAATCCATCTCCTCCAGATCCAGATGGAGCTATTGGAAAGGATCATTATGTTCAGATGGTCAATGCGACGGCTTTTCAGGTTTTTGATAAGGAAGGAGCTGCTGTTTCTGGAATAATTTCCATGAACACAATTTGGGCAGGAATGGGAGTTACTTCTCTTGGCGATCCTATTGTTTTTTTCGATCAAGAATATGAGCGTTGGTTTTTAACTGAATTCAATGGTTCCGGTAATGCATTATTGATTGCTGTATCTGAAACTTCAGATCCACTGGGCAGTTACTATACGTATGAGTTTTCTACACCTTCCTTCCCAGATTATCCAAAGTATTCTCTTTGGTCCAATTCGGTTGTTGTGACAACCAACGAAGGTGGAGGTGGCGAAGAACTTTATCTAATCGATCGTTTGGCGATGATAAATGGTGCTGACAACGTGTCGATTCAGCGGTTTGTGATACCAAGTAGCCCAGGAAGTCCTGGTTTTTTCGTTTTGACTCCTGTAGATTGGATTGGTGAAACGGCTCCGCCGTCAGATGCTTTGCCTATGGTCATGCGCATGAATGATGATGCTTGGGGTGGTGCTGGTTCCGAAGATGAGATTGAGATCTTTGAGATTGATGTAGATTGGGATAATCCGGATAATTCTACGGTAACACAGAGCGATATACCAACTGCTCCATTTGATTCTAATCCATGTTCTGTATCAGGTCCTGGTTTTTCATGTATTCCTCAACTTAACGGTGGTGGTATTGATGGTTTACAGGAAATCATTATGAATCAGGTTAAATACAGAAACTTTGGATCGTATGAAAGTATGGTTCTTTCTTTTGTGGTTGACTACACAGGAGGGGATAATATTTCTGGTATTCGCTGGATAGAGATGCGTAGATCTGGTTCAGAAGATTGGGCTGTGTATCAAGAGGGCACCTTTGCACCAGAAGATGGAAAGGATCGATTTATGCCTTCTATAGCAATGGATAAATATGGAAATATTGGCTTGGCTTATTCTGTGTCTAGTGATGAAATGCATCCTGGATTGGCATTTACTGGGCGTAAAAGTGGAGACCCTTTAGGTGAGATGACTGTCGAAGAGTATACAATAGTAGAGGGTCAGGGCGTTGCTCCGAATTCTCGCTATGGTGATTATTCTTGTTTGACAGTAGATCCTGTGAATAATAGTGATTTTTGGTTTACAGCGGAATATATAAAATTACAGAATGGAGGTTGGGGAACTATGATCACCAGTTTTGAGCTCGGAAGAGATACTTTTGATATCAGTCCAATTAGTTTAGATACTCCAGTTTCAAGTAATCTATTGGGAGCTGATGAGGTAGTTAGTGTTACGATAAAAAATCTGGGAATAGAGTCTGTTGATGATTTTAGTATCGCTTGTTACTTAGATGATGTATTGGTTTCGGAGGAAACCATTAATACGACACTAGCTTCAGATGAAACCTATGCACATACATTTATTCCAAGTGTAGATCTTAGCGCAGTTGGAAGCTACTCTTTTGAGATTATAACTACTTGGGCAGATGACGAATCTAGCAGCAATGATACGCTTCGTGCGGATGTTGTTCATGAATATGATTACGATGCAGCTATTACTGCTGTGGACACAGAATACTCGATTGTTTGTAGTTCTTCTGTGGAATTAGCTGTTGGCCTTCTGAATGCTGGCTATGAGGTTTTGGAGTCAGCGGATCTTACTATTTATGCAAATGGTGTTCAAGTTGGCGATATAGTGAATTGGACTGGGAGTTTGAATTTTGAGGAATCGGAGACTGTGCCTGTATTAGTTGAAGGCCTTACGGATGGTACAGTGGAGCTTGTGGTAGAAGTGAGTAATCCAAATGGTCAGGTTGATGAAAATAGTGCAAACAACTCTTCAAGTAGAACTATTGATGTAAGTTCTGACGGTGAGACAATTATTTTAAATATTACAACAGATGGGTATCCTGATGAAACGACTTGGGATATAATTGATGAGGACGGAGCTGTACTATTTGAGGGTGGTCCATTTATGGATGGGGAAACTGAGTATACTTTTGATTTCTGTTTACCAAAAGATGTTTGTTTTACCTTTAGGATTTTTGATTCTTATGGTGATGGATTAGATGGGGGCTTCTTTTATGATGATGGTTATTATGAAATCCTTGATCAAGCAGGAAATGTTTTGGCCTCTCTTTTGCAGATCAACTTTGGAGATGAGGAATTTAATGATTTCTGTACTGGAGAACCTTGTTTCTTGAGTGCAGATGCAAGTCTGATACCTGCTTCATCTAGCTCAGCATCAGATGGTACTATTTTGATTAATGCGAGTAATGGTGTTGGGCCGTTCCAATATTCAATCACAGGTGGTCTTAACTTTCAGGATTCCAATTTATTTGAGGGATTGGCAGTTGGTTTATACGAGGTTCAGGTAATTGACGATAATGGTTGTCTTTATGCATTTGATCTTGAGTTAGAAGCATGTGGCCTTTCTGTTGGAACTATTGTAGCGGATGAAAGTGAGTTTGGTCTGTTTGATGGGTCTATTACTGTGATAGTAGGGGGCGCATTAGGTACTTTAGAATATTCAATTGATGAGGGACTTAATTGGCAGTCCTCGAACCTATTTGAGGATTTGGGCAGTGGCACATATACTTTGTTGGTTCGTGATGAGCAAGGTTGTGAGAGCAGCACAGAGGTTGTAGTAAACGCTCTTATAAATTCTGTTCGTACTATTTACAATGATATCTATGTTGAAGTAGCTCCGAACCCTGGGATGGGCTTGTTCAATATCAAGGTTTCTGGTGTGCCTCAAGATGGTCTGTACTTACCTATACAGATACTTGATGCAAGCGGTAAAGTAGTACATAACTGGAATTTGGTTTGGTATGATGATATGTATACAAGTCAGGTTTCTATTTATGAAGAGCCGGCAGGAATATACTTTTTGCGATTTAAGCGATCAGATATTCCGGTGCTAGTGAAATTGATTAAGCAGTAAAAAAAATGGGTTCCAACTTTTGGAACCCATTTTTTTTTAATCAATAACAATCTTTCTACTGAATTGGTATTCTTTGCTAGTAATACGCAGCAGATAAACTCCAGAAGCTAGGCCGCTTATTTTCCAATTGGATTGCCAGTTGAATGGCTTGGAGTTTACGAATTCCGTTTTCTGAATCTTTCCATTGAGATCTAAAAGATCAATCCTCATATCACTGCCTTCGAGGCCTTGTAATTCGATATTGATCTGCTCTTGTGCCGGATTTGGATAGACGGAGAGTAAACTATTTTCTACGGGCTCTTTTGTATCTGTAATCTCTCCCACGACAAAGTCATAATACAATGTTCCTCCGAAGTCGGGGTTGAACACTTTTATTGGAAGATCTATGATGTCATTGATCTTTTTGTTGATAGAAAGGCTTCCTGTTCCTACATTTTGTCCAACTGCCGCCCAATACCAGAAATCTAAACCATCATTTCCAGTGTCTTGGAAAACGAGCGTGTAACAACCTGGGCTAAGGCTAACTTCGTCTTTGTACAATATGCCTGCTTGGAAGTTACTTTTGCTAAAGACTACAGTGCCTGTATTGTCTAAAATACTATAGCTGTTTTGTTCTGGCGTGTTGTTTGTTAATAGGCGAATTATAAGGTTTTCGCCATCTGAGAAGGTGTCGACCTGTTCAAATGTTGATTGAATAGTATTATTATCTGAATATTCGTCTGTGCTTCCATTTACAGAGACAATATCTGCTTGGAATCTTCCTGTATCCTGTCCATTGGCAAAAAAGCCTACCTGATCAACAGGAAGGTTAAGTATCTGGCTTTCTCCAGATTCTAGGTTAAGGGTAAAGGTCTCCTCCAGGATGATATCTGTTCCTAGTACTTGGTATCGTATAGTTATACTATTCAGTATATTATTACCTGTATTTTTGACTTCTATTTGGGCTTCATTACAAGCTGGATTAATTCGTTCATTTTCTACCTGAGCTGTTGGGCTGATCACTCGTTCAATGGATGCATCGGTTGAAAAATTATAGGCTCCATAAGTAACCAATTGATTTGAAACCAAATAATTTTCACTGGAACCTGAGGAGGTATTAAGTCCATAGTCCAGTGTTATTGTTTCACCAGGTTCTGCATGATCATCCAGTTTAAATTGATGGATATCCGATGGCGTACCTGGGCACCAACCTGCTCGATCAAATATCCAAGTACCACCTTGAGGATAGATTGGATTTTGGCCACAATATTTCCAGACTTCATAATTGAATTCTTTGCTTCCTCCATTTACGTTTATGAAATGTTCTTGCGGCACAAACTCTCCATTTTGACCATGTCCGGTGATCGTAGATCGGATCTTGTAATAGCTCGCGAAAGGAGCAAGGCTTATAGATCTTGGCTCAAAGTAAGACTCTGCTTCTAATCCTCCTGGATATGCTCTTCGGAAGGGCCATATATTTTGAATATTCATGACTTCTCGTTCCGGTGTTCCACTAATGAAAAGGAATTTAATGTCTAGGTCTTCTTGATTTTGACCACCCATTTCAATGGAAAGTCTTCTGTTTCCTTTGAGGATAGGTGCGTAATCCGTCACATCAAAGATGAAGGTTTTTCCGTCCTCTCCAAGATCTATAAAGAAACCATAAGGAGTTACCAAGGAAAGGATTTCGTATTTTGCATCTGTTTTATTGTAGTAATCGAGTGTTTCAATATTGATACTCGCCTCCTGATCGACCAATACACTATCCACTATTGCCCCTGCGGGATCATAGATGTATTGGAACCCTGCTTCGTAAACAAAGCTTGTATCTGTAACAAGTAGATCATTGTTAGCGGTGTAGAAAGATACTACGCTGTTTGGTTCTTTTGGAACTGCTTCTAAGTAGTTGGAGATGTTATTGTTTAACTCATATTCTCCTTGATAGAAGCTTAAGACAGGTCTTGCATCTTGCAGCGTAAATTGTTTATAGGCATCTTCTGAGCGGGTAGTTACTTCAAAAGGTTGTCCTTCTTTTTTGGCAGTAACATTATAAGAAGAAAGTGTTGTTACTTGCTGGTTTGAGAGGTCATCGAAGTTCATAAAAGTAAGAAGCTGATCATACATTGGGTGTGCTTCTGTTGGTGCAGCTCCCATTAGATCTTGAATTTCAGAACTTTCTAATGCAGTCTTCCAAATGGATAGATCATCCATTTTTCCAAAGTATGAATTTGTTCCTGTGTTGCTACCGATTTTAAACACCTCATCAATCTCGATGCTGTTTACCAAACCAGAACCACTATGCCATTCGTTTCCGTTTAAAAATATTTTCATACTTCCATCAGCTGTGTTTTTGGTAAACGCCCAGTGTGTCCATGTACCTCTATAGTCGCTAGGTTCTGCGGGTTTGTTAATTCTATCATAACCAGAGCCGCTATTTCCGCAATCCCAATAGACTTGACCATTTGACCAAGGCAGGTGTATATTTACTTGTCTACCATTATCTGTGGTGCACTCTAGGATGGAGTTATTTGCAGGCATAATAGATTCGTCTCCATAGGACCAAAAGGCTACAGTGATTTCATCATAGCTACCCTGTATATTCGATGTATTCAGTTCGTAGGAGCCATTCCTGTTGAAATAAGCTGATTTGTCATTAGAGTGGTGGCTCATTGCTGCATTTGAGGTATTTGTCGATGCTTGTATTTTTAGGGCATTGCCATTGTTGGAATCTGGAACGTATGAGATTTCGACTAGGATATTTTTTCCTGTCTCCCAGTTGAATGCTTGATAGAGGTTGAAGATGAAATTTCCTGTTGCGAAGAACTCAAGATTTTGATGATACAC
This sequence comes from Sphingobacteriales bacterium, assembly GCA_042091035.1. GTDB lineage: Bacteria > Bacteroidota > Bacteroidia > Chitinophagales > Saprospiraceae > AM-2324. The sequence goes on along the minus strand of JBELIG010000046.1, from coordinate 9,814 downwards.
TTCAGTGAAACCTTCTGTATGCACATTGTTAGGGTTTAATTCGGCTTCATCAACGTTCTTCATTTTTATCTTGAAAAGCTTTAGAAAGCCAGAGGTCTGTGTAATGTTTAGTTTGAGTCTGTTGATTAAACCTGCCTGTAGGCCTGCATCCTGTAGTTCTGATTCGGTAAATAGGATTTGTAGTTTGTTGGTTTGAGTCTCGACAGGGAGCTCTAATTCGGTATTTGCTGCACCGATAGAATACTCCATCTCATTATTGACTGAACTAAAGGTTGTTGAATATTGTGGGTGATTGATGTAGGTGAATGTTTCTTGGGAGGTATAATTGAATACATCGCCATTGAAATTAGAAATCAGGTGGCTTGGATGAGTCGCTTTTGAGGAATCGATTCTTGTTGTATCTGTAATAAACGTGTTACAAGAATAATCCCACTCCCCACAACCTTGAGAATTGTCTCCAGGATTTATTGCGGCATCTGGGCATCTCATATTATAATACATCAAGATTTTTCTATAGGATTGTCCATCGTCTGGAAAATCATAATAGCCTGACCTGAAATTATCTTCCCATTGGAGTGTTTGGACGGTAGTAGTATCTTGTGCGGTAGTCTTGGAAGATAATGCTAAGATTAACATGCACATTATGGTAGCTATGGGAAACCTGGTTTTCATATCTCTTAAGTTGTAATAGATTGAATTAATATTACTAAAGATAAGAAATAGAATGTTTTATCCTCTATTTGGGCTATTTAGAAATAGGCTCTGCTTGTAATTTTTTATCTGTGTTTTTTAATTTTCGAATAGCATTTCTTAGGAAGAATAGTGTTACAAGCGTTGCTAAGACATCTGATATAGGGAAGGCCATCCAGATTCCATTTAGTTCATATCTCATTGGAAGTATGAGTATGAATGGGATTAGAAACATACCTTGCTTTGTTAGGGTGAGGAACAGAGCCGGGAGGGCTTTGCCAATAGCTTGGAAATAGGCTGAACCGATAAGCTGAGCTGTGATTAGGGGTGTTGCAGCAAAGACAATGATCATAGCTTTGGGGGTCATTTCCAGGATTTCAACATCGGATTTACCTACAAAGATTTGGGTTAATTCCAGAGGGAACATTAGGATAAAGATAAAAATGGAACCTGCAATTAAGCTTCCATAAACGATAGATAGCTTTATTGCAGAAATGACTCTATCGTATTTTTTTGCACCAAAATTGAAACCAGCAATCGGCAGAAAGCCTTGAGTTATTCCCAATACCGGAAAATTGGTAAACATCATAAGTCTACTTATTATTCCATAGGCTGCAACGGCTATTTCGGAGCCATAGGAGAATAGTGAATGGTTGAGTACGATGGATAATAAACTTACCGTTCCTTGTCTGGCAAGGGTCACAGAACCAATTGTGAAAATTGACTTGATGTATTTAAGCTTAATTTTGAAGTAGTTTCTATTGAGTTTTAGGGTAGAGTTTCCTTTGGCAAAGAACATTACTGAGTAGAGTGTTGAGCTCAGGTATCCGAGGACTGTGGCATAAGCTGCACCTTCCATGCCCCAACCAAATCCGATTATAAAGATTGGGTCTAATACTAGATTTACCAAGGCTGAAATAATCATGATCATCATTGCCTTTTTAGGTGCTCCCTCTGCACGCATAGCATTGTTTGACATCATGGACCAGGCTAGAAATGGGATTCCAATAATCAGACTTGAAAAATATGCTTTTGCGGGTTCAAATATTGCACCTTTGGCACCAAAGAGGACTAAGATCTCGTCAATAAAGCTATAACCGATCAGCATGATTAGAATGGATAGGACTATTGTGAGGCTAGTCATATTGCCAAAAACCTTGTTCGCCTCAACTTCGTTATCTGCTCCGAGGAATCTAGATATCAGTGAAGATCCTCCTACTCCGATGGCCATACCTATCGCTGATATAAGAAATGTGATAGGCATAACTACCGAGACAGCAGCGATACCCATTGATCCAACGAATTTACCTATGAATATAGAATCGGCGATGAAATAAATATTCATAACCAAGAAACCTACAGCTGCGGGCACTGCCATTTTTCTAATAAGTTGTGGCATTTTTAAGACACCCAGTGCTTCTGTATTGGTCATGTATTTTAATTTTGTCCACAAAGATAACCTGATTTGACTTAATATAGTTTAGTTCTTTCTGAGCTACTTATTTGGCTATCGGATAATTGATTTTGCTTTGTTGAATTAAAAAGTTGTTTTATAAATTTAAGTGCTTGTTTTATAGTTAATTAAGGTTTGGTTATTATTTTGAGTTATGAAAATAGTGTAGGCAGGTTTATACAGCGGATTTTTTATTAAATATTCTGCGCTTGTCTGTATGCTTATTGAATAAAAATATTTTTTGATTACAAGTACTGTTTATGACTACAAAAAGTAATAAAAAAAACCGTCGTTTTTATGGCTTGCTATTTATTGGGCTTGGGCTTATGAATGGATTATTTTTATTTGACGAAGATGTTGTGGATCATTGGTCAGTAATAAGCGCAATAGTAGTAGTGATGTTCTTTGTTATGGGGATACAGCAACTTTGGAATAAGGAAACTAAAGACAAAAATTCATAGCGATGCAAAGGAGGTTTATATTTGTAATAGCTTTAAACTTGGGTGTATTTTTTAATGTATTAGGTCAGGATACTGGCTATGTTTTTGAAAAAAATATTGCTTATCGGTCAGACAGTCTAAATGCTTCTGATGCATATATTGGATCGCGCTGTGTTCTGGATTTGTATTACCCAAAAGATTCTGTTGACTTTCCGCTTGTAGTGTGGTTTCATGGAGGAGGATTGAAGGGTGGAAATAAGTATATTCCAAGCTATTTAAAACGAAAGGGTATTGCGATAGCAGCTGTTAATTATAGATTGAATCCAACCGTGAAAGCTCCAGTTTATATTGAAGATGCAGCTGCAGCAGTTGCCTGGGCATTTAAAAATATCGAGTCCTATGGAGGTCGGTCTGATCTCATTTTTGTCTCTGGGCATTCTGCGGGGGGCTATCTAACAGCTATGATTGGTTTGGATAAGAAATATCTTGCTGCACACGACATAGATGCCGATCAAATTGCTGGTTTAATTCCTTTTAGTGGTAATGTTATAAATCATCTGACTGTTCGAGCAGAGCAGGGGATACCGATCACTCAGCCAACAATAGATGCTATGGCTCCTTTGTATCATGTACGCCCTGATGCCCCACCGATCCTTTTGATAACCGGAGATCGTGAAAAGGAGTTGGTTGGTCGTTATGAGGAAAATGCCTATTTCTGGAGAATGATGCAGGTTGTAGGGCATCCCGATACTCGAATTTTTGAACTAGATGGCTATGGGCATGGAATGGTGGAACCAGCGACTCCACTTTTATTAGATATGGTAAAGGCCTATTCCAAATCTATTTTAACTGAAAGTAAAAAGTAATATTAAATAAATAAGTTTCTTAAGTTTAAGAATTATTTTATACTTTTTAGATTTAATAATTTAGATATTGTGTAGCATCTAATTGTTGTTTGAATTGAATTTAAAAATTAATTCGAAAGAATAGCTTTTAGTCACTTCCAGTTTGTTGTAATTTGTAATAAGGAATTCTGTATTTATTCATTTTAAGGTTAAATAAAAAAAGAATCGACAGTAAGACTGTCGATTCGAAAACACCTTGAACGAGAGCTATTGAAGCGATAAATTGTGTTTACTTTTTTGGACTTAAGATTTCAAATTCACTAAGGATTATGGATGCGAAATTACGGGTGATCCCATTTTTGTCTTCATAGCGATTGTAGACTAGTTTTCCTTGAATTAGGACTTTGATACCTTTAATGAGTAGTCTTTCGACCAGTTCCGCCACTTTACCGAAGGCCACTATACTGTGCCATTGGGTAGTTGATATTTTTTCTCCTTTACTATTTCGATAATAGTCGGAAGTAGCTACTGAAAATTTAGCCATGGTTATACCTGACTTTAGTGTCTTGACTTCTACATCTTTTCCAAGATGACCTATTAATTGGATTTTATTCCTTGTACCAGATATGGCCATTGTTTTCATTTTTAGTGATTAATACTACTAAGTTGGGATTAGTAAATCGCATTAAATGAAAGTGTAAGAAAGAATTGTTATTTATTTTTTGCGCGGATGGCTTAGGAAGGGTGGAGGGGTGTAATTTATAAAGATTCAGTTTTCCAGCCTGAGAGATCAGGCCTGGAAAACTGAATTTAATTTATTTACTCAATAATAACTTTAAGTATTTTACTACCTGTATCACTTTGTATTTTCAACATATAGATACCTGATGCTATATTTCGTACATCGATATTATGGTCTAAAGAACCGTTTATTGGGTTCAATGTTCTGTTATAGAATTCTTTACCTGTAAGGTCTATTATCGAAATGGATAATTCCTTTGATTGCGTTCCTTTTATGGAAAGTGTGAAATCTCCATTGTTTGGATTCGGTGCAATACTTGCAAGGTATGTACTGTTTGCTTCTTTGACACTCACAATATTTATTGTCTGCTCAATAGTATCTGGCGTGCAATATTGATTTGAGGCAATTAATTGAATGGTGTAAGTACCAAATTCATCATAGGTATATGATGGGTTTGGGTCATTACTTATGGCACCTATTTCTCCAAAATCCCAAGATAAGCTTGTTGCATTCAGAGCAGTATTTTCGAAATTAATTGTATTGCCATCTATAGTAAATTCAAAGTTAGCAACTGGAGCAGCATTTGGACTAAAGGTTTCTGTATAATTATTTGAACCAAAGCTATTGGATGCTGTAAGTGTTACGGTTTGGTTACCTGCCAGATTGAAAATCACTTCGTGGGGCCCTTCACCTGTAGCGGTTGAGGGGTTAGAGAAAATCCCAAAGTTCCACTGAAGCTCTTCAAAGTTTGAGGAAGTATTTGTGAACGTTACAGGTTCTCCTACACAGATATCGGATGTTTGAGATGTTGTAAACTGTGCAATTGGGCCTGAATCTGGTAGTAAGCGAATATTGTCGAGGTAAAGGTTGTTTCCGTATCCTGTAACATTTACGAAGCGGACAATTATGTCATTTCCAGTGTAAGGAGTCAGGTCTATGGTCTCTGTTCGCCAATCTGATCCAGAATTAGGGTTGTAATCTCCATTTACACCACCTACTGTAGCCAATTCCGTATATTCTTTGTAAAAAACAATATCATTGAAAGAGCCATTACAATCGGTGATTTCAATACGGAGCCCATCGTAGTAGTTCTCACTGTAGTAGGCGTATGCCATATCAAAGCTTAATTCTGGATTGGCAATATCTGGATTTATGAAGAGTGGAATACTGACAAAAGAATCCTCTTCGCCATCACTATTATATGAATAG
>JBELIG010000046.1:0-4335 GCA_042091035.1 Sphingobacteriales bacterium | reverse complement strand
GAAGAGTGGAATACTGACAAAAGAATCCTCTTCGCCATCACTATTATATGAATAGTTGTTTATGCGGGTACACATAGTCGTTGTGTTATCGATTCCGATTGTAGACCAATCCTCCCAGGTTATATTGTTATCTGGGTTTTGAATCGTCCAATCTTGTGGTGGGAAAACACCGGATTGAAAATCTTCATTTAGATTTTGCACACTATTCCCAGCATCTAGGATTTCTATGTCGAAATCTGCTATCAAGGTATCATTTGCAGGGTATTGATCTCCAGGATAGGTAAGCCATACTTTTAGTTGGTGTGAACCACTAGATACTATTGTTATTTCTTGGTCGAAGCTGTATTGTAGGATTTGACCTATGGCTATAGAGCCAGTTGCACCAGATACTACGGGTTCGTTATCCAATTGGTAATAAACGTCAAGGGCTGTGATGTCTTGTGATCCATTGTTGAATATTTCGATTTCCAAATTATTTGAGTACTCATCACAAGCGAGTATATTATTAGAGATATTAGAAACGAATTGAGCCATTTGGGCATCTGTGTCTAATGGGCAATTCAGAAGGTTTTGATTGTAAACTTCTGCGATAGATCTAAGACCTACCAGGTTGTTACTGCCGAGTGCTCTTACTGCATACCAATTGTCTTCAGTTGGATTGTCAATAGCTATTGTGATGGAATTAACAGATGTAGTTCCTACTGGGTCCATGAATTTTTCCCCTAAAAGAAAGGCTTCATAGCCACTTGCTATATCCATTTGGTCCCAAGTAAGGGTCATGGAGTCTGGACAAACTTTTATGGGTGTAATATTTTGAGGAACAGGAGCAATTGAGAATTGGAAATCACTTTGATCTACTGAACTATCTTGTTCAATTTTCACGAGGCATTGTCCACTTGCAGTTGCAGGAACTTCCCAGCTTAATTGTCTTTTGATACTTGAAGCTGATCCGATTACAGACCAGGTATTTCCATTATCATCTGAATAGCTCAAATTGAAGTCAGAAGTACTATTTCGTGGAGCATCCCAATGGATGTTTTCCGTCTCTCCGGGCACAAGTGCTTCTCCACCTATTGGATAGATTACTTCTAATTCATCATAGATGAAATCATATACAACGAAGTATTTTACAGGGCCAAAAGGTATTTCTGTTCCTGTAATATTGAAGCTGTACGTTCCTGCTACGGGATCGAAAAGAGACACTTGTTCCATATTGTTCAAGTTATCTATTCCGGTAGTTGCAGGAAGGTCTAGTGTTGCTGGATTTGGCGTTGGGTCAAGTATCCAAGGATAAAAGATGGCTCCAGTATCATTTGTGATAGTAGCATCAAGGTTGTTTACTAAAGCTATGTTTGCTGAAGTAGATGCATCTCTATCTGCCCAGTAGACCATTATTTTTGCTTGAACGACATTGTCCGGTATTTCAATGGTGTGTGTATTTGATTCTCCTTGTTCAATTTCTTCATTGAGGTATCTATTTTCTTCGAGTGTTCTTGCTGCTCTTAGGGCATTTACAAGTCCCCAGCCATATTTAAAGTCAGGTCCCTGGTTGCCGATGTCGTTTGCAGAATTCAGCATAGAAGCCTTTATGAGTGCTGCATCTGCTGTTTCATCGTCATTTAGCTGCTGGTATGCACTGTGTAGCATAGTAAATACGCCTGCTATACCGGGAGCTGCTGCGGATGTTCCTCCAAATGGGTCGTAGGTATTTCCTGTACCTGTTGATATGTGTCCTGCACCATGGGCAGAAATGTCAGGCTTGATTCGTCCATCGTGCGCTGGACCTCGGCTACTTGAATTAACTAGATTTCCATCGACGTTTAGGTTTGCTGTTGCGATAACATTTTTTCCTTGTTTGTGTCCTCCTGTTATATTCCCCCACTGTGTTCCTGCTCCATAGCCGCATTCATTGTTATTTGAATTACCTGCTGAAAAAACGTGCATGTATGTTGGGTTTTCGAACATTTGTTGGTCGACGATCTTAGTTGTATTCGTATATCCATTGTTACAGCCATCTGAATAAGATGAATTAGTGACAAGGACATTTTCTTCTAGATGCAGATCGAGTGTGATATCCAAAAAGTCAGATACGTAATCTGTATTGTAGAGATCTGATCCAGTGGCCATACCTCTAAATCGAGGGTTTAGGTTACCAGCTCCTGTAAAGATACCTGCAACACCATCGGAATGGTCATTTCCAATAAATTGTGTGTAATCGTTTATTAGACGACCGTGGTAATCTATGTGTGGTCCTAGAACACCGTCATCTCTTACTTGAACTTTAATTCCGGAGCCATCATAATTTCTTCCGCCGAGATAATCAGCGGTTAAGACATTTGCACGATGCATACCACGACCATTATTATCGTCTGGGGTACCTGGTTCTGGGGCAATGTCCATGAAGGCCACGAAGTTGATAAAAGAGATCTGATTGATATTTTCTATTGGAACAGTTATAGACACAAAGTTATTATGCTTATTGTGTGCTCTGATTTTAATTTGTCTACTTTTTAGTTCCTTCTCTACGAGTTGAGCCGGAACATTTTTGTAGTACTGGATGAGCATATCTACCATATTCCCTTTTACAGCGTGAGCTTTGAGAGGGCGTTCTAAAAGATTATCGTGAATCTTGTCTTCTGTGGGAATATGTTTATCCCATTCAATTCCGTAGGATTGAAAATTCTCTTTGGTAAAGGAATGGTGCATGGCACCTATGTAAATGTTTTTGCCTATATATTCTAATAGGATTAAGCCTTTCTCTTGCATTCTTTGGTGGAGTGCTGCCTTAGGCAAGGATTGGAATTTGATATAGCGATAATAGTAATCTCCTACTTTGCCAAATTCATCAACTCCCAGGTTCATACCGGGTGCCATGTAGGGGGTACTGGAGTGTTGTGTTAGGCTTTGAGCATTTAAGTTTATGATGAAAGGTACTAACAATAATAGGAAGCCTAGTTTTTTAAATCTGATCATCATGATTGTTTCGTTATAGGTAATTAGTTTTGGTGATTTACTCAGGATTTTCTGTGATTTCAGCAGGAAATCTTGAATTTATACATCACTCCAATGAATATACGAAAAAGGGTCTTGAGTCAATTGATATTTGGTGTGAGTTCTTTGGATAGGTATAAAAATGGCAATTGGATGATGATTATTGATATAAAATATTGTTGACTTTCAAAGTTTGATTGTGTGAAATGGTAGAATACTATTTTAACTCAACTAAAAAATATGGAGGCTTATTATAAAGTCTATAAAGGGGAAACTCGTTTGTTTGTGAAGTTTGAATATGACATTCAGAAGATTGATAAAGTAAAGACGATAGAAGGGCGTCTATTTAGTCGATCAGAATCCAGCTGGCATTTTCGAATAGACAGAAGTAGTTGGTATATGTTGCTTGAAATTTTTCCAGACTTAAAAAAGATAATACGTCCAAGGTTCCACGCTTTATTGAAGGAAGAAGTTGGTCCGGTGGACCCAAAGGAGCTTATTGACTATTCAAGCTGGAAGGATAAGCAAAAGAACATTTCAAAGAAGGAATATGATAAGCGATTGAATGGCTGGCAGAAGAAAGCTGTTTTTGATTTGGAGGAAAAGTTAGTTCTGAAGCGATTCAGTGAGCATACTATCAGGAGTTATACTTCATCATTGACTTTATTTTTGCTTTATACAGATCGAAGTAGCATGGAAGATGTAAGTAAGAAGGAGGTTGAGGGTTTTTTGCGATATATGTATAACGAGCGAAATATTTCTGAGAGTTATATGAACGTGATTATCAACTCAATAAAGGCATATTATGAGAAAGTTTTAGGTTGGCCTAAGATGCGTTTTGATATAGCTCGTCCTAAGCGCCCATTTAAGGTAGTTCAACCATTTTCAAAGCAGGAGGTTGAGCGTTTTTTTTCGGTGATTAAGAATTTGAAGCATAAGACTTTGCTGATGTTGGTGTATTCGAGTGGATTAAGAATTTCGGAGGTTTGCAATATCAGGAGGCAGGATATAAAGTGGGACCAAGGTCTTATTTATATAAAGGAGGCAAAGGGTAAGCGCGATCGTTATTCAGTACTTGCTTCGTCTATAAAGAAGATTTTAAAGTTATACATTGAAGAATATAAACCTCGCTATTATTTGTTTGAAGGCGTGAAGCCCAAGACTGCCTACAGCAGGAGTTCAGTTAATAAGATTTTTCATCGGGCGAAGCACAAAGCCCAGGTAAATCCGGAGGCTACTGTTCATACACTTCGTCATACATTTGCTACTCACTCCATGGAGAATGGTATGTCAATCCGTACTATTCAGAAATTATTAGGACATAGGGATATAAAAACTACGGCA
>JBELIG010000045.1:0-18828 GCA_042091035.1 Sphingobacteriales bacterium | reverse complement strand
ACATTTTTCTTGTGAAAATCAATAAAATACCATACTTTTGCAGTACAAACAAAAACGAGGGAACGATTCAGTTCCCTCTTTTTTGTACCTATACTATTTAAATTGATCGAAAAGTGGTAGAAGACAAGATTAAGGCATTAGTTGATGAAAAGCTCAAAGAAGAGTTGTACGAAGATTGTTTCTTCGTGGAGATGCTTTTAAAAGGAGATAACAGAATAGAAATTTATTTAGATAGTGATTCAGGGATTTCATTTCTGCAGTGTCAGCGTATGAGCAGGCACGTTGAAGCAGTCCTTGATGAGGAACAATGGTTTGGTGTTAAGTATACCCTTGATGTATCTTCTCCTGGTATTGGAAAGCCCTTGAAGTTACATCGCCAGTATTTAAAGAATATTGGACGAGATTTGGAAGTTCGTGTAGATGATGAAAAACCTGTAGTCGGTGAATTAATCGACGTGCAGGATGAAACTTTTACCGTAACTCGTGAAGAAAAGATTAAAGAGGGTAAAAAGAACGTGAAAAAGATGGTGGATTACACATTCCGTTTTGATTCAATCAATATGGCTAAGGTGAAACCACGATTTAATTAATAATATTTATTGCTCAGAAATTTTGCTGAAATGAATTTGGTAGATACTTTCTCGGAGTTTAATGCTGGCAAGAACATAGACAGGCCAACTTTAATTAAGGTTTTAGAAGATGTTTTTAAAACCTTGATCCGCAAAAAATACGGAACTGATGATAACTTTGATGTAATTGTAAACGTCCAAGAGGGTGACCTTGAGCTATGGCGTGTTCGTAAAATCGTTTCCGATGGTGAGGTGATGGACGAACAGAGTCAGATCTCAATTACAGAGGCACTTGCAATTGACGACGATTACGAAGTAGGTGACGATTGTTATGAAAAACTAACACTTGAGCACTTCGGAAGACGTTCAATTCAGGCAGCTCGTCAAACACTGATTTCCAGAATTATGGAATTAGAAAAAGACGAGATCTACAAGAAGTACTCAGACCGCGTTGGTGATATGATAGTCGGTGAGGTTAATCAGATTCTGAAAAGAGAAGTGTTTATCCTCGATGATGCAACTGGCAATGAAGTTGTTCTTCCAAGAAATGAGATGATCAAGGCCGATTTCTACCGCAAGGGAGATATGGTTCGTGCGATCATCAAAGAAGTTCGAATGAAGAATAATAATCCGGTTGTTGTTGTATCCAGAGTGGACTCTGACTTCCTGGCTAAACTTCTTGAGCAAGAGGTACCAGAGATTGAAGATGGTTTGATTACGATTAAGAACATTGAACGTCTGCCTGGAGAGCGTGCAAAAGTTGCTGTTGAGTCTTACGATGATCGTATTGACCCAGTCGGTGCTTGTGTCGGTATGAAAGGTTCAAGAATTCATGGTATTGTTCGTGAATTAAAAAATGAGAACATCGATATCGTAAACTTTACGAATAACGAGACTCTATATATCCAGCGTTCATTGACTCCTGCAAAAGTTCTTTCTATAGAGCTTGACAAAGAGAATATGAGGGCTTCTGTATTTTTAGATCCAGATCAAGTATCGCTTGCCATTGGTAAGGGAGGTTCAAATATTAAGCTTGCATCAAAGCTTACTGGATTCGAAATTGATGTATTCAGAAATGCTCCAGTGGAGATTGATGATGTTAATTTGGAAGAATTTGGCGATGAATTAGAGACTTGGGTGATTGAAGAATTGAAGAATATTGGATGTGATACAGCAAGGTCAGTTCTTGAGCTAGATGCCGATGAATTAATAAGAAGAACAGACTTAGAAGAGGAGACAGTTAAGGAGGTTTTAGGTATTCTTGCTTCGGAATTTGAAGATTAATTAAATATCGCACATTCAAATCATTAAGATTTGCAGGTGCGATTTGCTTAATTTTCTTAATTTAGCAGAAAAATAGGGCATTGCTGAGTGTATGCCTGTTATAATCAGTTCGTAATTAGTGGGTTTCACTCGTTTTGAACTAAAAAAGTATTTAAACTAAATGGCGAAAAATTTAGTCAAGGTTGCAAAGGAATTTAATGTAGGCTCATCTACGATTGTCGAACACTTGTTAGACAAGGGTTTCGAAATTGGTAATAAGCCGAACGCCAAGGTTAGTGACGAAATGTACGATGTACTTTCGGCTAGATTTGGTGATTCCAAGGTGACGAAGAAGAAGGCGGAGAATGTCGAGATAGGTATTAGACCCTCAGGAAATACCTTAGAGAATGAGAATGCAGATACTAAAAAGCCTGCAGCACCGGCAGCCAAAGCAACAGAGCCTACTGAGACAACCCCAGTCGAAGAAGTTAGCCCTAAGAAAGAAGAAACTCCAAAAGTTAAGGAGACCCCTAAAGTAGAAGCCCCTAAAGAGGAAGCTCCTAAAAAAGAGGAAAAGCCTGCTGAAGATTCTGAAAAGAAAGCAGCAAGCGCCCCTAAACTAAAAGGACCAAAGTTGGTTGGAAAAATCGACCTAGAATCTTCTGGACGCAAACCTGCAAAAAAGAAGCCAGCTGAAAAGCCTAAAGTAGTAGCTCCAAAAGAGCAGAAGCCAGCGGCAAAGGCAGCTCCTGTAAAGGAGAAGCCTGCAGTTGCAAAGGAAACTCCTAAGCAAACAGCTCCTAAAGCAAAAGCTGTGGAAAAGAAGGCTAGTACTTCAAAGGAAACGCCTAAGGCTGAACCTGCTAAGGAAGCGAAAAAAGAGGTGACCGCAAAGACAACCAAGGAATCTGATAAGAAAGAAGTTCCTGCGAAAGAAACTCCTGCGAAAGATGCTGCTCCAAGTACTTTCAGAGGGAAAACTCCAGAGTTGAGAGGTCTTAAGATTCTTGGTAAGATCAAGATTGAGGAAAAGCCTAAGAAAAAAGCAACTAAGCCTGATGATAAAAAGGCTAAAGATAATAACGACCCTAACAAGCGTAAGCGTAAGCGTAAACGCGTAACTGTTGGAGGTAGTAATGTGAAGAGTGGCGGCAACAACCAACAAGGTGGTGGTCAGAGAACTGGCAACAACCAACAAGGTGGTGGCCAGAGAACTGGTAGCAACCAACAAGGTGGTGGACGTGGTCCTAATAATCGCCCAACTCAAGGCGGAGGACGCGGACCTGGAAGTCGTCCTGGACAAGGCGGAAGATTCCCGAACAGAAGGTTCCAAGGGAATAGTAGAAACCCAGATGAAGTAAAAGAAGTTTCTAAAAAAGAGATCGAGGATAAGATCAAGTCCACTATGGCCAGAATTAATTCTGGTGGTAAGAAAAATAGGAGTGTACGAAATAGAAAAGATAAGCGTGAACGTCTGAGAGAAAAGCAGGAAGCCAGAGAGGCAGCTTTAACACCAGAAAAGTTACAGGTAACTGAGTTTATCACGCTTTCTGACTTTGCAAACCTTCTAGATGTCTCCGCTACTGAGATTATTACTGCATTAATGTCCTACGATATTATTGCATCGATCAATCAACGTCTAGATCAGGAGACTATCAAAATCATCGCTGAAGATTTCGAGACAGAGATAGAATTTATTACTGCGGAAGATCAAGATGAGGAAGCTGAGGAAGAATTGGAAAACCCAGAGGATCTTATCGAACGTGCACCTATTGTAACTGTAATGGGTCATGTCGATCATGGTAAAACTTCCCTTCTGGATTTCATTCGTAAAGCAAATGTTGCAGATGGTGAAGCCGGTGGTATTACACAGCACATTGGTGCATACGAAGTAGAAGTTGGAAAAGATAAGAAGAAAATTACCTTCTTGGATACGCCTGGTCACGAAGCCTTTACGGCGATGCGTGCAAGGGGTGCGAAGGTAACCGATATAGCAATTATTATCGTCGCTGCAGATGATCGTATTATGCCACAAACAAAAGAGGCTATCTCTCATGCTCAGGCGGCAGAGGTTCCAATGGTATTTGCGATCAACAAAGTTGATAAAGACGGTTCTAAACCAGAAAAAATTAAGCAGGAACTTGCTTCAATGAATATCCTGGTAGAAGATTGGGGTGGTGAATTCCAGTCGCAAGATATTTCTGCCAAAACAGGTTTAGGGATAGAAGAATTGCTCGAAAAAATATTACTTGTTTCAGAGCTTCAAGAGCTGAAAGCTAACCCAGACCGACAAGCAGTTGGTTCTATCTTAGAGGCATCTCTTGAGAAAGGTCGTGGTTACGTTGCGAAAACACTAGTACAAAAAGGTACCCTTAAGATTGGTGACCCTATTGTTTGTGGTGAGGAATCTGGTAAAGTAAGAGCCTTGTTTAATGAAAGAGGTAAGCGTATAAAATCTGCAGGTCCATCTTCCCCAGTACTTGTACTTGGATTGAGTGGTGCTCCGCAGGCAGGTGAGCGTTTCAAAGTACTGGATTCTGAACAAGAAGCTAGACAAATTGCTAATAAACGAGCACAGATAAGTCGTGAGCAAGGTATTCGTGCAACGCGTAGAACAACGCTAGCAGATATCGGTAATCGAATTAAACTTGGTAACTTTAAAGAACTTAATCTTATCGTTAAAGGTGATATGGATGGTTCTGTAGAGGCACTGTCAGATTCACTGATTAAGCAATCCGTAGATACGGTTCAGGTGAATATTATCCACAAAGCAGTGGGTGAGATTATCGAATCAGATGTACTTCTTGCAACAGCTTCGGATGCCATTATTATTGGTTTCCAAGTTCGTCCTTCCTCATCAGCAAGAAAACTTGCAGAACAAGAAGGTATCGAGATCAAGACCTACTCAATTATCTACGAGGCGATTGAAGAGCTTAAATCAGCGATTGAAGGACTTCTTGAACCTACAAAAGAGGAGCATATTATTGCAGATCTTGAAGTTCGAGAAACCTATAAGATTTCTAAGGTTGGTACAGTTGCTGGTTGTTTCGTTCGCGATGGAAAGATTACAAGAAATACACATATCCGAATCATTAGAAACGGTATAGTTGTATACCCTATGAAAGAAGGTGTTATTGGTGAACTTACTTCACTAAAACGCTTCCAAGATGATGCGAAAGAAGTTAAGAACAATATGGAATGTGGTTTGACCATCCGCAACTTCAATGATATCAAAGTAGGTGATAAGATCGAAGGATACGAAATTAGAAGTATCAAGCAGACACTGGACTAATTCAAAGAATTAAGTTTGGTAGTAAATATTTACAATCATGCTTTTGAATGATAAACAGCAGCAGCAAGGTCTCTTTTTGACTTTGCTGCTGTTTGCTTTTTTTATGCCTTTATTTCCACGTGTAGCTACTTACATTGGGGCTCTAGGTATTCTTATTTGTTTGCTTAATCCAAAGATTTACCTTCGGTTAAAACGAAAAGATCTCCTTGAAATACTAGCATTTTCCACTCCATTATTGGTCTGGATTCCTGCCTTAGTCCTTGGTCATTCAGTTGGAGCAAAAGTTGAGACAAAAGTAAGTCTGCTGCTCTTGCCCTTAGTGTTTTATTTGGTAGATCAGGATATTGAAGCTAAGTCTATCCAACTCTTTAAAAGTTATTTTTTAGGTCTTTGTGTTGCCGGGCTTTACTGTATTGGGGGAGCTACAATAAGTTATTTCTCTCAGGGATCGAATAATTTTTTCTACAGTAAATTAGGTAGCTATATCCATATTCATCCAACCTATTTTTCCCTATATCTAATTATAGCTATTAGCTTTTTCATGATAGCAATTCGGAAAAATCAATTGAGTCAATTGGAACGCAGAATTGGATGGCTTGCCACAGTTTTCTTTTCCCTTCTTATTGTTTTACTTTCTTCAAGAAGCCAGTGGGTCAATTATGTTTTAATTGTTCCGGTTTTGCTATTCCCTTTGTTACAAAATAGAATAGGAAGAGCTAAGGCCGCAGTTTCATTTATTTTTGCTGGCTTGTTTTTTGCTTTTTCCATCTATATAATCCCTGCTACCAACAAGCGACTGATGGATTTATTTAGCTTGGATGATGCCTCGGAGAAAGTGCAAATCCAAAATGTTCGATATCAAACTTGGAGTGCAAGCTTAGAGTTGTTTAAAGCATCGCCAATAGTAGGCGTAGGCGTTCAAAATCTACAGCGAGAACAGTTGTTGATGTATGAGCAATTAAATTACGAACGGCCACTAAGAGAAAAGTATAATGCACATAACCAGTATTTAGATCTTCTTGCTGGCGCGGGTCTTATTCCTCTTATTTTCTGGCTGGTTTGTCTTTTTTGGCAACGACCAGTAAATAAGAATCTCCAGGCATATTACTTTACTGCATTGACTCTATTTTTACTTTCATTTCTTACAGAAAGCATGTTGGAGACTGCAAGAGGAGTTATGCTTTTCTCATTTATAATGGGGTTATTGATGGTCTCAATGAAAAGGAAGCCTTATGCGATATAAAGAGTATATAGACATAAACTGTAGCGCAAATGTGCTATACAGGCATTTGACCGATAATCAGTTGATTAAGGATTGGACTGGCGGACTGACTAGTATTAAGTCTAGAGGTTCAAAGAGTCGAAGGACCAAACTCAAACAGGAATTAACCTACAAAGATATCAAAGGTAAGATTGTAGTTCGCGAGCATGTGCTCGTATTGGAAAAAAATAAAAAGTTAGTTTTGAATTGGGAAAGTGACCAAATGGATGTCGCTAAAACCTATGAGATTCTTACTGCAGCAGATCAAATACACTGTAGGCTTATCGTTACTGCTAAAGTATCCTTCTACCCTAAGTTCTTGAACCTTATTGCATTCATTATTGGTGGGGCTATCAAAGATCAGTGGTCCAAAGACCTTTCGCAATTGAAAAAAAATGCAGAAAATTCTTCATTGAATTAAACCTTAGCCTTTCATCCAAGTCTATCTCCATGTAACTTGTAAGAATTAACCATGGTTGCTCATCGAATGATAGACGAAAAGGAAATTTTTCTACTTCTTGAACAGGATACTATGCTTGATAAAGCCTTTGGCTTTATTCTGGATAAGTATCAGGAACGATTGTATTGGCACATTCGCCGGATGGTGGGTTCGCATGAAGATGCAAATGATGTTTTTCAGAATACCATGATAAAGGCTTACAAGGGCATTCAAAAGTTTCAAAGAAAATCAACCTTGTTAACCTGGCTTTATAGGATTGCGAGCAATGAGTCTTTGACCTTTATAAAAAAACGAGGAAGAAAAGAGACCATCTCTATTGATAACGAGGATTTGGGGCTTTCTAATCATATGAAAGCAGAGCGTTATACAGAAGAGGGTTTGGCAGAGCGATATTTGAAAGAAGCAATCGATGAACTTCCCGAGAAGCAACGTATCGTTTTTATTATGCGATATTATGACGAAATGCCGTATCAAGAAATTGAAAAAGTCTTAGGTACAAGTGTTGGTGGGTTGAAAGCCTCCTATCATCATGCTGCAAAGAAGATTGAGGCTTATGTAAGGAAACAGTTTTAATTATAGATAATGAAAAAGAAAACGGTCAGAGAAGAACTGGAAGACATTGCTCCATTCCTGGCGGATTTAAAAGAACAGTCCAAAGGAAGAAGAGGGCCGGTACCAGAGGGTTACTTTGAAGAATTTAGATCTGAATTCTTTAAAAAAGCTGAGGAGTCTAAAGAGGATAGTAGTCCGAAAGAGGCAAAGGTTGTGAAACTTTATTGGCGCTACATAGCAGTGGCTGCTTCAGTAGCCGTTCTTGTACTTTCTCTATGGTTTAATAATACCTTATTTGTATCTGCTGTGGAGGTCCAAGATAGCCTAACAGGCTTAAGTATCGAGGAAATGTATGATTACTTGGATGCTAATATCGAGGAATTTGCTGTAGAGGAATTGGCAAGTATTGCAATAGATAATGAAATTGATGACTTCGGAATTATAGAGATAGGGGATGAAATCATAGATGAGGAATATCTAGATGAAGAATACCTTGATGCTTTTGAATACGAAGATCTTTTATAAAGAAATAAATAAGTATAGATTATGAAATTCAGATTATTATTAAGTTTTGTCTTTGTTCCTATTCTAGTAACAACAGGCTTTACACAAGGCCCTCCTGGGGAGCCAAGAAATGGAGAGGCATTTGAAAATAGACGGGATCGTATGGAAGCTGTCAAGGTAAGTTATATGACTTTTGAACTTGATCTAAGTAGTGAAGAGTCGCAAGCTTTTTGGCCCTTATACAATGAATACCGTGGAAAAGAAAAGGCCCTGCGAAAAGCGAATAAACCATCTAAGAGGATAGGAGACATGAGTGATTCAGAGGTACTTGAACACATGGATAGAAGTTTCGTAACAGAACAGAAGCTTTTAGATCTTAAGAAGAATTATTCGAGTCAATTTCTGAAGGTGTTACCCGCTCGAAAAGTTGCAATGATTCCAGTAGTGGAGCGGCGATTTAAGGAAAAGATACTTAAGGAAATGCGAAATAAGCGATCTGAGAAAAGAACACCAAGTGAGCGATTTACACCTTAAGAAATAAAAGAGCTGCAGATATTGCGGCTTTTTTAATTTAAGGACAAAAAAAGAAGGTAGTGATCGAAACCACTACCTCAGCCCTAACCAAATAAAACCAAATTATTATTGTACTATAAATATAAGAATTGATTTTGATTTTTCGTATTTTTTTTTGCCAAAATAATTGACTGAATAAGCTTTTGTTAATTTGTGCAGATATTTAGTTAGAATATGATAATTATTAAACCGATTCTTATGAGTTTTCTTTCAAAAAGTACTTTAGCTGTATGGTCTTTATTTATCCTTTTAGCTGTATCAGCTACTGGTCAACAAGACATGAATGATGATGCCCTTCAGATTAGAACAATTTATGATTTAGCCTTGAAAGAATCTAAAGGATATGAGTGGCTATATGATCTTACCAATGAAGTGGGAGGAAGACTTGCAGGGTCTCCGGAAGGAGCCGCTGCGGTAGAGTATGGCAAACAGATAATGTCAACACTCAATTTTGACACTGTTTATTTACAGGAATGTTATGCGCCTCATTGGGAAAGAGGAGACAAAGAACTTGTTCGTGTGGCACAATCTGCTATCGGAAGTTTTGAACTTAGTGCATTGGCCCTAGGGAATTCAGTGGGCACAGGTCCGGATGGACTTGTTGGAGATGTGATTGAATTAAAGTCGCTTGACGAGCTTCGAGATCTATCTGAAAGTGAGGTTGCTGGAAAGATCATATTCTTTAATAGGCCATTCGATAATACTCAAATAAATACCTTTAATGCCTATGGTGGTGCTGTTGATCAGCGTGTTAGTGGCCCTTTATTAGCCTCTCAGAAAGGAGCAAAAGCAGTCATCGTTCGGTCTATGACAAATAAGATTGACGATAATCCGCATACAGGTACAACAGGAAGAGATGCTAACATAAAACCTATACCTGCTGTTGCAATTTCGACGCTTGATGCGGAGGAACTAAGCAGAGCACTTAAGTTGGGTCCGGCTAATGTTTATATACGGACAACTTGTATTATGCACGAAGAGCCTGTTCTTACTTACAATGTCATTGGTGAGATCAAAGGCCAAACACATCCTGAGGAAATCATTCTTGTTGGAGGGCACCTGGATTCCTGGGATGTTGGAGGTGGAGCACACGATGATGGTACAGGCTGTGTACATTCCTTACAAGTCATTGAATTATTAGAAAAAATCAATTACAAAGCCAACCGAACGATCCGTTGCGTGTTATTTATGAACGAGGAGAATGGCCTTGCAGGGGGTAAAGCCTATTGGGAGGCGTCATATGAAGCTGGAGAGTTTCACATGGCAGCCATCGAATCAGATAGAGGAGGGTTTACTCCTAGAGGGTTTACAGTAGATGGGCACAAGGATATTTTTAGTAAAAAATATAAACAAGTCTATGATTGGCTACCTTTGCTCGAACCTTATGGATTGAGCTTTGAAAAGGGAGGTTCAGGAGCTGATATCGGAGGTTTAAAAGATCAGAAAGGACTCCTATTTGGTTTTCTCCCTGACTCACAAAGGTATTTTGATTATCACCATACATCTATTGATCATATTGAGGCAGTAAATAAGCGGGAACTTGAGATGGGAGCAGCTTCAATGACCGCTTTAGTTTGGTTATTGGATAAGTATGGTCTAAAATAAAAGGACATGCAAGAGATCACGATTGCAGATAAGACATTTGAACGTTTTATTTCGGAAAAGCAAATTGCGCAGCGAGTGGCAGAACTTGGACAGCTAATCTCGGAAGACTATAAGGACAAAAATCCTTTGTTTCTGGTTTTGTTAAAAGGAGCTTATGTCTTTGCTTCAGACCTTGTAAAACATTTTCTCCACCCTTGTAGTATTTCCTTCTTTCGTTTGTCTTCTTACAAAGGTATGGCCTCAAGTGGCGTTTTGTCTTTTAAAGATGTTTTTGATGAAGATATTGAAGGAAGAAATGTGGTTGTTCTAGAAGATATCGTAGATACTGGTCATACGCTTTCTGGGTTTTTACCAGCCTTGAATAAACTAAACCCAAAATCTGTAAAGGTGGTATCGCTTTTATCTAAGCCAGATGTTTTGCAAGGAAAGGTAGAGATTGATTATTTGGGTTTTGAGATTCCACCTGCATTTGTGGTAGGCTATGGACTTGATTTTGATGAGCAGGGAAGGAATTTCCCCGAAATTTATCAATTAAAAAAATAAAGTATTGGAACAGGATAGACTAAGAGAACTTCTCGGAGAACTTAAGCAAGAAGTTATACGCGTTGGAGATTTTATGGAGCAGCATTTCGGTCAGGTAAGGCAGGATGATGTGGAGGAAAAGGGGAAGAACAGCCTTGTAAGTTTTGTGGATAAAGAAGCAGAGCAAATGCTTGTTTCTTTCTGCGAGCAGGCAGTTCCTGGCTGTGGATTCCTTACGGAGGAGGAAACTGTAAACAAAAAAGGAGATCAGTATACTTGGATTATAGATCCACTTGACGGAACAACAAATTACCTTTATGGAATTCCGACTTTCGCAGTATCTATCGCTTTGCAAGAGCATGATAAAACCATACTCGGGATTGTATATGAAGTTATCCGTAAGGAGTGCTTTTATAGTATCCGTGGAGAATCTGCCTACCTAAATGAGCAAAAAATTCAGGTTTCTGAGCGCAGTGGTATTGAGACAGCCCTGATTGCTACTGGTTTTCCTTATAGTGAGTTTGAATTTGTAGACCGGCAGATGAAATTCATGCAAACGCTTATTCATGAGGCAAGAGGTATTCGCAGAATTGGGACTGCTGCTGTAGATTTAGTATATGTAGCATGTGGACGATTTGATGTTTACTTTGAAGCCAAACTCAACCCGTGGGATGTGGCTGCTGGAATGTTTATCGTTGAGCAAGCTGGGGGAAATTTATCTGACTTTGATGGAAAAGATCCTGGCATTTCAGGAAGAGAGTTGATCGCGAGTTCAGCGCATATGAGGGACGATTTTATGCATTTATTCAAGAAATCCTTTGCTTAGGATTTGATCGTCTTTACAAAATGCCTTTTCATCGATGAAAAGGCATTTTTAATTTATTCTTTTATACTTTCAATTTGTAAATCTGCTATTTATGAAATTGATGGAAAATATATTGGTTGCACTACGTTCATTACGAGGTAATATAGTGCGCGCCTTTTTGACACTTATGATGATTGCATTTGGAATAATGGCACTTGTGGGTATACTCACAGCTATCGATCAGGTCATCTACTCCTTGAATGATAATTTTGCCTCCTTAGGGGCAAACTCTTTCTCTATAATACCCGCTGGTCGTGGCTTGAGAGGAGACAATCAAAAGCAAGCTGAGACTATAAATTATAAGCAGGCAACCCAATTCAAATCCATGTTTAATGACAAAGCTCCTACCTCTGTTTACTTGAGATGTGGAGGCTCTAAAGTGCTTCGCTATAAGGAAGAACAAACAGATCCTGTATTTGATGTCGCCGGGATTGATGAGAATTATTTATTCAATAAGAGTATTGATTTGTCTATTGGGCGGGGTTTCACGCTTAATGAAGTATTGGGAGGAGATAATCTTGCAGTAGTTGGGATAGATGTTGTTAAAGAATTGTATGGAGGAAAAAGTGAGGAAGCACTGGGGAAACAAGTAATCGTAGATAATAAGCGTTATCTAATTATTGGTATCATCGAAAGCAGAGGTAAGAGTAGTGGAAGTTCTGAAGATGAGAGTGTGTTCATTCCTTTATATACCGCAAAGCGATTCTACGGATCTTCAAGAATGAATTATAGAATTGAAGTCGCTGTTCGCAAACAAGAAGAAATGGAAGGGGCAATAGCAGCTGCAACAGGCGCATTTCGCCCAATTAGGGGGCTCAAGGCAGCTCAGGAAAATGATTTTGAAATCAGAAAGAGTGATGGCTTAGTTCAATTAATTCGTGAGAATACGGTCAGCCTTAGGAGTGGAGCTGTAGCAATCGGTTTGATGACCTTGCTTGGTGCTGCAATCGGTTTGATGAATATAATGCTTGTATCAGTAACTGAACGAACCCGTGAGATCGGAGTTCGTAAAGCTTTAGGTGCGAAGGAAAATAATATCTTAATTCAATTCTTGACAGAGGCAATAGTTATGTGTCAAATTGGAGGATTTGTTGGTGTTATACTGGCCATATTGGTTGGCTTACTGATTAGTAGTTATGCCGGCGGTGCTTTTGTAATGCCATGGGCATGGATAGGTCTTGCCGTAGCTATTAGCTTTATTACTGGTTTACTGGCAGGTATTATTCCTGCAAGGAAGGCAGCAAAGATGGATCCGATCGAATCACTTCGTTACGAATAAGTCTATAAGCTATCTTAGTCAAGATACTTGAGCTTAGCGTATTTTCTCTTCTTGTAATAATTGTATTTATTAACATTAAATTACTTTTAATCGTAGAATTAAACCACAAGTGTTTGATATCTATTGTTACATTTGCTTAATAAATGAATAAGCCCTTTTGATGCTGTATTTTTAGGGCAGCCTTTAACTTTCAAGGATTAAAGGTGTTAAGGAATTAAACGATTATAGAAAGAATTTTCAGGTTCATGGATATTACAACATTTGATTTATTGCTGAAAGCAAAAAAAGCAGAAACGGCAGATAGCTGTTCGCTCGTCTTCGATATACCCTCAGCACATAGTGATGCTTTTGAATACAAGTCTGGTCAGTTTATAAGCCTTGCATTTAATATTGGTGGTGAAGAGGTGGTGCGATCTTATTCTATAAGTTCAGCACCTTTTGAAGAAGATCTGCAAGTGTCTGTTAAGCGAGTTAAGAATGGGATAGTTTCTAATTATATAATGGATAGCCTCCAGGAAGGAGATACTGTAAAGGTACAGCCTGTTGATGGAAGCTTTACGCTCCAACCTATGGAGAACTCTAAGGAAACCCTATTTTTTGTTGCTGCAGGTTCAGGGATTACGCCTATCTTTTCCATGATAAAAAACTGTCTAGAGCATCAGCCAATGTCCAAGTTGGTCTTGGTATATGGTAATAAAAAAGATGATCAAGTAATTTTTGGTAAGGAGCTTGAAGTGCTTGAACAGAAGTATAAGGGACAATTATTTGTTTACCATGCGTATTCCAAAGCAGGTGGTTTATTCTCTAGGTTTAAGAAAAGTGCTTCTTGGTCCACTGACAATAAAAGCTGCAACGGTCGTATTGATTCTGATAAATTAAATACGGTATTAGATTTGCATAAGAAGACTGCAAATAGTCAAGTGTATCTATGTGGTCCAGAGGGTTTAGTTGATCTGAGTAAAAAGGCATTTAGTTCACATGGATTCAGTAGTAAATCTATACACAAAGAGCTATTCTTTGTGAGTCAGGATTCATCTATAGGAGTTGCAAGTCTATTGACAGTCGTTCAGGATGGAGAGGAGACAGAGATTCAGTTAAAAGCTGGCGATATAATTCTTGATGCTATGATTAAAGGAGGTATTGATGCGCCTTATTCTTGTAGGGCAGGAGCTTGTAGTTCTTGCATTGCAAAAGTTGAGTCTGGTTCAGTGCATATGAAAGAACACGCTGCTTTAGATGATGATGAAGTTAAAGACGGTTATGTCTTATGTTGTCAGGCACAAGCTACTAGTGCAAACTTAAAGTTAGATATGAATAAATAAAAAAAGGGGATGATAATTCATCCCCTTTTTTTATTAGCAAACTAGTGTTCCGATTTCTTTTCCTTGTACGATATCCACAAGATTTTGTGGTGTGTTGATATCAAATACAATGATTGGAAGATCATTTTCATTACACATGGTAAACGCTGTCATATCCATCACGTTTAATCCCTTTGTAATTACATCATTAAAGCTGATCTCATTGAATTTGATTGCCTCAGGATCTTTTTCAGGATCTGCTGAATAGATACCATCTACCCGTGTACCTTTTAAAAGAACATCTGCACTTATTTCATTTGCTCGAAGAGCAGCAGCAGAATCTGTCGTAAAGTAAGGACTACCTGTTCCTGCAGAGAAAATAACGATCCTTCCTTTTTCAAGGTGTCTAATCGCTCGTCTGCGTATATAAGGTTCTGCTATTTCTTTCATTTCAATAGCGGATATGAGTCTAGTGTGCATTCCATGAACTTCTAATGAGGATTGAAGGGCCATTCCGTTTATCACGGTTGCCATCATTCCCATATAATCACCTTGAACACGTTCTATTCCTGAATCTTCCGCTTGTAGGCCCCTGAAGATGTTGCCACCTCCAATTACCACTGCTACTTCTACCCCTAGATCACTAATGGCTTTGATTTGCTTGGAGTAATGGACTAACATATTAGGGGAGATACCGAAATTTTTATCACCCATTAGGCTTTCACCGCTTAGCTTAAGAAGTACTCTTTTGTATTTCATCCTTTTGAATATGGTTCACTTTAAATTTGGTCTGTTATTTGAACGGAAAACACGGGTTTTTGCGTTCCTTGAGACAGGACAAGTTTTTCAAAGTTACTAAATACTTTGAAAAGTAGAAGGACTTAAATTTAGACTTTGGGTAGGTATAAAAAAAAAGGATAAGCATTGCGCCTATCCTTTTTATATGTTTTATCCTAAAGTTACATGTTTGAAATCTGTAACGATAAGGTCTTTCTCTACGCTTTGTAGATAAGTAGCAATAGTTTGCTTGTTATCTTTTACGAACACTTGGTTCATAAGAGTTCTTTCTTTGAAGAACTTCTTCAATTTACCTTCTGCAATTCTTTCAAGCATTGCCTCTGGCTTACCTTCAGCTCTTGCTTGCTCTTTACCGATCTCTATTTCTTTCTCGATAATAGTAGAATCGATACCGTCTTCGTTTACTGCCAGTGGAGCCATTGCTGCTACTTGCATAGCAACATCTTTTCCTGCAGTAACAAATGCATCAGATGTTTTATTGAATCCTACAACAACACCAGCTTTGTAACCAGCGTGAATGTAAGGAGTAACCATTGCAGACTCAACTAAGTCATATGCACTGATCTCTACCTTTTCACCGATAACACCTACTTGCTCGATTACTTTTTCTCCAACAGTGATGTTTTCGAAAGGTAAAGCAAGGTATGCTTCAAGGCTAGCAGGTTTATTTTCAAGCGCTATATTAGCGAATGTCTTTCCAAGGTTTATAAAGTCTTCGTTTTTAGCAACGAAATCTGTTTCACAGCTTAGGCGAACTACAACACCAATTGTGTTATCGTCATTTGTGATAGCGATAACTACACCTTCGTTTGCATCACGGTCAGCTCTCTTTGCAGAAAGTTTTTGACCTTTCTTACGTAGTTCTTCGATCGCTTTATCGATGTCACCATTTGCTTCCGCAAGTGCCTTTTTACAATCCATCATTCCGGCACCTGTAAGGTCGCGAAGCTTTTTAACGTCAGCAGCAGAAATTTTACTCATGTCTAGGGAGTATTGTGAAATTTTTTAAAAAATATAATACTAAAATGTTGAAAGGAAATTCATAATATAAATTTCCTTCAACATTCTAAATTATTTCATGTAAACAAAATGCTAATTATTTAGCAGCAGCTTCCTCAGCGTCTTTCGACTTTCTGCGTTCTTCTAAACCTTCTTTGATTGCACTAGTTGCATAGTTTACAATCAATTCGATAGATTTAGATGCATCATCATTCGCAGGGATTGGGAAGTGAACCTGATTTGGATCAGAGTTCGTATCCACCATTCCTAAAGTACGAAGACCTAGTTTGTGCGCTTCTTTGATCGCAAGGTGTTCGTGAACGATATCTACAACGAATATAGCTTGAGGAATACGGTTTAGGTTTGCTATACCGCCAAGAATTTTCTCCAACTTGTTACGCTCACGCGTCAAAGTAAGGATCTCTTTCTTGGTCATGCTTGAAGCAGTACCATCCTGTAGCATCTTGTCGATAGTATTCATTTTCTTAATCGACTTACGGATTGTTGAGAAGTTTGTCAACATTCCACCTAACCAACGCTCAGTTACGTAAGGCATTCCTACTGATTGTGCAGCTTCTGCAACAATCTTACGCGCTTGCTTCTTAGTAGCTACGAATAGGACTTTCTTACCTGACTTAGCGATCTGGCGTAGTGCATCAGATGCTGTATCTAGGCATTCTGATGTACGATTCAAATCGATAATATGTATGCCTTTGCGCTCCATGAAGATATATGGAGACATTTTCGGGTTCCACTTCTTCTTCAAGTGACCAAAGTGAACGCCGGCATCAAGCAAATTTTTATATGTGGGCTTTTCCATTATTCTTAAACATTATAAAGTTCAAAGAAAAAAACTCTTTCCAAAATTTTCCAAAGATTAACGCTTTGAAAACTGGAAGCTCTTTCTCGCTTTAGGTTTACCATACTTCTTACGCTCAACTGCTCTCGCATCACGCATAAGAAACTTCTCATCTTTCAAAGGCTTACGGAAGTCAGCGTTAAGCTCAACAAGTGCACGGGAAAGTGCCATTCTTATTGCATCCGCTTGTCCTTTAAAACCACCACCTCTTACAGTTACTTTGATATCGTACACAGTGTGTTCAAGTTCAAGTGTTTTGAAAGGAGCTGTAATCTTTCCTTGAATATGTTGCTGTGGAAAATACTCTCTGTAATCTTTTCCGTTTACGGTAATGTTACCCTCTCCTTTTTTCATATAAAGACGAGCAACTGAAGCTTTTCTTCTACCGATTTTATTTATCATTTCCATATCGAAGAATTACCTTTTAATTATTTCAAATCCAATGTCTGCGGCTTCTGAGCATCATGTGGGTGCTCATTGTCAGCATATACAAACAATTTTTTAAACATAGCGCGTCCTAATTTAGTCTTAGGAAGCATTCCTCTTACTGCGTTCTCAACTATTGCTTCAGGCTTTTTAGCAAAAAGATCAGCTGGTGTAGCTTTCTTTTGTCCACCTGGGTAACCTGAGTAACGAACGTATTCTTTCTGCTCAGTCTTTGAACCTGTAAAACGTACTTTGTGTGCGTTGATAACGATTACGTTATCACCACAATCCACGTGAGGTGTATAAGAAGGCTTATGCTTCCCTCTCAATACATGCGCGATTTTAGTACAAAGGCGACCTACAACCTCATTCTCTGCATCAACGATGTACCAATCATGCTGTACGTCCTCTTTTCTTGCAGATTTTGTTTTGTAACTTAAATGATCCACAACCTCTATATTTTTGGTTATTATTTAATTGCTAATCAATTCAGTATGTAACTACCGCTTTAGCAGGTGCAAAGGTACATTTCTAGAATTCAATAAACAAGCATTTTACCATAATTTTAGCTAGGTGTAATATGTAACTAACTGATAATCAGTTAAAAAATCGCACATTTTTTTTCAACATTAACTTTTTGAAGCCATTTTGAAGCCATTTTTTAATCTAAATTTTAGTCAATTGGATCAAATCATTCATTTTGCTCTTAAATATTATACACAATGGCTTAACTTTGTTGAGCAGTATTTGTTAAAAAACACTGAACAAAATAGATAAATCTATGTCAGAGGATAGAAAAGGAGATCACATTGATTTGGCCTTCAGGTCTCAGATTGGATCAGCAATGATTGATCCACGATTTAATTATGAGCCCATGCTCGCCTCCAATGACAATAGTGATGTTGATTTGTCTTTGAATATTCTTGGGGTCAGACAATCTGTGCCTTTTTGGGTTTCAAGTATGACAGGCGGTACCGAACGTGCCCGCATCATCAACCGAAACTTAGCAAAGGTATGTAGTGAATTTGGTTTTGGTATGGGCTTGGGATCTTGTCGACCATTGTTAGAAGACGACGATGCTTTTGTAGATTTTAATGTGAGACCTATCATTGGAGATCAACAAGCTTTGTTCGCAAACCTTGGCGTTGCTCAGATTGAGGAATTAAGAGACCTAAATAAATTGCACCTTATCCGTAACATGGTTGACAAACTGGAAGCTAATGGTTTGATCATTCATGTAAATCCTATGCAGGAGTGGCTGCAGCCAGAAGGTGATATATATAAATCGTCTCCATTGGATATTGTGAAATTATGTTTAGAGCATTTTGACTTTCCAATCATAGTGAAGGAGGTAGGTCAGGGTTTTGGTCCAAAGAGTATGTTGGAACTATTAAAATTACCTGTGCAGGCCATTGACTTTGCAGCAAACGGTGGGACGAATTTTGCCAAACTAGAAATGCTTCGTGCGGATGATTACTTCCATGAATTGTATAAAGGACTTGCGAATGTAGGCCACAGTGCAGTAGAAATGGTTGAACAACTTCGAGATATAATTAAATCAGAAAAGCGTAGTTTTGCTTGTCAAGAAATAATTATATCTGGAGGAGTGAAAAATTTTCTAGATGGTTATTACTTGATAGAGCGATGTCCTATGAATGCGATATTTGGTCAGGCTTCAGGCTTTTTGAAGCATGCAATGG
>JBELIG010000044.1:17470-18873 GCA_042091035.1 Sphingobacteriales bacterium | reverse complement strand
TCTTTTACAACACGTTCAGAAAGTACGATCGCATCCTCAAAGTTATATCCCTGCCAAGGCATGAATGCCACTTTTAGGTTTTGACCCAAAGCAAGTTCACCTTTTTCAGTTGCGTAACCGTCACAAAGAATCTGACCTTTTGTTACACGCTCTCCTTTACGAACGATAGACTTAAGGTTCACACATGAACCTTGATTCGTTCTTCTGAACTTGATTAATTTATATGTTTTACTGTTATCCTCGAAAGAAACAAGTTTGTCTTCATCTGTTCTATCGTAGCAAATAACAATTTCATTTGCATCAACATACTCAACAACACCATCTCCTTCGGCATTGATAAGCATACGAGAATCACGAGCGACTTGACCTTCTAGACCTGTACCTACAACCGGAGATGAAGGACGGATAAGAGGAAGTGCCTGACGCTGCATGTTTGATCCCATTAAGGCACGGTTCGCATCATCATTTTCGAGGAAAGGAATCAAGGAAGCAGATACACCAACAATTTGGTTAGGTGCTACATCCATAAATTCAATTTCGTCTGGAGTCAAAACTGGGAATTCACCCTGTTCTCTACTCTTAATACGATCCGATAGGAATGCTCCTTTTTCATTCAGAGGCGCATTTGCTTGAGCAATACGTTTTGTATCCTCACCCTCTGCTGAAAGGAACTGAGCAGGATTTTCCATGTCTACCAAACCGGAATGAACCTTACGGTATGGTGTTTCTAGGAATCCCATTTTATTCACCTTTGCATGTACACACAAAGTTGATATAAGTCCAATATTCGGACCCTCTGGAGTCTCAATAGTACAAAGACGGCCATAGTGCGAATAGTGAACATCACGAACCTCAAACCCTGCACGCTCTCTAGAAAGACCACCAGGCCCTAGTGCGGAGATACGACGTTTGTGCGTTATCTCAGAAAGTGGGTTTGTTTGATCTAAGAACTGAGACAATTGACTCGTTCCGAAGAAAGAGTTTATCACAGAGGATAATGTTCTCGCGTTGATTAGATCTGTAGGCGTAAATACTTCATTATCACGAACATTCATACGTTCACGGATCGTTCTTGCCATACGAGCAAGACCTACACCGAACTGAGCATAAAGCTGCTCGCCAACTGTACGAACACGACGATTTGAAAGGTGATCGATATCATCGATATCCGCTTTTTGGTTGATCAAGTTTACTAGATAACTTACGATAGATATAATATCCTCTTTTGTAAGTACTAATGTTTCTTTCTCAATATCCAATTCAAGCTTACGGTTGATCTTATAACGACCTACCTCACCTAAGTTATATCTTTTATCTGAGAAGAATAGTTTTTCAATGATACCTCTTGCAGTCTCTTCATCTGGTGCATCTGCGCCACGAAGTTGCTTGTAGATATGCTGAAC
>JBELIG010000044.1:9396-17370 GCA_042091035.1 Sphingobacteriales bacterium | reverse complement strand
CCTAATGAATCCGTAAGATTCTTTTTAGTCGCAGCTACTTCATCAGCTAGATTGAAC
The DNA here is from genome assembly GCA_042091035.1 of Sphingobacteriales bacterium. Classification (GTDB taxonomy): domain Bacteria; phylum Bacteroidota; class Bacteroidia; order Chitinophagales; family Saprospiraceae; genus AM-2324. The sequence goes on along the minus strand of JBELIG010000044.1, from coordinate 17,313 downwards.
AAATCAAGAATAGACTTATCATTGTCAAATCCAATTGCTCTTAGAAGCGTAGTTACAGGGAATTTCTTTTTACGATCGATGTAAGCATACATAACATTGTTAATGTCAGTTGCAAACTCCATCCATGCACCCTTGAAAGGAATAACACGCGCAGAGTGAATTTTTGTGCCGTTCGGGTGGAAGCTCTGTCCAAAGAAAACTCCTGGCGAACGGTGCAATTGAGAAACGATCACACGCTCAGCACCATTAATGATGAACGTACCCTTAGGAGTCATATATGGTATATTCCCCAAGAATACATCTTGAACGATCGTTTCAAAATCCACATGCTCTTCATCGTTACAGGAGAGACGAAGCTTAGCCTTTAGAGGAACACTATAGGTTACCCCTCTTTGCATACACTCGTCCATCGAATAACGAGGAGGATCAATAAAATAATCTAAAAACTCTAATACGAAAATGTTTCTCGTATCGGTAATAGGAAAGTTTTCTTGAAAAACTTTAAAGAGACCTTCATTCATTCTGTTCTCTGGAGTTGTCTCCAACTGAAAGAATTCGTGGAATGACTTCAACTGAATTTCCAGCAAGTCTGGTTGTTCATCTTGAAGTTTGATCTTTCCAAAGTTTACTCTTTTTAACTCTGCGTGAGTTTTAGCCGTAGCGTTAGATGCCATGTACCAAGATCTTAGTTGATTATAGTAATCTGAGAAACAAACCTTATCCGGATAGTTTGTGACTCACTTTAAGAAAAAGTCGTAATAAAACAATAATCAGGGGGGAAGTTTTGTTAAATTCTTTTAAAATTAACATTACAAAGCATAAAAAAGATTTTTTTTTAAAAAAACCTACAAAATATTATGCTTCTCCCCCAAACTAATTACAATGAAATATATAAAATAGTTCAATTTGTAATCATATAGCAATAGGCCTAGCCAAACCATAAATGGTTCGGCTAAGCCAATAAGTTGTAATGCGGTTGCCCGCAGCTAAAATAGCTTGATTATTTAACCTCAACGCTTGCACCAACTGCTTCAAGCGCTTCTTTGATTTTCTCAGCTTCGTCTTTAGCGATACCTTCTTTAACTGGGCATGGAGCACCGTCAACAAGTTCTTTAGCCTCTTTAAGACCAAGACTTAGAAGACCTTTAAGCTCTTTAACTACTTTTAGTTTACCAGCACCTGCAGAAGAAAGAATTACATCGAATTCAGTCTGCTCAGCAGCACCAGCATCACCTCCAGCAGGTCCAGCAGCAACAGCTACAGCTGCAGCAGCAGGCTCAATACCATACTCATCCTTAAGGATATCCGCTAATTCAGTTACTTCTTTGATCGTTAGATTTACTAACGTTTCTGCTAGCTCTTTTAATTCAGCCATTTTTAAATAAATTTAAATAAGTTTACCAATAATGTTAATAACATATATGGTGCGTTTACTTGGAAGCCGTACCATTAATGTGAAAAGCGATCAGGCAATTACTCGCCGCGCTCTTCTAGTGCCTTCAATAGACCAGTAACTTTGTTCTGACCTGAATTTAATGCACCAACAAGGTTTTGAATTGGAGATTGTAGTAAAGTAACAATTTCTCCAAGCAACTCCTCTTTTGATTTCAGCTTAGCTAGTGCGTCGATTTGATCGTCACCAACAAATACAGCTGAATCAATATAAGCCGATTTGATAAGAGGTCTCTCATCATCTTTACGGAAATCTTTAATTACACGTGCAGGTGCGTTCGCAACATCTGAAAAGATGATTGAAGTAGGACCTGCCAATGTATCGTACAGGGGAGCATAATTCTTCTCCTCACCGAAAGATTCCAAGGCTTTTTTTACAAGTGTGTTCTTAACCACACGCATTTCGATACCTTTTTCAAAGAAAAGGCCACGAAGATTATTTATTTTTTCCACTGGCAATGCGGAAGAGTCTGCAACATAAAAGAATTGAGATGACTCAAACTTTGATTTCAACTCCTCAATTACAGCGGTTTTTTCTGCTCTAGTCATTTTTTTTAATTTAGTCCCTTAAAAAGGTAAATTAACGAATAGATTTAGGATCCACTTTTACACCTGGGCTCATTGTACTAGCCACTGTAACTGACTTCATATAGATACCTTTCGCTGTGGAAGGTTTCATCTTTACCAATGTGCTCAAAAGCTCATTAGCATTTTCTGTCAGCTTTTCAGCATCAAATGAAACACGACCAATAGAAGAGTGAATGATACCATACTTGTCCACACGGAAAGCGATCTTACCACCTTTTACTTCAGATACAGCCTGAGAAATGTTCATTGTTACTGTACCAGTCTTAGGGTTTGGCATCAAACCACGAGGACCAAGAACACGAGCAACACGACCTACTTTAGCCATAACCTGAGGCATTGCAACACAAACATCAAAGTCTAACCAACCACCTTGTATCTTAGTGATCAATTCATCCATACCAACGAAATCAGCGCCTGCGTCCTTCGCCTCCTGCTCTTTGTCAGGTGTACAGAATACTAAAACTCTTTTTGTTTTACCTGTTCCATTAGGAAGTGTAACAGTTCCACGAATAGCTTGATCAGCTTTTCTTGGATCTACTCCTAAACGAACGTGTACGTCAATTGATGCATCAAACTTTGTCGTATTTACTTCTTTGACCAAAGCCATAGCATCTTTCAACGCGTAAAGTGCTTCGCTGTCTACTTTCGCATTAGCTACTTTACGTTTTTTAGAAATCTTTGCCATTTTTCTTAATTAAAAATGTGAGGTAATTAGCGTTTTGCCTAAAACAAAACTCCCTTCAAGCGCGATATCTTCATTAAGATATCAGTATATAAGTAACTCTGTGAGTTTCTTAAGTTCTTAAGCTTCCCAAGGAGCGTCACCTGTCACTACAAGCCCCATAGAGCGAGCAGTTCCGGCAATCATCTTCATACCAGATTCAACTTTGAATGCGTTCAAATCTGGCATCTTGTTTTCAGCAATGGCGCGAACCTGATCCCATGTAACAGTACCTACCTTATCACGGTTTGATACTGCAGAACCTTTCTTCAACTTCGCAGCCTCCAATAACTGCACTGCTGCAGGTGGAGTCTTAATTACAAAGTCGAATGATTTGTCTTTGTAAACTGAAATTACAACGGGAACAACCTTTCCTTGCATCTCCTGAGTTGCAGCGTTAAAACGCTTACAGAACTCCATAATATTAAGACCTTTTGCACCTAGTGCAGGTCCTACTGGAGGAGCAGGATTCGCTTGACCACCTCTTACTTGCAGTTTTACAAAACCTTCAATCTCTTTTGCCATTGTAAAATTGATTTAAAAATACGGTCATTATCTCCAGGGTAGAAGCAATGTCTAAAGACATTCCCCTATCAAACCGACCTTTATGATTAATTATATAATACCCTATTATTGATGTTTATCAACCTGCATGAAATTCAGCTCAACTTCTGTTCCTCGTCCAAATATCTTCACGATAACTTTCAACTTCTTACGCTCCTCATTAACTTCCTGAATATCACCGATAAATTCATTGAAAGGTCCATCAATGATTTTCACTGATTCGCCAACCAAGAATGGTTCGATTAACTTTTCTCCAGATTCCTGGGTTTCGTCCATCTTTCCTAATAATCTGAAAGCCTCCTTTTCTTGCATAGGAAGCGGATGATTATTTCCAAGGAAATGGATCACATTTGGGATATTGACTATTGTAGATATGACTTCGCCTGATAGTTTAGACTTATCGGCTTCAACTAATATGTACCCTGGCAATATATTTTTATCAGAAATGACTTTCTTACCATTTCTAATTTTATATACCTTTTCAGTTGGTACAATCACCGATGGCAGAAAGCTTCTCCATCCTGAACGATCAATTTCAAGATCAATTCGTTCCTTAATCTTTCTTTCTTTTCCACTGATTACTCGTAAAGAGTACCATTTTGTCTTAGATTCTGCCATGATATATAAAGTTTACTGATTCAGATTAAGCCGAATACAGTATGTTCAATACATATTTGAATGCAGCATCCATTCCGAACACAACTAGTGTTAGAATTATTGAAGCTACACAAACAACAACTGTGTTACGTAGTAATGCATCAAATTTAGGCCATGTAACCTTATACATTAACTCGTTATAACTCTCTTTGCTGTAGGATACAAACTTTGTAAATACACTCATTTTATTAACTTTTTTCCTTGATTAATTCAAAGACTTGTGCGCGGGCGGCAAGATTCGAACTCGCGACCTTTGGTTTTGGAGACCACTGCTCTACCAACTGAGCTACGCCCGCAATTAATTAATGCGCGTGCAAAAATATAAAATCCTGCGCATTTAAACAAGACAAATAAAAAATAAGCAGCCAAAAGGCTGCCTATTTTTTTTATTTCAAACCCCGAAGGGCTGTATTATGCAATAATTTCAGTCACCTGACCTGCACCTACAGTACGTCCACCTTCACGAATCGCGAAACGAAGACCTTTATCCATAGCTACTGGGTTGATAAGTTCAACCTCAAGTGTTACGTTATCACCAGGCATTACCATTTCAACACCTTCTGGTAACTTAACGTCACCTGTTACATCTGTAGTTCTGAAGTAGAACTGAGGACGGTAACCGTTGAAGAATGGAGTATGACGACCACCTTCATCTTTCGATAGACAGTAAATCTCACACTTGAAATGTTTGTGAGGCTTCACTGAACCAGGCTTACATAGAACCATACCACGCTTGATCTCCGTTTTATCAATACCACGAAGAAGGATACCAGCATTATCACCAGCTTCACCTCTATCAAGTAATTTACGGAACATCTCTACACCAGTACAAGTTGATTGAAGAGGTTTTTCATCTTCTTTCATCATACCTACGATTTCCATTGGGTCACCAACATTGATCACACCACGCTCGATACGACCAGTTGCTACTGTACCACGACCTGTGATTGAGAATACATCCTCAACAGGCATCAAGAAAGGCATGTCAATTAAACGCTCTGGCTCAGGAATATCAGCATCTACAGCAGCCATTAGCTCCTGAATTGCTTTTATACCACCCGCTTCATCTTCAAGTGCCTTAAGAGCAGAACCTTGAATAACTGATGAATTGTCACCATCGAACTCATATTGGTCAAGAAGTTCACGAACTTCCATCTCAACAAGCTCAAGCATTTCCTCGTCATCAACAAGGTCAACCTTGTTCATGAAAACAACAATCTTAGGTACACCAACCTGGCGAGCCAATAGAATGTGCTCACGAGTTTGTGGCATAGGACCATCAGTAGCAGCTACCACAAGAATAGCACCATCCATCTGAGCCGCACCAGTAACCATGTTTTTCACATAATCGGCGTGACCTGGACAATCTACGTGTGCGTAGTGTCTGTTTTCAGTTTGGTACTCTACGTGTGCAGTATTAATCGTAATACCACGCTCTTTCTCTTCCGGAGCCGCGTCGATAGAGTCGTAACCCTTATTCTCCGCTAGTCCGTCTTTTGAAAGAACATAAGTAATCGCTGCAGTCAGCGTAGTTTTTCCGTGATCCACGTGTCCAATAGTACCAATATTCACGTGCGGCTTACTTCTGTCAAATGTTTCCTTAGCCATTTCTCGAAATTTTTTAGGCAATAGAAAAAAATAGATTCGCTAGTCAATAACCACAAATAACCCTGACGCAACTGCACCAGAGCCAATGAAGGGAATTGAACCCCCGACCCCTTCCTTACCATGGAAGTGCTCTACCCCTGAGCTACATTGGCTGTTATTTTTAATGGAAAAAATGAGCGGGCGATGAGACTCGAACCCACGACCCTCAGCTTGGAAGGCTGATGCTCTACCAACTGAGCTACGCCCGCTTATAACTTTTCCATCACTTTAAACAACAACAAGCAAGCCTGATCAACACCAATACTCGCTTCTACTGTGCCCTTCAGGACTTGTGATTACTGTGTGGGGGTGATAGGATTCGAACCTATTCAGACTGAGTCACCGGATTTACAGTCCGGCCCGGCTCTCCCACTCCGGCGCACCCCCTAAAACTTCCCTGAGGAAGCTTAGAGCCGATAGAGGGATTCGAACCCCCGACCCGCTGATTACAAATCAGCTGCTCTGGCCAACTGAGCTATATCGGCTTATAATTTTAATCTTTTCAAATGCCCTATCTTTGTAAGGCGATGCAAATATATGACACTATTTTAGAAAAAAAAACTTCTTTGAAAAAAAAATCCACTTTAAATAAAGTTTTCTCGGATAGCCGATAAAACACCTAAAAACATCTGATTGATTATCAATCTGCTGTGCAAAAAAGAAAAAAAGATTCGCAAGCGAATCTTTTTTTCTTTTTGTTATGCCCTCTTCTTTTCCTTGTATTTGACGAGCTGTCTCTTTAAGGAAGATCCGACTTTCTCAATGGATTCTTCAAAGGATTTACTTGAATCTTTTACAAAGATGGAATCACCAGGTACATTAACGAGAGCTTCTACAATTTTTTCTTTAATCTGTCCAGAGTTCTCTAACTTCAAATAAACTTCTATAGATGTGATTTTATCAAAAAACACATTGAGCTTACTAAACTTTCTTTCGATAAAATCTAGAAGTTTTTGATCTGCTTTAAATTGAACTGCTTCCGTTTTGATAACCATATTTCTTCACGTTTATGGGTTAGATAATATATTATCCATCCTAGAAGGATAGATATAGCTTTTTATGAATCCTTGGAACGAGGATGCGCTTGCTTGTATACCTCTCTTAATTTCTCAATAGAGTTATGTGTATAAATTTGTGTAGCTGCCAATGAACTGTGCCCTAGCAATGATTTCAACGCATTTATATCAGCTCCCTGATTTGATAAATGAGTTGCAAAGGAATGCCTCAGTGTATGAGGACCTTTTTTCTTTAGAGTGCTAACTGCGGATAAATACTTAGATACCACATTATAAACAAATTTTGGATAAATTAAAAGACCATTATCCAAAATAAACATTGGCGATTCTAAAGTATAACCAAATTCACTGCTGTACAGACTAAGATAGTTGCCTATAATTTTTTTCAAAGCAGGAACGACTGGAACATCACGTTCTTTATTTCCTTTACCTAGAACCCTAATAACTGAACGTTCTTTATCATAAGAGCTAATTCGTAGACCGATCAGTTCTGCCCGCCGAATACCCAGACCATATATACAAAATATCAAAGCCTTATCTCTTGCACCACTAAAATCTGCGGTAAAAAGATCAGACTGATCAAGATCAAGCATTTGGGCTTCGTGCGCAAAAGATGGCAAACGACTGCTTGTTTTTAAAATATTAATTTCGGCCACTGGATCTTTTTCTAACAATCCTTGCCGGAGACAAAATTTAAAAAAACTCTTGGCACTTGACAGCTTCCTATTAATCGTTCGATTTGTTAGTCCCTTTTGCATAAGATCAACGATCCAGGATCGTATCATACTGTGTTCTGCAGCAGACCAAGCTTTAACTTCATAACGCTCCAACAGGAAAATCATCAATTGATTTAAATCAGTTTGATAGGCCCGTATTGTCATCTTTGAACTTCTCCGTTCATAGGCTAGGTACTTCTCAAACTTGTTAATTGTATTCTCCATAAAAAGCTTTCAATGTTATAACAATATAAACTTCTTGTAAGGTGTATTCAAGTCCTATTTTAAGTCGATCAAATAAAGTCGTTGGTCGAACTATCCTTTCGATAGCTTACTGACAAAAAAAGCACCCTCTTTTGCAAGAGGGTGCTTTTTATATTTGCATAATGCAATAAACCTATAACGGCGTGTAAACTGAAGTCCATGTTTCACCATAAACATCACCTGACATCGTAATAGTTATTACACCTGTAACTGGATCAACAGAATTCGGAAATCCATCAACAGCTAAAAGATTCTGCCAAGGATCTACAACACCTTCCCAAGAAATAGCACC
>JBELIG010000044.1:5390-9296 GCA_042091035.1 Sphingobacteriales bacterium | reverse complement strand
TTTGTATTTGGAGCCAAAGTACCTGATGCAGTCTCCATAGTCATTGTAATTTCAAAACTCTGACCTTGAGCGACATCAGCTTCAGTAATATTCAAAGCAGTCATTATTTCAGCTGCTGTAACATTCACTGCAGCAGGAAGACTACTTACACTTTTGAATTGAGTAGGACCTGCAGCAATTGCACCTGTACCATCTTTATGCGTTGCATAAAGATCTACTGAACTAACAGCAAGCGTTCCGATAGCGTCTACAGTGAAATCTGTAGCAGAACTTGTCAATGTCTGGAGACCAAAAAAGTTCGGTACCGGAGCACTTGCAACAAGATCAGCGCCTTCAGAAAAATCATCGAAAGGAGTCAATTTCTCCTCTTCACATGAAGTAAAAACGAATAGGGAAGAAAGAATAAATAATCCCCAAATTTTTATATTTCGCATAAACGATTTTTTTTTCTAATAAATTAATTATCCCAGAATACCTTATCTGTAAAGATATCTACAGCTGGAGTATTCGTGTTATATAATATCTCCTCTTCCGGGTAAGGGAATCTGTTAGGAATCACTGAACCCGCATTTGGTGTTAAAACTGGTAATTCGTGACGACGGTAGTCATTAAATGCCTCTGGCTCCATGTACATAGACATGTACTTTTGAGTCATAATTGCATTAAGATCAGCAGATGCTAATCCAGCAGCATAATCAGATGCATCTTCAGTTTCTATACCATACTTCTCACAACCAGCAACAACTGCGCTTATAAAAGCAGCATCTACATCACCTTGATCAGCAGATGTCTGAAGAAGACACTCAGCTCTAATGAATTCAGCCTCAGCATAAGACATTAATGGAACTGCACGTCCGTCAATAAATATTGGATGTGCTCCATCAAATAGAGGCATGAATAAAGTATCTCTTGGATCTGCATTTTCAGTAAGGAAAGTAGCCATAGCGTCACCCACCTGGATATCTCCTCTATCTCTGTTGAACTGGAACCAAGGTGCAGCAGTCGTAGAACCTGCAAGGAACTGCACAGATGCTTCGTCAGCAGCACTTTCAAATGAAGAGCCGATTGAAGTCAAAGCAGCAGAATAGTTCTTCTGGTGCAAGTGCATTCTTGCAGTAAGACCATGCGCAAATTTAATCCATGAAGCAGCGTCACCGCCGTACATCAAGTCATCATCTTCAGGAGTCTTATTAGCAACAGGTTCACTCATTTTAGCAATACCATTATCTAATAGAGTAGCTACACCAGCATAAACTGAAGCTGCATCATCATAAGTAGGCTGAATAATATCAACACCTTGGAATGCTTCAGAGAAAGGAACATCATTGAAGAAATCCACCATTAGCATCCAACTGTAAGCCTCAAGAATTGAAGCAATACCTTCGTAGTGATTAGAGCCGTCTTCAGCAGACTTCTCCTTAAGAATTTTTAGATCATTCAATACACCAGCATACATAGAAAAAGACCAAGGTGTGTTAAAGTTTACAGGCAAGAATGAACTGTAATTGTTAATTGAAGCCCACTGTCTTGTTTCACCTTTTGCATGCTGTGTTAGAATTGATGCATATCTACTGAAATCACCACCATAAGTAAACCCAAGGTTTATCTCGATCCCCGGAAGAAGAACATCCTGAGATACGTCTGTAGGGTCATTAGGGTTCTCATTGATACCCTCGAAATAACTTTCGCACGATGAAAATCCAACAAGGACGATCAGTGCTAAAGCAAACGTATATATTTTATTTTTTAACATTTTCTCTGTTTTAATCAGTTAGTAAGGAATTAAAACTTAAGGTTTACACCTGCGATCACTGATCTTGTACCAGGCATGTTGAAGTAATCAACACCTTGTCCGTTATTAGATGAACCAGTCAAACTAGTCTCTGGGTCAACACCTTCATAAGGAGTCCAGAACCATAAGTTACGTCCAGTTACAAATACTGATCCTCCTTCAATAAAGTTACCAGAGAACATCTTTGGACTAAGATCATAAGAAAGAGAAATCTCTCTTAGACGTACCCAAGATGTAGACTGAACAAATCCCTCATCTACAGAACCGAAACCAGAAACTGAAGATGTGTAGTAGCTTTGATCAAGTGTAGCTGGAATATTGTTTGGAGTACCATCAGATAGTACACCGTCAAATACCACAACTTCACCACGATTATCAGCAGAAACTTGAGACATACCGAAGTAAGTCAATGCCCACTGAGTACCATTCCACATCTCACCACCTTGTTTCCAGTCAATAAGGAATGAAAGCTTAAGATCTTTGTAAGTCAATGTATTATTGAAACCAACTGTGAAGTCAGGGTTAGGATTACCAACCACTCTCAACGATGCATCAGGAACTTGGTATCCGTACTCCGGACTAGATGGATCATCATTGATTACAATGTTTCCATCAGGAAGCGTAAGACCGTCATCATTAGCATCTCCTGTATTATCTCTTTGGTAAGCACCACCGTAGATAACACCAAATGGTTGTCCAGCAATGTTATAAGAAATAAATCCACCTAAGTATTGAGACTCAATACCTTCAGCAAGACGCTCAACTAGTGTTACGTTCTTATCGAAGTTAACTAATAAGTCCCAAGAGAAATTATCTCTCTCAATAGGAGTAGTAGTAAGAATAATCTCATAACCTTTTGAACTTAGTTCACCTGCATTAAGTAATGCTGATGTATAACCAGTTGAACCTGGAAGTGCAACAGGAAGAATCATGTCAATAGACTTTCTGTTGTAGTATGTTGCATCTAAACCTAAACGGTTTCCGAAGAATCTTAGATCTAAACCAACTTCAGTTGTGATTGAACGCTCAGGAACCAAATTAGGGTTACCAAGTGTGTTAGACTTCGTAAATGCAGTAGTACCAGCAAATGGGAATGTAATACCGTCTGTCCAACCATCACCAGGACTAGCCTGAGTAAATACAGTTGAAGTTCCGTATGCAGATGGTGCACCACCACCTACTTCAGCATATGAAGCACGTAGCTTACCAAATGTAAGGAAATCTGACTTAGGCATCAATTCAGAGAATACGAATCCTAAGTTTACAGAAGGGTAAATGAAACCAATTGAGCTTGCATCAAACTCTACATCAGGATTCACAAGAGATGATACATAATCCTGACGAGCAGTAGCTGCTAGGAATAAGAAATCATCGAATGCAAAATCAACCTGAGCATAGATACCCATTTCTTTGTCTGAATAGTCCTTTTCCACTACTTACCTCAGAAGCGTTTGAAATATTCACAAAACCTGGGAATGCAAGACCATTACCTGTAGTATAGAAGTTCTCTAACTTCTCATCATACAGATTCACACCTGCTAAATATCCCATGTTGATCTTATCAGATAAAGAACCACGACCATTTACATTGAAGTAACCATCGAAGTTTCTGAAGAAGAAATCATCCTCTTGTACACGACCTGCAGGAGCAGTTCTTGAACCGATCTCGAAATTCTGGATTCTTCTGTCAGAATATACATCTGTACCTACAGTTGCATTAACATTGAACCATTGGTCAAGAGCATAGTTGATTGACAAGTTACCCATGAATCTATTTGTCTCATCGATACGAGGTGCATTATTGATAATCCAGAAAGGGTTATCGTATCCACCACCACCACGATAGTTTCTCTGAGATCCATCAGGCATAGTGTAAGATAAAGGATCATTTGCTGGATCATCTATACCATTTGTATTATCAAAGGTTGGAGATGTACGCAATAGACCTAGTAAAAGACCAGAAGTATTCGAACCCTGCTGGATTCTGTAACCTTCACTCTTCACGTAACTAGCTGAAGACTGTACATTTAATTTGTCTGTAAGCTTAAGACCAGAACCTAAACGGAAAGTAGTTCTTTCGTAAGTATTCTTTGGTATAACACCTTCTTGATTCA
>JBELIG010000044.1:0-5290 GCA_042091035.1 Sphingobacteriales bacterium | reverse complement strand
GAAACTCTGTCAAAAGCTACGCTGTATCCAGCAGATGCGTTAAAACGCTTATCGCCAGATGCACCTTTCTTTGTTGTAATGATGATAACACCATTCGCACCATCTACACCATAAAGTGCAGTTGCTGCCGCACCCTTAAGTACGTTTACTGATGCAATATCATCTGGGTTAATATCCATACCTCTATTCGAGTTGGCAACACCAGCAACATTACTTTCCGTTTGGAAAGAACTGTTATTGATACGTACACCATCTACAACTAATAGAGCTTGGTTATTACCACTTAATGAAGTTTGTCCACGGATAATGATACGCTGACCACCACCTGCAGCACCAGAAGACTGTGTAACAGTAACACCCGCAGCTTTACCACGAAGTGCGCCAAGGGCAGATGTTGCTCCCGATCTAGTGATCGCTTCATCACCAACTTCCTGTACTGCATATCCTACAGCTTTTTCTTCTCTTTTAATACCAAGAGCCGTAACAACTGCTGTCTTAAGAACAACACCTTCAGCCATTACAATTTCGATGGTACTTAATCCAGTAGCATCTACTTCTTGAGTTTCAAAACCAGTGTAACTAACAACAAGCATGTTGTTTCCATCGGGAATACTAATAGAGAAATTACCATCTACATCGGTGATTGTACCTGTAGCGGTTCCCTTTACTAGTATACTCGCTCCGATAAGAGGGCTACTTGAGGCGTCATTTACAACCCCAGTTACCGTCCTCTGTGCGATTATCCCTCCCACACAGAAAAGGATAATAGATAAAACTAGTGAAAGTTTTTTCATACTAATTCAGATTTTAAATAATTGAAAATTTATACATCGTAACAACTATTAAAAATCCCAAACCTTTATGTAATGGTTACTAATTGGAATGGGTCTTTTTAGTCTTGGTTACTATGCTAAGATATAATATAAAAATGTTTTTACATCACATTTCCTTAACGAAAATTTAACTTAATACGCTGCCTCGCCTTATAAATTTCTCTAATTACTAGCTAAAACTTACTAATAGTTCCCATAAGAGGCAAAGTCCAAAATATAAATTCAACCCCTACATAACAAATAGGTTTTCAATCAAAAAGTCATTTTTTAAAGATCTATACCCAAATCAAAAAACCATTGCACATATCTAATGCAGAGGAGTTATATTGTAGTAAAAAAATTCAATGACGAAAAGATCTAAAAGAATCAAGTTTTTGAGTTATGGGCTTTTCTTTTACCTTATCCTTGCCTTAACCTGGTGGACATTGCTGCTAATAGTCAAGAATAATGATGCCTTGAATGCAAAGATTGAACTGATCAAAATCATTGCAATAGCAAACAATCCGGAAATAAGTGAAGCACAATTTCTCAAGCAAGCAAATGTGGTCAAATTAAATCATGATTACACAAGGCAGCGAAATATGATCATTGGGGAAGCTACTGTATTTATTGTTTTACTATTTGTAGGTATTTTCCAAATCAATAAAAGCTTTAATAGAGAGGTAGATGCAGCTAATCAACAACGAAATTTTTTGCTATCCATAACCCATGAGCTTAAGTCTCCACTTGCATCCATTAAATTGATTCTTCAAACTTTTCTTAAACGTGAGCTTCCCAAAGAAAAAAAAGATGACCTCTTAAAATCTGCACTTACTGAATCAAATAGACTTGAAAATTTGGTTAATGACCTACTTCTTTCAGCCAAACTTGAAAAAGCCTTTATACCGCATTTTGAAGAGATACCTATCAACATGCTCATCGAACACAGTGTATTCACCTTAGGCAATAGCCACCCTTTGGCAAAAATAAATTTGAATTTACCAGAGGACGACCTTGTCTTATCTACCGATAAAGAAGGCTTGTATGCAATCATAAAGAATCTTGTCGAAAACGGCATTAAGTATAACATCAATATACCTGAGATAAATATTGTACTTACTGATGAGCCTAAGCCTCAATTAATAATAAGTGACAATGGCGTGGGCATACCTGACGGGGATAAGACAAAAATCTTTAATAAATTCTATAGAATAGGTAATGAAGATACTCGTAAAACTAAAGGCACTGGTTTGGGGTTATATATCGTGAAAGAATTTGTAGCAGCTCTGGGCGCTTCCATTGAAGTGGAAGACAATAGCCCAACAGGAACTAAATTCATTATTGAATTCTAAATTATAAACATGCGTATTCTATTAGTTGAAGACGAAGAAAATATCCGCAAGGTAGTTAAGCTAAATCTTGAGATGGATGACTATGAGGTTGTCACTACGGATAATGGGAAAGATGCCATGAAATACTTTCAGGAACAACACTTTGACCTCATTATACTAGACATCATGCTTCCAGAAATATCAGGCCTTCAGATCTGTGAACAAATAAGACTTACAGATACTGAAACTCCCATAATATTTTTGACAGCGAAAGATTCTCCACCAGACCGTGTTGCGGGTTTAAAGAAAGGTGCTGATGATTATCTAGCTAAACCATTCAATCTTGAAGAACTCCAATTAAGAGTCAAAAAGCTTATCTCAAGAAGCCAAAAGACGCCCAAATTGGACATGGAGTATTATGAGTTTGGTAAAAATAAAGTCAATTTTTCTACTTTCGAAGCGAAAGGTGTGAATGGAGATATTACATTGACAAAAAAAGAGGCTATGCTTCTTAAGCTATTGATAGAACGGAAAAATGAGGTAGTTTCTAGACAACAGATTCTGCAGTTCGTATGGGGTTATGATGTATATCCTTCAACTCGAACAATCGACAACTTTATTCTTTCGTTCAGAAAATATTTTGAAGAGAATCCGAAAGAGCCTCAGTTCTTTAAGTCAGTTAGGGGAATAGGATATAAGTTTTTAGAATAAAAAAAAGCCCGGAAGATTTCCGGGCTTTTTTTTATTTGTAGCGCTCTACTGATATTTCTTCATTACAAAGCCGAAGATCATCTTCAACATTCGAGGCAATTATTACTAATCGATCCCCACGATAGCGTTCAAGAGTTTTCAAAAACCAATCTGTACTTTGCTTATCGAGATTTGTACTTGGCTCATCCAATAAGATAAAACTGGAATCGCTGAGAATACTCAAAGCCAATTTTAATCTTTGTTTCATTCCTGAAGAAAAGAAACGAACGGTCTTATCCCATTCATGATCTAGATTCATAATCTGCATAACTGTAAGTGCATCAAGTCCCTCAACAAAAGGTCTAAACTTATTATGAAACTTAATATGCTCCTCCAAGGTTAGCTCCTCGATTAACTCTGTATATGGACTACAGAACGATAGATACCTATGAATATCATCTCTTTTTATTTCTACCCCATCTTGAACAAAAGAAACCTCCCCTTCAGATGGACTTAGGTAACCAGCTAAAATCTGTAGTAATGTTGACTTTCCAGAGCCATTATGTCCAACAAGGGCATAAGTATTATTACCTTTTAAGCTCAATGAAATATCCCTAAATATCCATGTATTCAAAAAGCGTTTACCAACCTTGTTGACAGATAGGTTCATACTAATTATTTACGCCCATTAAACCCTTTGAGTACACCACGCTCAGACTGCTCAAGAAAGTTTAAGATGCTATCTTTTTCCTCTGAACTTTCTAAATCCTCACGGATAAGATCAAGAGCAGAATTATAATTCTTACCATGAACAAACAAGAGCCTATATATATCTTGCATACGATGTATCTGATCAGAAGAGAATCCGCGGCGTTTCAAACCTATTGAGTTTACACCCACATATGACAAGGGCTCTCTGGCTGCTTTTACATAAGGTGGTATATCCTTGCGTACAAGTGATCCACCACCAATCATAACATGATCTCCAATCTTAACAAACTGATGAATAGCTACTTTACCACCAATGGTGACCCAATTACCAACTATAATATGACCAGCTAGTGTTGCATTGTTTGCCAATACACAATGGTCACCAATCTCACAGTCATGCGCTACATGCACATAGGCCATCAGCAAACAGTTGCTACCAATCTTTGTCGTACCATTAGCATTTGTACCTCTATTCAGTGTACAAAATTCACGTACGATTGTGTTATCTCCTATTTCAAGTGTGGAATTTTCACCTTCAAACTTTAAATCCTGTGGTATACCTGAAACTACTGCTCCCGGATGTATTTGGCAATTCTTCCCAATTCTTGCTCCATTCATTATACATGCATTGGGACCAATCCATGTATTGTCTCCAATTACAACATCCTTCTCAATCGTTGCGAAAGGTTCAATTTTCACATTTTTCCCAATCTTTGCCTCTGGGTGTATATTTCGTAAATCCATAACATCTAAGATTCAATTTTTTTCTAAGCCCATTTTATTTCCGCTGAACAATCTGAGCTGTAAATTCACCCTCAGACACCAGCTTTCCACCAACATAAGCAGCACCATACATCTGAACAATACCTCGCTTAATTGGGGCCATTAGCTCAAGTTTAAAGACTAGAGTATCTCCAGGTCTTACCATTCCTTTAAACTTGGTATTATTAATTTTCAAAAAGTATGTATCCCAACCTTTTTGATCTTCCTGAAGCAACAAAGCAAGAATACCACCAGTCTGAGCCATTGCTTCTACCTGCAGAACTCCTGGAAATATTGGATTCCCTGGGAAGTGCCCCTGGAATAAATGCTCGTTCATCGTAACATTCTTAACACCTACCACATGATTCTCAGAAACCTCTATGATTTTGTCAATCATAAGAAAAGGAAAACGGTGTGGTAATAACTCCTGTATCTGATTTACATCATAAATCGGGGCAATATTCGGATCATACTTTGGAATATTCCTCGATTTCTTTTGCATTAAGTAAGCCTTTTTAAGGACTTTCGCAAACTGAACGTTTGCTGTATGTCCGGGCCTATTTGTAATGATCTTCCCTTTGATTGGAGCACCAATAAGCCCAAGATCGCCTATTACATCCAATAATTTATGTCTTGCAGGTTCATTTCTAAAATAAAGGTCTGTCGTATTCAATACACCCTCACTTTCTACTTTGATACCGGGTTTTCCAATTTTTTCTGCCAATGCATTTAAAGCTTCTTCACTAAGGACCTTATCAACAAGAACAACTGCATTGTCTAAATCCCCTCCCCTTACAAGTCCTTGATCAAACAAGGCTTCTAATTCATGCAGAAACACAAAGGTTCTACAAGAAGCAATTTCTGATTCATACTCGTCTAAACTATTCAATTGAGCATGCTGTGTACCCAATACTTTTGAGTTGAAATCAATCATAGTTGTAACCTGAAATCCATCATATGGCAGAGCGATCAATTCCGTATCAC
>JBELIG010000275.1:0-3585 GCA_042091035.1 Sphingobacteriales bacterium | reverse complement strand
TTACTTTGATTCGATAAATAAAAAAGCATCTGTTTGATTGACAGATGCTTTTTTTTGGGGTTTACCCATTCTGCTGCTTCAAAAGATCTCTGATCTCTCCTAGCAGTTTTTCTTCTTTAGATGGAGCTGGCGGTGCAGCAGGAGCTTCTGCTTCCTTCTTCTCCATTCTGTCCTTCATATTATTGTATGCTTTTACAACCATGAAGATGGCAAAGGCAACAATGATGAATGTGATAATTGTATTGATAAATGCCCCGTATGCAATTGCAACTTCCGCAATGCCGTCTCCTGCTCC
Organism: Sphingobacteriales bacterium; assembly: GCA_042091035.1. Classification (GTDB taxonomy): domain Bacteria; phylum Bacteroidota; class Bacteroidia; order Chitinophagales; family Saprospiraceae; genus AM-2324. Next base: position 3,290 of record JBELIG010000275.1, on the reverse strand, counting down.
AGCAGCGTAGAACAAGCGGATATTGATTCGGATGCAATTCCAAGTGGATCATATATTTTACAGGTGATAAGTACGAATAAGCAAAGTACTTTGAGTACGATGTATTTTGTGAAGAGATAAGATGAATCTTTTAATAAGCGATCAGATTAAAAAAGGGAGCCCAAGTTGAGGCTCCCTTTTTTAGATTTAAGGATCTTCTCATTTTGAGTAATCAAGATCCTCCCGTTCTTCTAATAAATCATCTAACCTTTCTAGTGCAGACCTTACCATAATAAAACTAGTATCCTCTTCACCAAAAATAACTTAACGTCAAGCAATATCTTCCTCGTCTTGCAGCATTATTCAAAGTCGTTTCCAATTTATCCTAGGCTTTGTTCAAGGCTGGCATTCCACTACCTACTTTTCTCCTCCATTTAGGCAGTTTAGATACCGTTTTTTGAGCGCCCTGCTCAATAATGTAATTATATATCTCTAAGGTTAAATGATTAATCATAAATACCTTAATAATTTAAATATGTAAAAATTTATTATTAGTTTAAATAATATTACTAAACTACACAACATGAAAAAATTAAAATCAATTTTAGTTCAATTTTTCAATGAACTGTTGGGTCACGGAGTTGGTTGGATTTCCGGACTTTTATCCGTACAATTAATCTCCAATTTTTTTGAAGAAAGAAGCATTTCCAACTTATGGGGATTTTGGTCAGACAAATGGGTCGTCGATCATGATACATTTACCAATCTTGAATGGGTGATTGCAGCTTTTGGAGGTTATATAATCATGAAGCTTGTTGATAAATACTGGACACCACTATTGTCCAAAATATTAAAAATCAACCAAAAGGACTCTTCCCCTGACAAAGATAATTCAATCAAGGAAGATACTAAGGAAAAAGTAGTATTAGCCGAATAAAAGGCTAATTCATAACTACATGCTGTTTTCCTAACTTATTATTATACTCCGCTAATTGATCTTTGATCCTATTAGCGGATTTCTTTGAAATACTATTTGCTTCTATATAGCTCTCCGATAATTTGATTTTGATGTCTGCACCAAACAAATGTTTATCTATTTCGATATCCCGAATAAATCTGAATGAGGAGGTTTTTTCATCAACACTGATCAAAAACCAATTTCGTTTACGCAGCGTAATATTTTGTTCTTCAAAATCCACAACAATTTGCCAAGGCGTAAATATGTGACGAAGGCGTTGATTGGTAATCAAACTTAGGAAGGTTGATTTAGCGTGTAGTAACATAGATATTCTCAATTAGTTTGAAGTCAAAATAAATATAATAAAATATAATTTATATACATAAGCTGAAACCAAAAAAGGGAGCCTAAACATAGACTCCCTTTTTTAACAAATAAATATTAACTCAGCATTACCCGTTCTGCTGCTTCAAAAGATCTCTGATCTCTCCAAGCAGTTTTTCTTCTTTAGATGGAGCTGGTGGTGCAGCAGGAGCTTCTGCTTCCTTCTTCTCCATTCTGTCCTTCATATTATTGTATGCTTTTACAACCATGAAGATGGCAAAGGCAACAATGATGAATGTGATAATTGTATTGATAAATGCCCCGTATGCGATAGCTACCTCAGCAATCCCATCTCCTGCTCCAGCAGCAGATTCAGCTGTAGCTTCCTGGATCACAAGCTTAAGCTCAGTAAAGTCTACTCCTCCAAGTAGCAAACCGACTGGAGGCATAATTATGTCGTTTACTAAGGACTTAACAATTGCACCGAAATAAGTAGCCATGATAAGACCCACAGCCATCTCAATTACATTTCCCTTACTTATAAATTTCTTAAATTCTTGAAACATGAGTTGGAGTTTTAATTAACAATAATGGCAAATTTAGAAAAGATTCATGAAATTCAATCTATTGTATATTATTAATAGCATCCTAGGACCCTAATCGTTGATCAAAGACTGTCCTCGCCTAAGGTCCGAAACCTTATAATTCCCTATTGAATCTAAGGGCATAGATATCATAATTTGACCCGTATTTACCGTTTTGAGAACATTAAAATGCAAATGTGGATCTGTTGAATAGCCAGTAGACCCTGATATTCCAATTGCCTGCCCAAGTGCAACTGTATCCCCTAGTTCTACCAAAGATCCCAGGTGGTCAAGATGCACATACTGTGTGTAAAGTCCAGTGCTAGGATCAAACAAGGTTATAAAGTTTGCATAGGGTCTCCACTTTTTATTTTTTCCCCCTTTACTATACCCTTCGATCACTCCAACCACAAAACCTCCCGTCGCAGCACAAATTGTATCACCAATCTCTAGATCGAAATCAAAAGCATATCTGGAATAATCCGTATTGTGACTAGGCTTTGAATTATAGCCCTGCATCAGATTATAAGAAGAACCCTGCTGAAAGGGTAAAGCTAAACTCTTGGCGGAGACTTGATATGCAGGATCTCCAATACCTATTCGAAAAGAGAAATTCTCCATGCTCAAACCCAAGCCCAATACCTGTATAGATGTATCCGCTAATGGACTAAATACTATTGGCATTTCTATGCTTTCAAGCTGATTTTGAATAGTATCCAAGTCTGAAGATACCCAGATTCTTAAAGGTGCTAAAATAGGATTCTTAATTTGAATCATGGTATGCCCCTCCATTTCAACCAACTCAATATCCATATCGAATTGATTATACTTCTCCTTGGGTAGCTTTGCACAAGAAGCAACTAAAAGCAATAGGGGTAAGAGCAAATAACGCAGCATTATTATGTTTTATCTAAACAAAAATTTTATAGTTCCAAAAGCATATAAATCGAACAACTCGTATGCACAAAGTTGCCTAATGGTTTATCCAAATGCTTAAATCCGATTTGTTCATACATGCCAACAGCTTTATCAAATTCAGGAATGGATTCTAGATAAAGATGACTGTAGCCTAGAGACCTTGCAGATACAATACTTCGATTAAACAACCTCATTCCAACACCCTGACCTCGACCTTCAGGTCTGACATATAATTTCACCAACTCAGCACAATCATCTCCTAGACCATCTGTTGGATAAATACCACAGCAACCGTAAATACCTTCAGTCCCTTCAGCCACCCACAATAGAGATCGTTCAGCTCTGAACAAAGTATATAGATCGTCCGTAGAGGCATCCTCATAAACAGTTCCTTTTTTCGGTGCGTCAAATTCATCGAAAATTGCTCGAATCAACTTAGCTAATTCAGCATTATCCGATTTTCGTATTGGCCTAATATTCATACCTTCCTTTTAATTGATCATTGTAAAAGCGTCCAAAAGAATTTG
>JBELIG010000043.1:2491-19175 GCA_042091035.1 Sphingobacteriales bacterium | reverse complement strand
ACCGACCAATTTAAACTTAGTGTTAAACAAAAAAGGGACTGAAAATCAGTCCCTTGCGAAGTTTTTATTTTATAATTCCTATACGCGCTCCACAATCAGCGAAGAAGCTCCTCCTCCACCATTACAGATTGCTGCAAGTCCATATTTTCCGTTATTTTGAGCTAAGGCATGTACCAATGTCGTTACGATACGTGCTCCTGAAGTACCCAGTGGGTGACCAAGAGAAACAGCACCACCATTTACATTGACCTTATCTTCTGAAATACCCATTTCTTTATTGAAAGCCATGGTTACCACAGAAAAGGCTTCATTCACCTCGAATAAGTCCATATCCTCCGTCTTCAAACCTGCCTTATCCAATGCTTTTCTTGCAGCTACTGGAGGAGCAGTAGTAAACCACTCTGGCTCATGCGCTGCATCAGCAAAAGCAAGGATCTTTGCCAATGGCTTAAGACCTAGTTCATTCATTTTTTCTTCAGACATCAACACCAATGCAGATGCTCCGTCATTGATAGTAGAAGCATTTGCAGCAGTCACTGTACCTTCTTTCGAAAAGGCAGCTCTTAGAGCAGGAATCTTCTCAAACTTAACTTTCTTATATTCTTCGTCGGTATCAACCACCAAAGCATCACCTCTGCGTTGAGGCACTTCTACGGGTACTATTTCCGCTGCAAAACTACCAGCTTCTGTAGCTGCAGCTGTTCTTGTATAAGACTGAATAGCGAAGGCATCTTGCTCTTCTCTTGAAATATCAAATTTACTTGCAGTAGCATCTGCACAAACTCCCATCAAGGATTGATTATATACATCGGTAAGACCGTCAAGAACTAAACCATCGTTTAGTTGGCCATGTCCGTATCTCTGTCCATAACGCGCCTTAGGCATATAGTAAGGTACTTGAGACATATTCTCCATACCACCTGCTACAACAACGTCCTTATCACCAAGCATGATAGATTGCGCAGCAAACATGATTGCTTTTGCACCAGAAGAACACACTTTATTTACTGTAGTACATGGAACTGTGTTGGAAAGACCGGCAAAGATAGCTGCCTGTCTTGCTGGAGCCTGTCCAAGATTTGCAGACAGTACGTTACCCATAAAAACCTCCTCTACCTGGTCTGCAGGAACATTCCCTTTTTCTAATGCACCTTTTATAGCAGCTGCTCCTAACTTAGTGGCAGAAACTCCGGCAAATTGACCACCGAAGCTACCGATTGGAGTACGAACCGCTGAAACGATATATACGTTTTTCATCTTATAATATTTGGCTAGTTATATTTTTCGTAAAACTAAAAAAAATAAGGCATTTACTTAAGCAAATACCTTTTATTGAATCTTTAAGCTTTTGAATGCTATAAAATTGACTATTCTCCAACTCGGAGAACTACCTTTCCCATTTGTGAAGAGGCTTTAAGAATTTCAAAAGCATGATCAGACTCCTTCCAATCAAATACCGAGTCTATGACAGGTTTGATCTTATGCGTATTTACAAAGGCAAGCATATCCTCAAAGTCCTTATCTGAACCCATGGTAGTGCCCATTACGGTAACCTGTCGCCAGAAAAGAATCTGCGGACTCAATCCTTCAATTTTACCTCGCGTACCACCGTAAAAAACAATGCGCGCTGCTGGTCGACACAACTTTGCTAGATTGGCAAATCCTTTTCCGCCTGCAGAATCAATGATCAAGTCAAAGCCTCCACTATCCTTAGCCAGTTGTTTATGCCAATTCTCCGTTTTATAATTCGCTGTACCTTTCGCTCCCATTTCAAGTGCCTTATTCAACTTTTCCTCAGAACCCGAAGTCACATAGACCTCTGCTCCCATGGCCAAGGCAAATTGAAACGCAAAGGTTGCTACTCCTCCACCGATACCATTGATTAAAACCTTCTCTCCAGCCTTGCAGTTCCCCTTTGTTTTTATAGCACGAAAAGCAGTAAGCCCAGCTAAAGGAAGGGCTGAAGCCTCTTCAAGGGATAGATGAGCTGGTTTTGGATGAATTCTATCTTTTGCAACTTGAACATATTGAGCCATACCACCCCAACTAGGCATACCCAGTATATGATAAGCATCACTTTGCACAGCTTCATTAGCGCCCCAATCTATATTTGGATTCACAATAACTTCCTCATTCTTAAAGATCCCAGAGACATCAGAACCGAGGACTACTGGAAATTCAACACCTGGATATAATCCCTGCGTGATATAATAATCCCTCCTATTCAATGCCACAGCTTTGACTTCAATCTCAGCCATTCCTTCATTAAGGGATGGTAATTCAAGTTCACCAATGGCTGGATAAGTGTTGAATGCTTTTAGTACGAGTGCTTTTATAGATCTTTTTTCCATTTATCTGCAAATGATTTTTTAAATTTCTGAACCTTGGGGTTCACAACAAATGTACAATAAGGATTTCGGTTTCCAGTGCGTATAAAATAATCTTGATGATAATCTTCAGCTGGATATAATATCTCAAGCGGCAGTAATTCCGTAACTACGGGATGATCATAAAGTGCAGTCGCTATGTCTCTTATACTCTTTTCTGCAAGTTCTTTTTCTTGTACATTTGAATAAAATATAGCAGATCTATACTGCGGTCCAACATCATTTCCTTGACGATTTGGCGTTGTTGGATCATGAATGGTCCAGAATACTTCTAGCACATCCTCCAACTTACAGATAGCACTATCAAAATTAACCTTTACAACCTCAACATGATCTGTCAAGCCTGAACAAACAGCTTCGTAATTAGCTGTTTCTGCAAGGCCACCTGCATAGCCAGATTGAACAGATATAACGCCTTCCATCCTTTGATAAACGGCCTCTAAACACCAAAAACATCCACCTCCAAGAATAATAGAATCCATAATTATAGCTTATTGTAGAAATTTCAAATTATATGATCCATCGCTGATAAGCGATAGAAATTCTTTCAGAGCTTTTCGCTTTGCTTCATCAAGTTCATAGGATATATGCTTGGTAAAATACTCTCGGATGTCAAAGCCCTCAGACATTGGAGGCATAAGATATATCAACCGATCAATTTCTCGAACACCTAAAGCAAGAGCCTCATTGAATTTAGTTACAAAATGTGCATCTAAATCTATGCGACTCACCCAAACTGCAAAAACAAAAGGTTGACCTTTCCACGTCTTCCATGCTTCTGAAAGATCATAGATATACGGATGTTTATGCTCTAATTCAATGGTACGGTCACCAATAACTAAAGCTCCAGTATCTCCACCTATCTCATCCATAAATCCTTTCTCTGCAGGCAATAGCTCTACATCAACTTTCCAATATTGCTCCAATAAGATACGAGCCAATTGAACAGAAGTTCTTGAATGGAAATCAAGATAAATTCTTTTTAGTGTATGAATTTCTTGATCAGCAAATATAGCTACGGTTCGAACGGGGCCATCGCTACCTATACAATAGGAAGAAATAACCTTTAAGTCCGGATTATCAAGAAGTGCTGCTACCGGTATAAGCCCGATATCTGCTTTTCCGTCATTTAACTTTTTTGCGCATGCAGAGGGAATATCAAGCTTTATATTTAGATTAGAATCCCAATTCTTTGAGATCAATCCAAACAAGAAAGGTTTTGTATTCAGGTATGAAACTGCTGTTACATTGATTTTCTTCATAGTTCTTTCTCCACTTTAAGGTGCGCAGTATCACCAATTTTTTCTAAACTCCAACTGTCCTGATTGTACTGAGCAATATTCACAGCTGTATTAGATTGGGAATATTTATACATCTGCGTTAAGGAATCTCCCCCTACCAAGCACATCATGCACATCAATGTCCTACCATGTGAACAAACAATAATGTTGCGTTCAGGTCTCTTTGCTAATTCTTCAAGAAAGCGAGTCACACGTTCTTTTAATTCGAGTAGAGATTCTCCTCCACTAAGGCGTGCATCAAATTCCTGGGATTTCCATTGGGTGAGCATTTGATCAAAAGCACGTTTCATCTTTTTAGTTGCCCGTTTTCCTTCATGATCACCCCAACCAATTTCATCAATATCTTCCGAACTCCAAACAGGACGATCGGTAAGTAAAAAATGAGTCAGTGTTTGTTTTGTCCTTTTTAAGGAAGAATAAACTACTAAGTCGAAATCTATAGATCCATAAGCCTTGTGTAATAGTTGCGCCTGTGCTTGACCTTTTTTATTCAGATCAGAATCAACACCTCTACCCTGTATGATATGTTTTCGATTATATTCTGTCTCTCCGTGTCTTACGAAGTAAACTGTTTTTTGCATATTATTTTATTACGGGTAAAGACAAATAGCCTTTGAACCCTTCATCATCTAATTCTTCTCCCGCAAAATCATTAACTACATTGTACAAAGTATCCCGTTCTACAGGAGCTCTGCCAACCATCTTTATCAGTCGAACCAATTCTTTTGTACTCATAGCGGGTGTTTGCTCTTCAGAACCTGCCATAGTATAGATCTTAGTGGTATCATCAATAGTACCGTCTATGTCATCTACTCCAAATGCCAAGGACAACTGGGCAGTATCCCTTCCTATCATAGGCCAGTAAGCCTTGATGTGATCGAAATTATCCAAAAATATTCTACTGATTGCATAATTCCTCAAATCCTCAACTACTGTAGATTCCTCAATATGTTCCATCTGGTTTCCCTTATTCCTGAATTTTAAAGGAATAAACGTTTGGAAGCCTCCTGTTTCATCCTGTAGCTCACGAAGTGCATTGAGGTGGTGTACTCTGTGTTCAAATTTTTCAATATGACCATAAAGCATAGTAGCATTGGAGCGCTTCCCTAACTTATGCCAAACCCTATGAATTTCAAGCCACTGTTCGCCTGAGCATTTCCCTCCAGCTATCTGATCTCTAATTTCATCATGGAAGATTTCTGCACCTCCACCGGGCATAGAATCAAGCCCAGATTCCATCATTAGCTTCATACCTTCATCATAGGAGATTTTAGCTTTCTTGAAAATATAATGATACTCTACAGGAGTTAGTGCCTTAACATGTAATGCTGGGCGATGCTCCTTTATAGCTTTGAATAAATTAGAATAGAATTCAACATCATATTGGGGCAAGACCCCTCCTACGATATGCACCTCTGTAACCGCTTGATCATCGTAGGCTTTGATCATATCCATCATCTCATCGTGGGTATACTCCCATCCTTCTCCACGCTTTTTAATCAAGCGGGAATAGGAACAGAAAGTACAAGTATACAAACAAACATTAGTAGGCTCAAGGTGAAAATTCTTGTTAAAATAAGTTTTATCCCCATGCTTTCTATTGCGGATCATATTTGCAAGAGCTCCTAGAAACCCCAGGTCAGCCTCTTCAAAAAGCACCAAACATTCATCGGTAGTGATTCGCTCGCTATCCTCGACTTTTTTAGCTATTCGTCTTAACTGCTCTGGCAATCCTGTAGTATCAATCATCTGCTTATTATTCATTTCTAAAATCTAAACAGATAGTATTCAAATCTGTTTAATCCTCAAAAATAAGTTTATAAAGACAAAGAAAGAAGTTTGTATCTTTGAAAAAACAAACTGTTGACATTGGTATCAATTTTAATTCCAGTTTACAAGTATAATATAGTGCCATTTGTGAGGGACTTGCATCAATCTGCTATAGATGCAGGTATTGTCTTTGAAATACGCATATACGATGACGAATCAGGCAAAAAATGGACAAAAATCAATGAGGTTTTAGGTGATTTAGATGGCGTTGAATATCAATCTTTGCCCAATAATATAGGTCGTTCTGCCATTCGAAATAAGTTAGCAGAGGAAGCAAACTATCCATATTTATTATTCATTGATGGTGATTCAGCTCTTGTCAATCCTAACTATATTGCTAGCATGACCAAAGCCTTAGAAGGCCAAAAGATTCTAGTAGGAAAAACAAGTTATCGGGATAAACCACCGAAAGAAAAGGATCAATATCTAAGATGGCTATTCGGTGTAAAACGTGAGTCTATTGAAGCAAGTAACCGGCAAAAAAAACCTTATAACGCATTCAAAACACATCACTTTTTAATCAAAAAAGACCTATTCCTTTCGATAAAATTCAATGAAGATATAAGCGAATATGGTCATGAGGATACGCTTTTCGGTTTTGAACTGAAGCAAAGATCATTAACTATCGAGCACTTAAACTGCCCGCTTTATCACGAGGGACTTGAATCCTCTACTGCCTTTTTACAAAAAACAGACCAAGCTATACTCAATCTTTTCTTGATAAACAGAAAAGAGGATCGCATAGAAACGAGACTTTGGTCCATGTATAAGAAGATCCATAAGCTCCCAGGCCTACCATTATTGCTTCCTATCTTTAAAATTATTCTTAAAACAACACGGGCAAATCTAGTTTCCAAGCAACCAAATTTACTTTCACTAGACCTATATAAACTTTCTAAATTAATCCTCATTTCGGAAGAAAACAGAGATTAATTTTACTTTATTCACCATTTTCAGTACATTATATTGAAATACAAGTAAACATGCCAATAATTGATTTTTTAATTAAACATTTTACCGATGTACATTACCTATGATGAATTAAGAAGTCTCAAAAGATCAATGCCAAAAGGTTCTGTCCGATTGATTGCGGAGCACTTTAATCTTTCAGAACTTGCTGTCAGAAATTTCTTTGGTGGGAACAGAAAAGATCCATCGAAGATAGTAAGTCTGCACAGGCAACCTGGACCAAACGGAGGCATTTACTTTACAGATCAAGATCATCTTATCGAATTAGCAAAAAAACTTGGAACGTACAAAGCTCAGGCTTAGATGATTGTATAAAAGTCCCTGGTTAAAGCAATATAATCAGGCGTCCAATTATTTCGACCTGTTTCTTTATTGATCACTAACTTTGACTGTTCAAAAACACCTGATCGATCTGTAGAAAATTCCATTAAAACTCGTTCTACTGATTTATTCGCTTTAGGATAAACCTCTGTTAAACGATTTAAATGGAGACCAACAAAAAGGGCTTTTTTCTTGAATAATTCTGCCTCTTCAGGTGGAAGAATCAATGAAAAAAGCCCTTTTTCTTTTAATAATAGTAGTACTGCACTCAAGAGTGTGTCAAAATCAAGAAGATCTGTGTGTCTTGCATTGTTTCGCTTATCGGATATAGATCGTGTTCCTGAAAGGAAAAAAGGCGGGTTAGAAACAATCAGATCATATCTAATCTTTGGTATTTTTTGAAATTCCTGAATAGTGCTATTAATAAGTTGAAGCCTGTCCCTGAATGGAGATGCAGCAAAATTCACTAAAGCCTCATCAGAACATGGCTCATCAGGCTCAAGTCCCACAACATTGAGCTTTGGATTCCTCTGGGCCATCATAAGTGCTATCAAGCCCGTACCTGTACCAATATCTAAGGCTAAAGATCTATTATCTACCTGAGTCCAAGCGCCCAAAAGAACACCGTCTGTGCCTACCTTCATGGTTGCCCACTTCTGATTTATCTCAAATTGCTTGAACTTAAAAGGTTTGCTTTTTTTCATAAGTCAAGAAGAATAGATCCTTAGCATTATGTTTTTAAAACCAACTATTACTTTACAATTTTGATACTTGAAAAACTACGAAGTTCATCATCTTGAACGAGGAGCTGATATACACCTGGAGCCCAATCATTAGTATTGATTTTAATGGATTCAGCACAACCTTGGAAAGAAGAAACCACAACACCTAACGAATTGTAAATCAATACATTAAGACCTTTGCCTTCAAGTTCAACCACTAAGTTATCAGAGACTGGATTCGGGTATGCCATAACTAAACCTTTTGATTCTGTGTATTCAATATTGGTTGCACTAACGGCCCAACGAGCGGCATACTCCTGCATGAACAAATTAGCCATGTTGTATGAATGCCAAATAATGGTATTCTCATCATTCTTCTCCTCTGCTGCAGCCGACCAATTATAAGAGCCATTAATCACCATGGGGCCTCCAATCTCATTGTAATAGTAATCGATAATTGCATATTTGTGATGAAACTGACCCGTCTCATCATGGTGCACCATGTCTACTCCTGCGTCCACAAGTGCATTAAAGTCTGAGCCAATCAAATTGATGCTCTCTACAATACCACGAATCCAACGACTTCCATTGTTTAGTTCAATAATCTTATCCCTAAACTGATTTTGAGTTATCAAGAGCAAAGCCATGCTTAGATCATTATCTGTAGTAGAAAGTGCTGCATCAATCTTGCTTGCAACCTGATCAGAGGGTGCAAAATACAGCTCCATATAGGTATCGCCAACTTTAAAATAATGCGGTGTATTATCTGTTTTGGAAGAACCAAACTTAGCATTTGAGGGAACAGGACTTAAACCTGAGCCACCCCACATTTCCTCAAACTCAATACGGTATGCTTTAGCTACAGCCTGATCTTGGAATATAACCACATTATTATAATCAGTATAAATGTTTTGTTCAGAAAAATTCATAGAACCCATAATAACCCAGGCATTCAAGGGAGAGTCAGCATCTATGGATAAGAATTTATTGTGCATCAGTCCGCTAGTGTTACCGAATAAGGCCTCAAAGTTAATATTACCCTGCAAGCCTGTATTAGAGGCACCCTCATCCGCTACTACCCTAACATTTACGCCACGAATGACTGCATTATTGAGTGCATCAACAATATCCATATCGTTTAAATTATAGATAGCAAGATCTATTGTATTATTGGCTAAATCTATACGCTCAATAATCGCATCCTTCACCTCTTCTGGACTAGTTCCATCTGGGAAAAGACCAGTAGATACTGATGGATCGGTTTCATTATTGAAATAAACTCTTATTTCTCCTGTAGAATTCGAAGCTGTAGAATAATAGCCTGGCGCAGATACTACGCTATTGCCTTCAGCAATTGCCTCTATCTGAACGTAGTAAAAAGTCGCTGGATCAAGACCAGTAATTGTATATTCATGTTCGGTTCCAAGACTTGATAAGTCAGCAGTATTTTCCATAGACTGCGTTTCTCCCCAGCGTATCATACCCGTTGCAGGGATAGACGTCTCCCAATACATTTTAAAGCTATTAGCTTGAAGATCCAACTGCACAGGATCTTTAGTGATGCTGAAACAAGTAGCATTAGCATTGATCCCTCCAGAAGCAGGAATGACTAATTGAGGATTATTAAAGGCAGTTACAATACCTATTACATGTGCGACATCCTCTGGTATTGTTGAACCTATTATACTATTACCCGAATTGATGTAAATATTGAAACCTTCACCCTCAGGATCCAAACCTCCTATGCCTCCAACAGTAAAAGCACCGCTTGTATTAAAATCAACACATGAGATTTGTACCAGTTGAGACTCCACATCGTCCCCAAGCTGAGCAGCACTGATTACTTTAGGTACAGGAATTGTATTAGAAGAACTCAGTACGTTAAAAGCTGTAACTGGACTTATTTCTAACAAGCCATTGAAGTCTTTCAAAACACCCGTTACTTCAATTTCATCACCTAAAGCTATCGCATCAAATCCACTGACAGAACCAGAACCAGGATAGGCAGCTATTCCTGCTGTAGCATCTTGCAAGTACCGAATATCGCCTAATTCGTCACCATTGGTAACAATACCCTTTACTGTAACTGTGGATCCAAGGGAAGCCTCTCTTGCATCAATAATATCTAATTGAGCAGATAGGCTTAAGGCAGATAATAAGAAAAGAATGGAGTAAAATATTTTCATAAGTTTATGGCTTTTATAAAAACAGGGATGAAGTTGCCCACATCCCTGTTCCTATCTATCTTAATATACTAAATATTATTGTGCTTCAACTACAACATTATCGATACCGTAAGTAGAAGTCTGATTATTCCCATTTTCACCAGAACCTACATATTGAAAGCCAATGTAACCTGTCACACCATTTTCTAAAGGAAGCGTAATGTTACCAGAGTTAATCCAAGTAAATGAATCCGAAGAAGAATTCGCAATATTTCCATTCAATTCAGTCCAAGTAGCACTAGCTATGTTAAAACCAGTATAATCTGTTGAGATATAAACTTTCAAACCATCATGACCACTTACAGGGAACCCCACCTGAGAATCAAAACTCAGTTGCATTTGATTAGAAAGATCTACCCCAGGTAATATCATCCAAGTTTCCATCTCTTCGGCTTGATCACCGAATGCAGTCGCTTGAGCGTAAACATTATCACTAAATTCTTTCCCTCTCCATTTACGAGTTCCTTTTATAACTTCATTACCCCAACCAGAGATGCTTATATCTTCGTTATTGGCAGCATTATTTTGAAAATCCTCGATTAGAGATGTCACTGTCGTAGGACCGCCACATCTATCGTTCAAGAAATTAACATCGTCCGTATCATTTATATAAAGCTGTTGATCAGTGCCAAACACAGAGTAAACAGCTGTAATAGTTCCCGAGCCTTCAGGGGTAAGGAAACCTGCGAAATCAGAGTAACCAGATGTTCTTAGTAAAATACTAGAATCATCATCACAAGATTCAATAGTTAGATTTAATGATTGCAGATTTACTGCATCTGCATAACTAGTCATTACATCATTAGAGGCAAATTGTACATTTGATAAAGAAACTAGTGTTGAAATATCTGCTTCTCCCAAATCACTAATCAAAAGTTCTTTAGGTTGAATCTCTAGTCCAGTTGTGCCTTTACAAATATAATCACCTATAACAGCCTGCTCAATTACACCAATTTGTGTAACGCCATTATAATCACTCAATTTCAGACCTGTACAACTAATAAATACTTCTGTACCTCTAGGAAAACTATTAGCTAAATCTGTTGTACCAAAATAAACTTCGATACCTGCTGTTTCATCCTGAACAACAAGCTTCTTATAGAAATTACCAGAAGCATCATCTCCAACTACTACACCAGAAATAACAATAGAATCTGTGATATCTTTTTCTGTACCTAGAACATGCATTGCTTTAAGTTCAGCGATAGTAAAATTCACAACCGCATCACTTGCACAAATCCCATTAACCACAGGTGCATCAAACTCAAGATCAACACAAGACGAGAAGCCTAGGGTTAGAAAGATCGCTAATGCGAAATATTTAGTTTTAAAAAGTATATTCTTCATTTTAAATTAATTTCTTATCTAAACAATTGATTAAAAGCTTACACCAAGGTTTACAAAATAGTTTCTCCCGTACATAAAGTATCTTCTTTCGGGGAATCTATTGATATCCTTAGTTTCAAAATCGAATCGAAGCTGCTCATAGCCTCCCGTTACTAACTCCGTGTTATCTAGGATGTTGTTCACACCTACCGTTAGGGATATAAAGTAATCTCCAAACTTAAAAGATTTACCACCGAAGAAATCCACTGTCATTCCTTCCCCACCAGTAGCCTGTGCAAGAATATCATTCCATGCGTCAGATCCTTCGCGGACGCCTGACACAGCTACATCTGTTCTACGATTTGGATTGAAATCTAGATAAGCTTTTCCAAAGTAATTTACACTAACATTGGCAAACCAGTAACGAGCACTGTTATATCTCAAACCACCAGAGTAAGCTTCTTGAACCATACCTGGAAGATAATGATTATTCATATAGATCAAACGATCAGAAACACCAACAAAAGGGTTTGCATCATTTACAATAGTAGCTATTGCATTTGAGCTATAGTTATATTGACCGATTGCAGCTACTCCAACAATTTCAAGAGCTGATGTTATTTTATATTCAAAGGCCAACTCCGTACCTACATGCTGTTGGTCGATACCCGAAAGTGTAAGATTCACAAAGCCTAGGCGAATCGTTGAATCATCTAGTTCAGAACCTTGACTAATCTCTTCATCGTTGAAAAAGCTCATTGTCTTCACCCGATTCTTGAAATCAACATAATAGACACTTGCTCTAGCTTTTAATCTAGGTGTACGAACTACATAACCCGCTTCTCCAGACATAATCTCTTCACTCTGAAGCCCATCTACATAGGTATTTCTTGTCCTAGGAGATACAAAAGCATTACGAATAAATGGCGCACGTGTACCCATGGCAACATTAGCGTATAAATAATATCTCGTATTGAATTTGTAGGTCAAACCAGCTTTAGCCATGTAATTATCAAAAGATTTAACCTCTGACTTGCCAAAAGAATTGTCTGGGAATAATCCATTACGAACATCACCCTCTCTCCAAAGCTGTGTGTTTGAAAACTCACCTCCTACAAAAAAGTCTACTTTTTTGAATGTAAATTCAGCTTGTCCCCAAGCTGTAGCCTTTCTTACGTTAGGATCATAATCATAACCAAAAACGTCACCCTCAGTAAGAATTCTGTTTGGATTATCTAGATCATTCTGTCTAGCATCAGGATTATTAGGGAAATCAATCTCCGCAAATCTGTTAATATCTACATAAAATTCCCCTCCGAGAAGATCATCAATTACTTTGAAGTTATTCCCGATATACATCTGGTACATCAAGCCACCTCTAAGTGTAATATTATCTGTAAGGTAATTTCTATATAGCGTATTGAAATTAATCTTCTGACTATCATATCTTCTTTCCTCTATAATGTACTTAGATCTAGCACCGGAGAAATCATTTCCAGCTATGCCATTGGCATCTGATATCACTTCAAAAGAATTCTGATTAACATCATACATGTAATCGAAATTAATCTGAGATACTGATGGATCAGTCCTGTATGCCTCTGCAACAAGGGCTGCCATGTTTGGATTCTCGATTGCTGAAGGCAGATATCTATAATAATCTGGCCTTGGATCACGTGCTCCATACCAATCGATTGCGGTTGATCCGCTTTTACCGAACTGGTAAGACGCAGCAGTGGTCAACTTAGATGTCTCAGAAATATCCCAGTCGTGACGAAGGATATTAACTGGCTGAAAAGATCTAAACTCACGGCTATTTCTTACTTTTCCATTTTGGAAACCCCAATATGGATTGTAGTAATTATTATCAGTTAATTCATATAATTCGGTAATTGCTGCACCACCTTTACCACGTCTTACAGGAGCTGCAAGAGATGTTAAATTTAAGGTATGCTTACCTATTTTCTTATCTACAGACAAGAAATAAGACCATGCATCATAGTAAGTCCCTTCTACATAACCTTGATCAGACCATCTTCTTGAGCCAGAAAGTGCAACAGACCAACCGTTTTTAAGCTGACCTGAACCCCAAGTAACCATCAACCTATTTCTGTAAGAACGATTAGAAGATGAATAAACTACCTTATTTTGCTTTCTTTGCTTGGATGCTCTAGTATCAATTGAAGATGCTCCTCCTACTCCACCAATAGTGTAGTCAATCGCTTCAAGACCAACGCTTGTCTCTCTGCTACGCATAACATCATTCAAACCACCCCAAGTACTCCAATAGACACGACCATTCTCCAGGTCATTCATTGGAACACCATTAAAAAACATAGATGTATTTATACCATCTAGTCCACGAATACGAAATCTAGCAGAGCTAAACGTGTAAGCAGCTGTTCGGACAAACACATCATTAGAAGAACCTACCAGTGAAGAAACACTTTGATTCGAATTTGCGTCATCTAAATCAGAATCAGAGATTAACACCATTGGAATTATCTCATCCTGATCATCCAAAGAAACTTTCAGGCTGATAACTCCCAAGTCATTAACATCTTCAGAAGAAACATTGATAAGTTTTGTTTGAGACTCGTATCCCTCCATCTTAAAGGTAAAAGTTAGAGTTTCCACATCGCTTGGAAGGTTAAAAGAAAATTTCCCTTCCTCATTTGTTGTTGTGCGGTCAAGTTCACAACTGACCTCAACACCAGGAATAGCCTTACCCGTCCCCATGTCTTTTACTTCCCCTTTGAATAATATCAATTGAGCAGAAAGTAAAGAAGGTAAACCAAGCAGGATCAAACCCAATAACATTGATTTTAATTTCATTCTAATCATTTTGTTAGTAGCAAATCGAAATTAGCACACAAAAATACCTTTTTGGAGCGTTTAAAAGAAATCCACACCAAGAATAATCTAATATTTATGGTAGCATTACATTATTCTGACCTGTAGATTCTATCGTGTGAAAAATAAGAACTATTTTTGCAGAAATTTAGAAAACACGTTGAACTTATGAAATATCTTCTTTTTACGTTCTTGTTATGCCTAGGCATTAGTACTTCAAATGCTCAAGACCAGCAATATCAGGCGAGCCTTATTGGTTTTTATAACCTTGAAAATCTTTTTGATACTTTAGACACACCGGATAAACATGATTCCGAATTTACACCTACAGGATCAAAAGCTTACAACACTGAGATCTACTTGGACAAACTTTCCAAGCTGGATAAAGTAATCTCGCAAATTGGCACAAACCTTAGTCCTGATGGCTTAGCTGTACTTGGAGTATGTGAGGTTGAAAACAGAAAAGTATTGGAAGATCTTGTCACTCAGAAAGGTATTGCAGGAAGAAATTACAAGGTCGTGCACCATGAATCTGCAGACTTTAGAGGAATTGACAATGCGCTACTTTACAATCCTAAATATTTCACCGTTTCTGACAGCCGCGCCGTAGAAGTAAGTTTACCAGAAGTGAATGGCAAAAAAAGAACGACTAGAGACATATTACACGTGACAGGTAGTCTTTCTGGTGAAACCATACATATCTTAGTAAATCACTGGCCAAGTAGATCAGGTGGTGAAAAGAAATCTGCTCCCAAAAGAGCAGAAGCAGCTAAGATGTGTAGAAAGATTGTGGACGAGATTTATGAAAAAAATCCAGATGCTCAAATCATAGTAATGGGTGATATGAATGATGATCCGTACAACAAATCATTAACTAAGCATTTACGTGCTAAGGGTGATAAGAATCAAATCAGAGAAAACGACCTATATAATCCATTCTTTGATATGCACCAAGGTGGTAACGGAACCCTATGCTACAGAGGAAACTGGAATCTATTCGATCAAATTATCGTTTCTGAAGATCTGATGGATAAAGAAGGTTTCTACTACAAGAAATCTTATATTTTTAAGAAAAACTGGATGTTCACCAAGGAAGGCCAATACAAGGGCTATCCATTAAGAACCTTTGGAGGTAGTGCTTACCTGGGAGGTTACAGTGATCACTTTCCAAGCTATATTGTTTTAGTCAAAAAAATCTAAAAAAAAGGGGCTCTTGAAAGAGCCCCTTTTTTTATGCCAGGTATAATCCTACAACCAATATAGAAGTGAAGACTATAGAAGCAATTCCATTTGTAGTAAAAAAGGCAAGATTCACCTTAGACAGGTCATTAGCCTTTACTAATGAATGCTGATAAAGTAATAAGGTACAGAAGACAGCTAAACCAGCCAATCCAAAGCCATACTGTAAGCCCAATTGTTCTATGATCAACTTAATGGACAATGATAGAGCAAGAGCGCATAAGGCATGTAAAAACCTAGAAATAATTAATGCCTTTGACTTCCCAAAATATGAAGGAATAGAGAACAAGCCTTTCTCCTTATCAAAATCGGAATCCTGCAATGCATAAATAATATCAAATCCCGCAACCCAAAACAAAACCCCAACACCTAATAAGACAGGAATCCAATCAAACTGGCCTGTTACAGCCAAATAAGCACCAACGGGCGCTAGGCTAAGCCCTAAGCCCAGTATGAGATGACAAAGAAAGGTAAATCTCTTTGTATAGCTGTACCCTAGAACTACAGCTAAGGCAACTGGAGACAGATAGAAACAAATCGAATTTATAAATGCTGTTACAACAATAAAGGCCAGGCAATTGAAAAGGGTAAATAATAGGGCTGATCTTGGACTAATCACACCGGAAGGAATTTCGCGAACAGCAGTTCTTGGATTCGCCTCATCGATGTCTCGATCAATATATCTATTAAAGGACATTGCTGCACTTCTAGCAAAAACCATACAGAGCAAAACATAGGCAAACAATATCCAATCTATTGTATCTCCTGAGCTTAAGGAACCTAAAGTAAAGCCTAATATAGCAAAGGGTAAGGCAAAAATAGTGTGGGAGAATTTTATCATCGACAGGTATCGCTTCATAGCTTTTCCAATTTTTTTGCTAAAATACAAAAAGGCCATTCAAACTGAATGACCTTTTTGTAATTATAGAGCAATCTATTATTATTGCGCCTGAGGAGTAGCCTGTACTGGTTGTGCAGGTCTGTCAACACCATTTACTTCACCTGAAATGTAAAGGAAAGTTTGTGCTGGCTCAGTATTAGCAGTAATTGTTACTTTTTTCTTCTGTGCTTTGTTCTTATTCTTAGAATCAAACTTAACACGAATCTCTCCAGTCTGACCTGGCATTACTGGCTCTTTTGGCCAATCTGGTACAGTACATCCACAAGAACCTTTAGCATTAGAAATCACTAATGGCTCGCTACCTGTATTTGTAAATGCGTATGTGTGCTCAACAATCGCACCTGCATCTACTGTTCCGAAGTTGAATTCAGACTCTTCAAATGTGATAGAAGTTGTAGGACCTGCAGGAACTGCAGTAGCTTGATCATTTACTAATGAGCTAGCTTCGTTAGCTACAGGTTGTACTGCTGGCGCATCTGCTGCAGCATCTGAATTGTTTTCACCTTCATTTTGACAAGCCACCATAGTAGCGCCCATTGCCAATGCTAGAAGACCTAATTTTACATTCTTAAGCATGATAGAATTAATTAAAGTTATAAAAAGGTTTAGG
>JBELIG010000043.1:0-2391 GCA_042091035.1 Sphingobacteriales bacterium | reverse complement strand
GGACTCTTCAATAAGAACTATACAGATGACGCTGGATTCAAGCCATTCGAAGGCTTTGAAATAACACGATTCAACATTGGAATCAGTACAGATCTGAACAACAAATTCGTATCTAATGAAGAGATTCTAGAGCCAGAAAATGATGTTTCTCTATAAATAAAAAAAGATCCTCCGCATTGGAGGATCTTTTTTTATTTAAACGTTCGAGTTCCTAAATATATATTCTCCAATAGCACTTTTCGGTCGCCATCCAGCTTGTACTTCTTTACATATACAGGCAATTGAAACCCTTCAAATTCTTGTCGCACTTCAATTACAGTTTGAGTTGTAATACCATATCTTAAATGCTTATAAGAAAGGACTGCTCCACTCTTTTTTGAAAAATAGAACCACCACTTTTGGTTATTCTCACTTATGGCAACAACCTCAGAAATTTCGCTGTGTGTTGTAGAGTCAGAACCCAGATATTTCATTTGGCCTTCCAGATCAATAATATTAAATGGGAGGCAGGTCATTTGATAGGCATCTAGTACTGCGATTTTAACCATTTCTTTGTTGACTAAAGTATCTTCAGTATCATTTTCAAAACTAAAATACTGCCCCATGATTTCAGCATAGCTGATAAAATCACCCGATTCATTCTCGAAAGATATTCGCTTCTTGGGACGATCCCCTCCCTCATAAATATGAATTTCATTTATTTCAGAGGAGGCACCCTTCTCAAAAGAAATCTTATTCAAACCAAATTTCACTTCATTAAGTTTGGTCCAATTCTCTAGCCCTCCAGCTTCTTCTGTAGCCTTTGAAATAATACTCATAGAGTCTTGAATAGGCTCTTCATTCTTTTGTTGCTTGCAAGAAGCCATTGAACAGAAGGCCAAGGCTATTATATACAGTTTGTAATTCATTCTAATTCTTCCATTTATAGTTAACATTCCTTCAAGTGCATAAGTAAGTAAAACACCAAAAGAAGGCAATGATTAAGTTATTTTTCAAGTAAAGATAAAAAGTCTTCTAAACCTCGCGTATTGAGGCAAGCCTCTTTGGTAAGTCCCCCAGATTGTGCTGCTAAGACCCCATATTTAACATCCTCGATCCCTTTTACTGAGTGTGCATCAGGGTTTATCGAGATTTTCACACCTTTTTCCATAGCATAAGGAATCCAAGCTGGGTCAAGGTCTAATCGCCAAGGATTAGCATTCAATTCAATTTGTACACGATTAGCAGCGCAGGCATCAATAATCTTTTTATGGTCAATTGGATATCCTTTTCTGCTGAGCAATAATCGGCCAGTTGGATGACCTAAAATATTTGAATATGGGTTTTCGATCGCTTTTAAAATCCTATTAGTAGCTTTATCCTCATCCATCCTAAGGTTAGAATGAACAGAAATTATAATGGCATCAAATTGTTTTAAGATTTCGTCATCATAATCCAAATTACCATCATTTAAGATATCACACTCAATCCCTTTTAGTAATTTAAAATCAGGGTGCTTTGCATTAATTGCATCTATCTCTGCCCATTGCTCCACCAAGCGATCTTCTTTTAGTCCATTTGCATAGAAAGCAGACTTAGAATGATCGGTCATAAGCATATATTCAAATCCACCTGCCTTGGCTGCTAAAACCATCTCCTCCATGGTATTCATTCCGTCACTGTAGGTCGAGTGATTATGCACTAAACCCAACAGATCATTCCTTTGGATCAAGGGATAAGTATCTCCATTAGCAGAATAAGTCCAAACATGATCTAGATGTCGAGCGGGCGCAGGAACAAAGCCAATGCCTTTTGATTTAAAGAATTCTTCTTCCGAAGCATATTTATCTTCTTTGCCAATGATAGATTGTTCAGGTAATATCGAATGCTGAATCAAAAATGAACCAAACTGATCTGCTGGAACAGAATCTATTTGTATCTCCAGGCCTGCCTTCGAATTTAGAATTACCCTATTATCATTTAATTCTACAATAGTATAGCCAAGCTCTTCGAATTCATCTTTTGACAGTGGGTAATTAATCAAGAGTTGCACCTTATCTCCTATCGTATTCTGTGCGGCAAATTCACCCAAAAATGCTATGCGCCCTCCTTCAGGCTTTAATGCCCCCATTTCATCGATCAAATCATTGGCAGCTTCATACAGGTTAGAAAAGTGCACGTTTCCAATGTTTTGCTGAAAATACTCAAGCTTTGTACGCAAATCCTCTTGAGTCTTCGCACCAAAGCCAGACAATTCAACTAATCTATTTTCATTGATTGCATACAGTAATTCACCTATTTCCTCTACACCTAGTTCTTTCCAAATGATGCGTATTTTTTTTGGACCAAGACCCTTTATCCCTAAAAGCTCTACGATTCCTTTAGGTGTTTGCTCCAAATACTTAGTTAAAG
>JBELIG010000274.1:0-3617 GCA_042091035.1 Sphingobacteriales bacterium | reverse complement strand
TCTTGTAAATATACTAAATTGTCGTATATAAATTCGTAAGTATCTAAATTCGTTAAATTACTTTGTACAGATACCTCCGATCCGCTATAGACAGTATCCTGTCCACTTAGTAATTCTAAACCCAAAAGTGCATCACTACCTTCAATGTATACGGTCAAACTGTCTTTGCATCCCCAAATATCGGTGTATTCTAAATAGTAACTTGATGAGGTGGCAAATGGCATGCTTATTGTATCCTCTGAAATAGTATACGGAGCAGATTCACTTGACCATAAGGATGTGTAATTATCAGGCGTATTAAATACATATTGAGTTATATCAGGATAGCAGGGGGTAAAGGTAGTATCAAAAGATTGTAGTATCTGGCTGGCTAACATCAAACTATCAATCACTGGGCATCCATTGGGATCTAGAGCTTCTAGAAATATTGTCGGTGAATTATTGTTTACTTCCAGTTGGATTTCCGGTGAGCCCCAAATAGTGGTATCTGTATTGTACCAATGCAGATCTGTGAAGATTATGGATGAATCAAGCATTATACTAAATATGTCTTCCGAACAATTAATATTTTCAAATCCAATATTGAGATTTGTTGATTCAAAAGGTAATACGAATACAGAATCATAAACCATGCAAGTAGATGAACCAATTTGTGTGCTTATCTCAGCAATAAATAATGAAGGTTCATCTATGCTGATCGTAATTGTATCCTCTAAGCTGCCATTAAAGTTGTTGTTAGATAACCAATTTACCGACTGTGTGTTGGAAGTTGGTATACCTATCGTGATAGATTCACCCTCACACAATTTAATGGTATCTGATTGGTTGATTTGTGTGGCTTGCCAATCTATAAAATCTTCGATGGATAGAACACAGCCATTATCATAAAAGAAAGTTGCAGCAATTGCAGTAGGTTCCTCTATAGTTAAATCTAAGTTTGATCCAGATATAATTTGGTTGTCAACTATCCAATTGATTGAATCTAAGGTATATTCAGAAGATTCAAAAATTGCATCAACTGTAATGTCAAGTGATGCTTCACAAGAAGAAAAATCGTAAGTAAGGCCATAATCACTGATGGATTCTTCAATTTCTAAAGGTATGTAGATCGTATCGGCACAGTCACTGAGAGATTCTATCCAATAGGAAGCAACATAACTGCCTGCTTCCGCATAGTTATGACTAATGGTTTGGCCAATCCCAAATTCATATAATTCATTGTCGTCTCCAAAGTTCCAAGTCAAGATGGATGGATCACTGATTGCGGGATAAAAGTTCTGATTTAATGTACCACAATTTTGTAACGTATAATTTGGGAAGGTTCCTGGGTTAAATAAATATACAGAGAAGGTGTCCCTTAACTGGCAGCCATACTCGTTGGTTAGCGCGAAGGATAGTGTATCCCAGCCCTCTTGCAAAGAAAGAAATTCCAGTGTGCTATCATTTTGATTTAGAACAAGAGCTGAGGATGTATTCCAAATAACTGTATCATAATTACTGATGTATTGGTTTAAATTAACCGTTAGAATATCTCCCGGACAGATTAGTTGATCTTCGATGTTTTGCGACTGTGTAATCTCTTGGTTATTGATGCTGATCATTTGGGATATGTCGCAACTATTCTGTGTGCCATAGCTATGGATATATACATTTGGAAACTCATTTGTACTGACTGTGATATTTTGATCTACAGCAAATGTATCCTGATGATCAATCGCTTCTGACCAAAAATAATTAAATGGGGTAGGGCCTGCACTTAATTCAATTGTATCAGCGCAAATAATTAAACTATCCGGTAATTCAAAAGTGGGAAATTCAATTACTTGGACAAACGTACTTAATGTCTTTTCACAACCAAGAGCATCTTGGATATTTACGGTATATAAGTTGCTTGAACTTGGAGATACATAAGGATTAGGTGCATAAGGATTGGATATACCCTGTATCGGAGTCCAAAAGTAATCATAATCTAAGCTGTAACTTTGATTTAAGAATACAGTATCTCCATTACAAATGGTTAAGGTGTCAGCATCTAAGGTTTCTTCAATTTCATTGAGGTAAAGTGTGGTTTCTGCTTCATAGACACAACCTTCTGATCCAGTTATTTGCAGTGTCACATCCAGGAATCCTGTATTTTGGGGGAAGAAAAGGGTAGGAGATTCTGCGAAGATGGTCATACCATTGCTGAATACCCAAGTATAGTCTGTAGGATTGCTTCCAAAGGAATTTGGTATTGGATTAAAGTTGATTTCAAATAGATCACTACAACCAAGGATATCATATTCTATCGCTGGATTCATACCTGGTGGAAGGATGCTTATTTCTTGTGTGAAAGTATCAGCACAAATTGTAAATGGCTCAGAAATCAACTGAACAATATAAGTGCCATAGTCCTCATAAAGATAGCTTGGACTAAATTCACTGCTTGTGATTTGAGGGTTGTTTTGAAGGTCAAATGTCCAAAGGAATTCATCTGAATTACTACTTTCATTGGTGAATTCTACGGGATCGTTAGAGCACTGGATATTTGGTGAAAAGAATGATGCAGTAGGGTTTCCACATAGTCCTACATTATACTGAAAATCTCTTCGAATAGTACTTATAAGTTCATCATCTCTATACTCTTCAATACAGATACCTACTACAAATTGACCTATAGTATTTGGCGTTCCTGAAAGGATACCTGTTAACGGGTCTATTTTGAGTGGGTTTCCTGGGAAGGCATTCAACATATTAGATTCGTTAAAAGGTGGATCAAACCATTCTACAGCCTCATAAGGAGGCGGTTCCGGTGGTTGTGGCTTTGGATCGCCAGTAGGAGGAGGTCCTCCACCTTTAAGTGGCGTACAAAGTTTATAAGCTATGGAATCCATATCCTGATCGATAGCAGATTGGTCATAGTAAATAGGGAAATCAGCACAGATATATATTGGAGGCCAAGATTGAAATTTGGGGCTTGAATTATTGATTTCTAGGGCCTTTGGTGAAATAAAAACACTAAAAGTAGCTCCTGTTTCAAGTGGTGTGACGATATTGTTTATTGTGCCGTTTCTGCAGCATCTTTGATAGACAAGGACATAGCCATTTTCTGAAGCTGCAAGATTGATTGTGTCTTTATACAAAGTAGTGTGTACACAAACAGCAGGAGGTATTACAAGACAGTCATTATAGAGTACCGGAGATAGGGTATCATTCATTAAGGTGTCGAATGGGATTCTTATGTCTTCCACTAAAAAATTAAAAACTGGATCATAAAGCCCTATGGAAACAGTATCGTCAAAGAATA
Source organism: Sphingobacteriales bacterium (assembly GCA_042091035.1). Taxonomy (GTDB): domain Bacteria; phylum Bacteroidota; class Bacteroidia; order Chitinophagales; family Saprospiraceae; genus AM-2324. Next base: position 331 of record JBELIG010000274.1, on the reverse strand, counting down.
CATTCGGATTAGCATTGTAACAGTCTCTAAAGATTGTTAGACTTATCTCATATGAATCTCCTTCAATGTGTGTATAGTTTAACTCTCCCCCTACGATATGGGTCGCATAAGCCAATTGCCATGAAAGACAAAAAAGAATTACAAGACTGATTAATTTCCTTAAACAAGGAACTTTTGTTTGGTTATGCATGTATTTGAATATTCTTAGAGTAGAAATAATTCTGTACAGCTTGTTCTCATTTTAAATGCTTTAAGTATAGGCTAAATATAAATATACAAATAATCTTGTATGTCTTAAATAACTGCCTATTTTTACAAGGTCTTACATTAA
>JBELIG010000042.1:12987-19661 GCA_042091035.1 Sphingobacteriales bacterium | reverse complement strand
AGTGGAACACTAGTAGATAAGTACAATCGAAAGCATGTATTTCAAGCCATCACCATTATTTCAGGCTTATTCACCCTATGTATGGGTCTCTACGGAGCTTGGGCAGGTGCATTAGATTGGTGGATGATTGCACTCGTATTCTTGTTTACCTTTTTCAACTACAATATACACTACCCAAATCTCTATGCATTCATGCAAGAGATCACAGAGAAAAAATATTACGGCAAAATAAGCTCCTACCTAGAGGTATTTGGCCAATTGGCATCAGCATTAGCAGGTGCAACAGCTGCCCTATTGTTATCAGGTGTAAAAAAAGGGCAAAGCTCTTTCTTAGGACTACCAATCAATAGTCCCATTGAAATTGAGCCCTGGTCGATTCAGAAAATATTCCTCATGGATGGGGCCACCTATGTCATTGCCTTCTTATTGATTTCTTGTATACAATTCACTCCACTAACAAAAAGAAGTAAAGAGTTTATGCTTTTGAAGGACCGCCTTATTTCTGGTTGGAACTGGCTATTGGAACACAAAAAAATCCTTCAATTTGGCATAGCATCCTACTTACTCTTCGGAACAGTCATGCTGGTTTCCTTCTACTTATGCGCTAGTTATGTTTCCTTGCATTTAAAAATGGAAGGAGATGTGTATGCAACTGCTGAGATGTTTTATTCAGTAGGCGCCCTTCTTTCTGGGTTGTTTATACGATACATATTCCGAAATAGGGAAACTGCGAGAAATATAGCCATACTAACCTTCATAACTGGAGCCTTCTACTTTGCACAACACTTCTTCCAATCTGTTGGCCTATTATTTGTAAGTATGATCATTTTGGGTATCTCAAATGCAGGGGTACGAATTCTTCGAGTAGGTTTTATTTTTGAAAATGTTCCCAACCAGTTCTATGGGAGAGTCAACGCAGTCTTCTTTTTGTCCAACCTGATTATTCGATCTATTTTTATTGGTCTATTTGCATTGCCTTTTTTCCTAAAAGAAGAAAATTTCAGCATTACCTATGTGATTATGGCAGGAGTTTTAGCAATTGCAACAATATGGTGTTTACGCCTTTCAAAATTTATTAAAATGAAAGAATCAGTATAAACTGTAGCAAAATGATGCAACTTTTACACTGAGGCTAAAGCAATTGGATTTCTTTTATTAATTTCGTTGAAATTAGTGCCTTTTGGCCGAACCATATTATTTCTATTAAACATTAATGTATGTTTTTCGAACTTAGTGAAGAGCACCTTGCTGTGCAACAGGCAGCAAGAGAGTTTGCTCAGAATGAATTAAAGCCCGGTGTTATTGATCGAGATACGAACATGACTTTCCCCACAGAACAGGTTAAAATGATGGGTGAGTTAGGGTTCTTGGGAATGATGGTCGATCCTAAATATGGTGGTAGTGGAATGGATACCCTTTCCTACGTACTTGCTATAGAAGAAATTTCAAAAATTGATAATTCTTGTTCAGTTCTTATGTCTGTAAACAACTCTCTAGTTTGTTGGGGAATTGAATCATTCGGAACAGAAGAGCAAAAAGAAAAATACCTACCAAAGCTTGCCACAGGTCAATGGATTGGTTCATTCTGTCTTTCAGAACCAGAGGCAGGTTCAGATGCTACTAGCCAAAGAACTACGGCAGTAGACATGGGAGACCATTACCTATTAAATGGAACAAAAAACTGGATAACAAATGGTGGCTCCTCTAGCCTTCACTTGGTTATTGCTCAAACCAATCCGGAATTAGGTCACAGAGGAATCAACGTTCTTATCGTAGAAGCTGATCAAGCTGGTGTAGTGGTAGGAGCAAAAGAAGATAAACTAGGTATCCGTTCATCAGATACACATACAATCATGTATAATGATGTAAAGGTTCCTAAAGAAAATAGATTAGGAGAAGACGGGTTTGGATTTAAATTTGCGATGAAAACGCTATCTGGTGGTCGTATCGGTATCGCTGCTCAAGCTTTAGGTATACTTGGAGGTTCTTATGAAATATCTTCTAATTACGCTAAAGAAAGAGAAGCTTTTGGAAAAGCGATTATCAAGCACCAAGCGATAGGATTTAAACTTGCAGACATGGCAACTGACTACGAAGCTGCCAAAATGCTTGTATATCGCGCTGCATGGTTGAAAGACCAAGGTATGAATTATGACCTTGCAAGCTCACAAGCAAAATTATTTGCAGCAGAGAAAGCAATGCATCACAGTGTAGAAGCTGTTCAAATCCATGGTGGATATGGCTTCGTAAAAGAATACCATGTTGAACGATTAATGCGGGATGCAAAGATTACCCAGATCTACGAAGGAACTTCAGAAGTTCAAAAGATCGTCATAGCGCGATCCATTGAAAAAGGAGAGTTAAACGTAGCAGTTTCAAAATAAAAAAAAAGTCAAGCTCAATGAGCTTGACTTTTTTTATTTGATCTATTGGAAATTACATTCCAAGTTTTGCCTTTACTAAAGCAGTTACATCATCTCCAGGCTTCTTGTATAAAATAATACCTCCTGAAAAATTGTCTGCATTTAGGATATAATCATATCCCTTTTCTTTTCCTACAGACTCAATTGCATCCTGCAATTTCATTAGAATAGGTTCTAAAACCTCTGATTCTTTCTGATTCAGCTGTAAAGTCAGTTGTTGCTCCATCTGAGCGATTTCTTGTTGCTCAGTCCCCAATGCTGTTTCTTGATCCTTTGCCTGAACAGGTGTAAGGATTCCGCTTTGGTAATCTTGCTGGAACTTCTGAACTTTTGCCTGCCAATCTGTTGCACGCTTCTCAAGCTTAGACTGTAATTGAGTTTTATATGTAGCTACTGTAGTTTCAGCAGATTTAAACTCAGGCATTCCTTGAAGAATCTCAGCTGAATTTGTATATCCGATTTTCTGAGCATTTACAGAGCTTGTGAATGCAACCACTGTGAATAAAGCAACAGCAATTAATCCTAATCTCTTCATGTTTCGACTTTTTTGTTGTACGCAGCATTTGCTGCACTTTATTAAATAAATATTATGGTATTTCTCTGGACCTATACTTCGAACAAAGATAAAATCCTTGGCAAAAATACAAATCCACCAATAATCAACGAACCAAAGGCCAAAAATAATACAGCTCCGGCAGAAATATCTTTAATTCGACCTATTCTTTTGTCAAAATCAGGCTCTATAATGTCTGCAAGCTCCTCTATTGCTGTATTAAATGCCTCTGCAGCAAACACTATCACTATTGATAGGATTAACAAAGCCCATTCTAAAACAGATACTCTAAAGTATATACCTCCAAATAAAACAAGCAGCGCTGCTATTGCATGAATCTTTGCATGTGGTCCTGACTTAAAAAATAAGCCTATACCCCTAAGTGCAAATCCAAAGCTTTTTATTCGATCTTTCAAATATTGCATAAACTAAAGGTAAACAAAGAATGGCAGAAGCCACCTGTCATATGCTAGTCCGTCTATTTCCCTCTCGATCACCATCAAGTAGGTTCCCCTTTTCATTACATCCCAAGGAAATTGTTCTATAAAATAATTTCCCGAACCCGATAACTGAAGACCATCGACAAGCTCATAGAACCTTGGAATCCCAAATGCACAAACAGAAATAGTATACTTAGCCACTTCAGTGCCCAATTCAAAGGCCAAATTGACAAATTTACTACTTCCCTCTAAAAGAGGAGGATTTAAATAAAAAGGTTGGTTCAATGGGAAATTTTCCATTACAATATCTTTATTGGGCGCTGTGGGACTCCCAAAATCTGGAGCAGAAGCACTCAACCAATTCCCATCCAACAAACGCTCATAAGCTATACCTGCGGCATACGTTTCCCCTCCCCTTGCCATCACATTATATTCCATTTCAGATATCGACGTGGTTGTAAAGTCAGGATTACGCCTATACAAGCTCAAACGAAAAGAATCCTTGTTGATAGATTTAAATAAGTCTGGAACCCAAATATGCTTTTTATCAATAGCTGCGTAACATGAATAAATACCAACACTATCTCTTACAAATACAGGAAAATCATCCGGAGCTATCAGAGGGACAGAAAGTGGAAAGATAAACTCATCACCTAAAGACTTTAATCCAATAAATAGATCTTCTCCATCCAAAAGATCAGAAGTGGTATTCCTCAATTCTATATACTGTGAACAAGAGCCCGCTGGGTCAGGTAGAATCTCATTGATTACTAGTTCCCCATAGTTTGGCCTTCTTCCTTTTCCAAATTCGATATATGACTCTAAATATTCTAGTGTTTCATTGCACAAAAGAATAGAATCAGAAATCGAAAAATTATACACCATACCGTCCAGGAGGACTTCTTCTGCAATCAATTCTATTTTCTGACTAGTATCAAAGAAATTGTACCCAGCAATAATTGTATTATTAGGTTTAATGGCAAAAATAGTTTCTGCTATACTCTCTGAAAGCAAATAGTTCGATTCTAAAATCACACTCTGCTTACCTTCCCCTATATCAATAAAGTCAACTTGTATGACAGGATAAAAATTGGTATCTATTACTGAATTTGAATAGCCAGGTGAAACACCCTGGACAAATTGACAAGCTGACCAGTTTTCTTCCCCAAGACAAGGATTGAAATAGTTAATTCGCTCCAATGAATAGCCTCCATTATCTCTATCAGGATCTTTATAATGAGTAGGACTATAAAATACTTTATCAATAAGTATTTCTTTGCTGCTTAATCCTAATGTGGCACCCGAATTCAATAAAGATGGAAAATCTTCTAAATAATGTCCTCCTACAAGATCTGGGTCTGAACTTATGACCAAATACGTCTCACGCGCTAAGACATTTATATTCAAATGATATCGCATTCCATTATATTCCAATGCCAATTCAGATACATCAAGGTCGTAAGCACTCGTATTGTAAATTTCTATAAATTCGAAGACCGGACATAAGGGATTTTCTGAAACTGAAGGTTCAAATAATATTTCGTTAATAATTATATCACCTGGAGATGCTGTTCGTATATCTTTAAAGTTGCCACTTATGTTGATGACAGGTGCAACATTCAAATGTTCATCACGAATGCCTTCAATCGCCAAATCAAAAAACACTCCATCCTCTATATTGTCCTCCATAAATATAAACAAGGAGTTATCCTCTATTGAATAATCAGGCTCGTATATATTCGAGTTAAGCATAAAGCTAGGAACTGAAGATTCAATAGATTCATCAAAAAGGAACTCAATAGCACGTTCCGGCACATAATTCCATTCCACTAAAGTTGGAGGTTTTAAATCGGTATATATTGGATCTAAATAAAATGAATCCATGAAAAAATGCTCATTTCTGCTAACCGTGTAGATACACTCAAGGAGTACATATTCAAATTGCTTTGTAGGATTATGTATCGCAGTAAAAAGCAAGTCATACTCATCCACCGCTGGATCACTCCCAAAAACCGCCCACTCCCCTGTTGTATCTCTTTGAACTTGAATACGTTTATGGACTTCATCCCCATGCATATACCCCGCAGAACTACTACCCAAGTCTAGATCCGTAAATCCATCAAAATAGATCAATTTTAGTGCATCAGATGAACCACTAACACCACCCATCCTAAGATAATAACCACTAGTAATTTCATCATTCACAACATCACATGCCAGCCAAATTCGCGAATAATTAGATGCAGAAGGTGAGAAATCCATCCTCCAATCAAAATACCAATAAGTAATCGAATCAGAGCTGGTGGGCGCCTCCAAATAAATATAGCTAGTATTTGATCCCTCTGGTTCAGGATCCAACAACTGTAAATACCCATCTGAAAGGGTGAAATTATGAACTTCCCCAGACCATAAAGTGTCGGGCCACTCAACTTCGTCAAATCCCAAACTAATTTGACCCACAATTTTTGTCAATTGAAATATGCAAAGCATAAAAATATATGCACACTTTATCCTCATTTCGTTTATTTTGTAGTCTAATCGTAAATCGTAAAAAGACATTATGAAAATTGCTGTAGTTGGAGCAACCGGACTTGTTGGTACAGAAATGTTTAAGGTGCTTGAAAAAGCAAACCTTCCTATCACCGAATTAATCCCGGTAGCATCGGCAAGATCTGTTGGAAAAGAGATAATATTTAAGGATAAGATCTATAAAATAGTAGATCTAGATACTGCTATTACTCTTAAACCTAATATTGCAATATTCTCAGCGGGAGGATCAGTGTCAAAAGACTGGGCCCCCAAATTTGCAGAGGTAGGATGCACAGTCGTTGATAATTCTTCCGCTTGGAGAATGGAAGCAGATATTCCTTTGGTTGTTCCTGAAATCAATGCTAAAATGCTTACAAGAGCAGACAAGATCATCGCAAATCCAAATTGTTCAACAATTCAGCTTGTCCTTTCAATAGCCCCTCTTCATAAGGCCTATGGGATAAAACGAATGATTGTTTCTACCTATCAATCGTTCACCGGTACAGGAGTTTTAGCCGTCAAACAATATGAAGCTGAAAAAGCAGGTCAGCAACTCAAAGATGAACAGATGGCCTATCATTTTCCGATATTCGCCAATTGCATTCCACATTGCGATATATTTTTGGATAATGACTATACTAAAGAAGAGATGAAAATAGTTAATGAAACTAGAAAGATTCTTAACGACCAAAATCTCGCAATTACCTCCACTGCAGTGCGTGTACCTGT
>JBELIG010000042.1:0-12887 GCA_042091035.1 Sphingobacteriales bacterium | reverse complement strand
AGATTCTTAACGACCAAAATCTCGCAATTACCTCCACTGCAGTGCGTGTACCTGTATCTGGCGGCCATTCGGAATCTGTGAACCTAGAGTTTGAAAAGCAATTTGAAATAGATGAGCTACGTAAGCTACTTTCCGATATGGATGGAATAATAGTCCAAGATAATCCAGCGAAAAATGAATATCCAATGCCTTTAATGGCCAAAGATAAAGATGAAGTATTTGTAGGAAGGATAAGAAGAGATCACTCGATTGAAAGCGGTTTAAACATGTGGATAGTAGCAGATAATCTTAGAAAAGGTGCTGCAACGAATGCAGTTCAGATAGCTTCATATCTCATTGAAAATAACTTATATTAGGCCAAATTGACCTTTTTAATTAATTTAAACATATTCAATAAATAATTTTTAACTTTGGTCTATACTGAATACAATAGTTTAAGAATACAGCAAATTTTAGATTTTTTACTTTACAGAACAGAAATAGCCACTTATGAAAACTAGAATCACATCGTGGTGCAAGAATGCTAATGACGAGAAATTCCTGCTTGCTTTAGAATTGATACCTGAGACTAATACAGTCAAATGCCTTCAATTTAAGGATGAGGATATTACTGACAGCTTGATTGAAGATTTAAATTCCAAATGGAAGAATCATGAGGAAATTGAATTACCTACGCACGAAGCCAACGAGACAGAATTAAAAGTTGACACGATTATCCCTGAAGGACTTATTCCTGAAAAGGAAAGTGATATATCTGTTAAGGTCAATGAATGGAACTTCATTGTTCTATCTTCCAAGCTCTATGAGTCCTATAAAAGCGAACTCAGTGAGCTCAAAGACCGCATTGAAAGGGTCGAACAATTTGACAAAGGAATTTGGGAAAACCTAAAAGGATTTTGGTCAAAAGTTCAAGATCAGCTAAGAGAAAAAAATCTATTTAGAGAACACGGCAGCATGCTCAAAGAGCATACCAATGAACTCTTCTCCAAGCTCAAGGATTTGAGAACAAAGATGGATAAAGAATTTAATCTTGAATCTGGTAAAAACAAACAAGACTTATATAATGAACTAGACGGAATAGATGCCAAGATCAAAGATGGTCAAAGGCTACAAGCTGTTTTCGATGAACTCAAAAAGATTCAGCAAAAACTTAAAAACCTTAAGTTAAATAAAGAGGATCGGTCAAAAATCTGGGAACGTATTGACAAGGCATTCAAAGAGGTAAAAGAAAAGAAATTTGGTTCTTCCGGTCATTCAGGCGGAGTTTCAGCTCTAGAAAGACTAGACAAGCGATATAAAGGTTTGATTGAAGCGCTCAAGAAAATGGACAACTCCATAAATCGGGATAAGTCGGATCTTGAATATCAAAACAATAGAAATAAAGACTTTGTCAATCAGCTAGAAGCTCAGATAAATATTGCAAAGATTGCAATGATCGAAGAACGCATCCGATCTAAATCTGAAAAGCTTGCAGAAATGAACAAAACAAGGCTTGAACTTGAAAAGAAACGTGGATTCCTAGAAATCCAAGAAAAGAAGAAGGCTGAAGAAGAAAAAGTAAAGCAGGCTAAAGAAGAAATCAAAGAACGTATAGCAAGTGAGATTGAAGACAATAAAGATGATACTAAACTTCAAAAGCTCGCAGATACTATAAAAGAGGGAACTGAAAAATTAAAAGAGGTTGCAGAAAAAGTAGAAGATAAAGTAGAAGATTTAGCAGATAAGGTAGAAGATAAACTTGAGCAACTCGCAGATAAAGCAGAGGAGCAAAAAGATAAGATCGAAGATGCCGTTGAGGAAATGGCTGAAAAAGCTTTTGACAAAGCCAAGGATATCGCCTCTAAGGTTAAATCAAGTATTGAAGAAACCATAGAAAAGCTTCAAGGGGATGAAGAATCCGATAAAGCAGATGAAGAGTAATAAAAAAAGGAGGTTTAACAACCTCCTTTTTTTTATTTCTTACGCTCAACTATATAGTTCACCAACTCTACCAAGGCTTCTTTAGATTCTGAATCCTTGAATTCTGAAAGTATATCAAATGCATCCTGACGAAAGCGTAACATCTCCTTTTTTGCATAGTCTAGACCTCCGCTAGAGATTACAAACTCAATAACCTGATTGATCTTATTCTTATCTCCATTATTTCGCTTAACCAAGCGTATAATCTTCGAACGAGTTCTATTATCTGCTTTACTAAGTGCATAGATCAAAGGAAGGGTCATTTTCTTCTCCTTGATATCAATACCTAAAGGTTTCCCAACATCATCTGTACCATAATCAAAAAGATCATCCCGAATCTGAAATGATATCCCAATCTTTTCCCCAAACAAACGCATCTTTTCTATCACTGATTCATCATCCGTAACAGAAGCAGCGCCAGCAGCACAAGCAGCTGCAATCAATGAAGCCGTCTTACCTTTTATTATCTTGTAATAAACATCTTCTTCTATATCAAGTTTACGCGCTTTTTCCAACTGCAACAACTCCCCCTCGCTGACCTCTTTTACTGCATTTGATACAATCTCAAGTATTTTGAATTCCTTGTTTTTTATCGCTAAAAGCAATCCCTGAGAAAGCAGATAATCGCCTACAAGAACTGCAATCTTATTTTTCCATAAAGCCTTAATAGAGAAAAATCCTCTTCGGTAATTTGCATCATCAACTACATCATCATGGACAAGTGTAGCTGTATGCAGTAATTCTACAAGTGAAGCAGCAATAAATGTAGCATCATTCGTCCCCTTTATTACACTAGCAGATAAGAACACAACAATTGGTCTTACCTGTTTTCCTTTCCGTTTAACGATGTAGTACATAATCCTATCCAGCAAAGGAATATTGCTGCTAGTCTTCATACTTTCCCTGAAATAAGATTCAAATACTTTTAATTCTTCTTCTATGGGTTTTCTTATGCGCTTAAGAGAATATGACATAAATTAGTTTAATAAATAATCCTTACTCATCTTTCCAGCTTTTCTAACACAAGATACAAGAAAAGCGAAACTTAATACAAATGGAACACCTTATTCAACGCTTGCAAAATATATTAGTTAATAAGCCTGATAAAAATAATTTCTTACTCGATATACATTATAGACCGAACCAAGAAAAAAAAGATATCGTTATTTTTTGCCACGGCTTTAAAGGATTCAAAGACTGGGGCGCATGGAACCTTATTGCAGAACATTTCGCAGCTGAAAACTTCGTCTTCGTCAAATTTAATTTCAGCCACAATGGCACAGGTATTGAAGATCCTATAAGCTTCACAAATCTTGATGCCTTCGCTCAAAATAACTACTCTAAGGAATGGGCCGATCTCCAAGCTTGTATTCAAGCATTAAAAACTATACCAGACATAAGTCAAAAGGAACTCAACCATAATAGAATTCACCTTATTGGACATAGCAGAGGAGGTGGTCTTGTATTAACTATGGGACATAACATTCCAGAAGTACAATCTATAAGCGGCTGGGCATCTGTTGATGCCTTGGATTATGCTTGGAAAGACCCATCATTTATTGAAACCTGGAAGAAAAAAGGATACTATGAGGTCTACAATGGCCGCACCAAACAATACATGCAGCTAAACTATCAATTCTATGAAGATTATAGTAAGCAGGTCCAAAAATTTCAACTCAGCTCAAATATTGCCAAGTTTAAAGGCCCAGTGCTACTGTGCCATGGAGCAAACGATAAAGCCATTCCTCCAATCGCAGCAGATAATATAAAAAGCTATAAGCCGAATAATACTGAAATATGCATCTTAGAGAATTGTGATCATGTATTCAACATGATGCATCCATTCGGAGAACAGCAGCTAGGGCCAATAGCAAGCAAATTAGTAAGAAGAACAATACATTTTATTAAAAATGGGTAAACTGTGCTTAGAATTGGCTTCATCTAATTATTTAATAATTATATTTGATAAGCAAATCAGCATATTTCAGTTATGATAAAATTATTCAATTCCAATAAGATTTTAGTTTCGGTTCTTTATATCCCTATACTACTCTTGCTCACAGGAATTGATTTTCATCAGGGATCTATTATCCCCTCTACAAATGACCTGAACCTTGTTGCTGGATTCATACTTAAACCTTTTTATGCAATCCCCATTCTTTATCAGTATATAATTACTGTTGTTGTCATCTTTATTCAATTGATGCTATTAACCTATATATCTACAAAGCATCAACTGCAAAAATCTACCAATCTTTTGGTAGGCCTGTTTTATATAATTTTCCTAGCTTTCATGCCTCAAACCTTTTTACTTAATGAAGGAATACTTGCAAATTTCTTCATCATAGGTAGTATTGACCAAGTCTTAGAAAGCTATAAAAAGCACAAAGCTTATGGAAACATTGTAAATGCTGGTTTATTCATTGGTCTTGCCTCTTTATTCTCCCCTATCCTAATACTATTATTTATATGGGCTTTTATTGGAATACTTCGATTGAGATCCTTTAAAGGCACAGAACGTTTATTGTTATTTCTTGCAAGTCTAATGCCATACTACCTTCTTGGATCATGGCTATTTTTCAATGGTAACTTCACTGAATTCTTCAACAAGCAGTTACTTAGTCCTTTTGGCCCCTTAAAACTTTTGCAGTTAGAGCAAAAAGAGCTAATAACTATATTAATGCTAATTGCTGCCTCAATAGTACTAATCTTTAATTTTAGAAACTATATGATCAAAAGAAACATGGTAGTTCAACGAAAAATATCTAATGTTTTCTTTCTCTTCATGCTTTCGCTTGGGCTAAAATTTTTTCTTGGACTTTCAGTTGCAAACTATACGATTTTATTGGCAATTCCGATGTCCATATTCAGTGCTATTCTATGTCAAATGGGGAATTATAAATGGGCAGAACTAGTGACGATTTTACTAATTGCAAATGTGCTCTGCCTTCGTATTGATTTTATCTTGAAAATATTTGGTTTGAACTAGCAGAATAGAACCTATAATATTTTAAAAAATTATCTACAACACAGCACCTATAACTTACTATTTTTAAATAAATTTGCCTCCACAAAAATTTAATTATCTAAGATTACTGTGTTTTCAAACTAAAAAAAACTTTAAAATTAGATTCTGTTAATTTTTATTTAAAGCAAGGTAAAAACAAGATTATTATTGCTATTACCCATAAGTTGCACACTTGATTATCAATTTCTCTTTTATTGTAATCAGAATTCAAGCTATCAGGTACTTTAAACCATTTATGTAATGAGAATTTTTAGCCTATTCCTATTATCACTTATCAGTAGTTTTGCTGTAGGTCAGATAGAAACACCCGTCACTTGGACCTTATCTCAAGAAAGACTTTCTGAAACAGAATTCATGCTTACCTTCCAGGCTGATATAGACGAAGGATGGTATGTTTACTCCCAGAATCTTGAGGATGGTGGTCCTATACCTACCTCTTTCTATTTTGAAGAGAATACAGATGCTCAGATCGGTGAAAAACCAGAGGAAATAGGAAAGCCAAAATCTGGATTTGATGCAATGTTTGACATGAACGTCACCAAGTACGCCAATCAAGTCACCTTCAAACAAAAAGTAACGATTTCAAATTCTACAAGCCTTACAGGTTACCTAACCTATATGACTTGTGATGATGAAAAATGCCTCCCTCCAACAGATGAGGATTTTTCATTTGACTTAACAAAAGTTGCAGAGAAAGCTCAAGAAAAACCAACAAAACAAGAAACTTCAGAAACTATTCCTGCAATCGAGAATGATAATGAAGTAGAAGAGACTACAACTGAAAAAGAGGAAGAAACAGTTTCTGGCTTCGTAAAACCAGTTAAATGGTTTTTTGAGCAAAAGCAAATAGATGAAAACACATTCGAACTCATATCAAGTACAGAAATTGATGAAGGTTGGTATATGTATTCACAGACTATCCCTGAAGGTGGACCACCCTCAACATTTTTTGAGATTACGCTTCCTGAAGGTGTAGAGCTAATAGGCGGAGTAGAGGAAAGTGGAAATGTAAAGACTATGTATGACAAAGTCTTTGACATGGATCTGGTGAAATTTAAAAAAGTAGCCATTTTCACTCAAAAGATAAAAACGAGTCAAGCATCAGGAGAGATTCCTTTTTATATAGAATACGTTTCATGTAATGACAAGATGTGCCTAAACCCAACTTGGCTGGAAATTTCATTTGACCTAAGTAAGGGCAACTATAGTTTTGAAGAGGAAGAAGAGGTTATTGCAGATATTGATGGCTTAGATCTTAGTGGTACACCTGTTGATTACAAATTTGATCATTCAGATGAAGATTTGAATTGTGATTCAGATCGAGAACAAAAAGAAAATTCTAAGAGCTTATTCCTCATATTCCTTGCAGGAATGGGTGGTGGGCTAATTGCTCTATTGACTCCTTGTGTATTTCCGATGATTCCAATTACAGTAGGTTTCTTTACAAAGAAAAGTCCTACGAAAGCAAAAGGGATAAAAAATGCAATCATATACGGTTTATCCATTATTGTGATTTATGTATTCCTTGGACTTGCATTCACTATGGCCTTCGGAGCTGACACCTTGAACTTAATGTCAACGAACGTATATTTCAATCTGTTCTTTGCATTCCTGTTTATCGTTTTCGCATTATCCTTTTTCGGATTTTTTGAAATCACACTTCCTTCTTCATGGGGAACAAAAGCAGATGCACAAGCAGACAAAGGAGGTATACTTGGTATATTCTTTATGGCCTTCACACTCGCACTCGTTTCATTTTCTTGTACAGGACCAGTAATTGGAACTTTGCTAGTAGAAACAGCGACTGGATCAGGACCTGTAATACTTGGTAGGATTCCTGTAGGGCCGCTAATGGGTATGCTAGGATTCTCAACTGCACTAGCTTTGCCATTCGCACTATTTGCTGCCTTCCCGTCTTGGTTAAATTCACTACCTACTGCTGGGGGATGGATGTCTTCTGTAAAAGTAGTTCTTGGATTTATTGAGATCGCATTGGCTATGAAATTTATCTCAGTAGCAGATCTTACCATGGGATGGAAAATAATGCCTTATGAGTTATTCCTTTCTATCTGGTTTATTTGTGCTTTATGCATTGTAATATACCTTTTCGGAAAGATCAAATTCCCACATGACTCTCCAATAAAAAAATTCTCCAATACAAGAAGAGCATTTATAGGAGTTTTTATGGTTGCAACAGTATACCTTTTGATGGGGTTCAAGGTGGATAAGCAGTCTGAAACATTTGATACTCCTGATCTACTTAGTGGTCTAGCGCCACCAGCAGGTCATTCCTATATCTTTCCTAAACATTGTCCGTTAAATCTAGAATGCTATAAGGATTTTGCTGAAGCACAAGAGGTAGCGAAAGCACAAAACAAACCAATCTTCATTGACTTTACAGGTCACGGATGTGTGAACTGTAGAAAAATGGAAGATAAGGTATGGGGAGAAGACGAAATACTTCCCCTAATTCGAGATGAATATGTTCTCGTATCGCTTTATGTTGACGAAAGAAAAGAATTGGATGAGCCTTATGTCTCAAAGCTATCGGGTAAGAAAATGAGAAATGTTGGTAATAAATGGGCAGACTTCCAGGCTATCCACTTTGAAACAAACTCCCAACCTTACTACGTTTTAGTAGCTCCAATGAAAGACGGAAGCTTTAAGATCCTAAATCAGCCTACGGCTTATGATGAAGATGTTGACGCTTACCGCGAATTCCTTGAATGTGGCATCAGACAATTTGAAGCCATCCAATAAAATAAAAAAAAGCAGTATCAATTGATACTGCTTTTTTTTATTTGAATACCTTCAGTTGGTAGCTTTTTCCTGTTCGAACAATGAGTTTATGATCGCGTAGCCATGGATTCAAAACCTTAAGCTCTCGATAAGTCATATCATTTGACCGAGCAAAGGAAGATAGACTTTTAATAGACTCCCGTATTTCAATGCTTTTACTTCGGCGTTCAAATGGAGCATATTTATTAGCTTCATCGATTATAAAGCCATACTCAGAAGGATGTTCAAATATTTCCTTGATAGCCATTACCCTAAACGGATATCGCATGGTCTCTTCATTTAGGTTCATCTCAAAAAAGTTAGAACTACCTTGGCTATCTATAACTTTAATAATTCCACCCCTGCCCATATTGTAGGCAGCCATTGTGGTCATCCAAGAACCAAACTTGGCCTTATCTTTCTTGATCTTTGCGCAAAATGCTTCTGTTGACTTCTGCAAATGGAGTCTTTCATCTACCTGCTCATCAATTTCTAACCCGAATTCTATACCCGTATTTTTCATAAACTGCCAAAGCCCTCTTGCTCCTGCTGGAGAAGCCTTCATCTCAAGATTACTCTCTGCTACAGCTAGGTACTTGAAATCATCAGGAACTTCATTCTCCTTAAGAATAGACTCTATTATAGGGAAAAAACGTGCTGAACGTTTCATATTGAGCGTAGTAGACGATTCCCAATGCGCATTTACTAGAATCTCCCGCTCTAAGCGCTCTCTTACATCAAAGTGATTTAAATCAAATGATTCACCTACTAGGATATATTCCTTCGAAGGATCAAAGGAAATAGCTGTATGGGCTATTGTATCTCTAGGGGCAACATCATCAAAGCTTTGAAAAAGGAGTATTAGACCTAACACTAGGGGAAGTGCTAAAAGGGCTAAGCCTGTTTTCAAACTAACATTCATAATTCTCTTTATTTGGGTTTTTTATAAACTGGCACCGTAGAACATGGCTCGCCGAACATTAAGCTTTTGACTCTTGGTGTAAGCATTTTAGTTAACTCTAAATATGCTCCAACAGGAATTTCTTTGTTTGCACATCCTTTAACTACAACCCGCTTATCAAGATAATCATCCGCTTCAAGAGCAGCAATTCGCTCTCTATAATACATATTAAGATATCCCTGCTCATCCGCCTGTACTACATCTGCAGCGATACCAGCTGCATAGCTTGCTATCAACATATATGCCCATGAAGGAACAATAGCATCAGCAGAACAATACACAAGAATCACTTTCCCTTTATGCATATCCCAATCAATATCTTTCAGAGCAGCACGAAAATCCTTTTCCTTTAAGATTAGCTCTTTAAATAAATACGCTTTGATATCAATATGAACAAAAGCATAATCTGGGTACCACTTTTCAAGATCAAGCGTAATTATACCTGAATTTGCAATTCTATTTACTAAAGGTTTATCCTCACTCATTATTATCTGTTTCTTCTACATTTTTTGACTCGGGATTTGTCGATTCCTTAGGCGGCTCAACAATATTATCCTCCATCGCCTCAATATTTCCAATCGTATTTTCCGGCCTACTAAACTCTTTGGGTTTGGGAAGATCACTCATTCCTTTGATACCAAAATAGTCCATAAACTTTTCACTAGTGCCATATAATAATGGCCTTCCAGGACCCTCGCTTCGACCAACTATAGCAACAAGTTCTTTTGCTAAAAGTTTTTGAATGGAATAATCACAACTCACACCTCTAATCCGTTCCATATCAGATTTTGTAACCGGTTGTTTGTAAGCAACTATAGAAAGAGTTTCTAATGCAGCTCTTGACAACCTCCTATTGGTTCTATTCTTCAAAAATGTACCAATTGTGTTGTGGAAAGAACCTTTTGTTAAGAATTGATAGCCTCCTGCAATCTCGATAATCTCCATAGAGTATTTATCATCCGCATATTGATTGATAAGCAAATTGATATCAATTAGAAGGTCCTCTTGCTTGAGCTTAAGTTCAAATGCTGTCTCAAGTGTTTCCTGAATCTCTTCAAGGCTAACAGGCTGATCAGCAACAAAGATTAAACTTTCAATATGTCTTAATAATCCTTCCACAAAAATTAGTTTAGCCGGTTAAAAACAAAATTGATTCTATAAAATTACAAATTATCCATAACAATAGACGACTGATCTATTATAAAGAATCTGTACATATTTGATTGTAGGTTTCCTGCATTTGATCTGATCGTAAAAGTGCTATATAGGATTCCTTATTTGCGAATTCATTCTCAGTTTTTTCATGTTCTGAAAACATAAATGATGCTAAGCCATAAACAGTTGTATAATTTGCTATCAATGCATCCATACAATCTTTATTATTATATCCATATAATTTCAATCCCTCATAATCCAATTGTTCTAGTACCCTGCTCCTAAAATCATTTAATGTTTTATCAGAAGGTTTATGCCAGTCAATAACTAGGTCTCCATTCCGTAATCGAACTGCATATTCTTGTCCAACTTCAAAAGGC
This sequence comes from Sphingobacteriales bacterium, assembly GCA_042091035.1. Taxonomy (GTDB): domain Bacteria; phylum Bacteroidota; class Bacteroidia; order Chitinophagales; family Saprospiraceae; genus AM-2324. The sequence goes on along the minus strand of JBELIG010000042.1, from coordinate 2,626 downwards.
CAACCATTTATTGCTTTATAACCATCCAGATTTTTAGAATAAGTATCAGAACCTATAGAACTGTAAATCAAGAGTTGGTCATCTTGACTATAAGCTATTTCACCAAAATACAACTCGTCGGAAACAGAACTTGATTCTGAATATGCAACCCAGGGGTCTACACCGGTTCGCTCAATATGGACTTTTCTATTAAATACTACAACCAGATAAGAGATTGCAACAAAACCAAGTATGATCAAGCCCAAATATATATTATACCTATTTTGGCGTTCACGCCTCATTTGATTCAATGAAGTATTTGCTTTCTTATCAATCTCGAAGCTGTAGGTAAACTTGAGCCCCTTTCGATTCATATGAATCTTACAGAGTTCTTCATTGATAAAAAAAGTATAGGTCTTACTTTGTCTTACATCAAAATCAGTAACCAAAATCGTACCATTACAACTAATCAATACATGCCCTTTCATTCTCCCATGAAAAAGTTCGACATGATGATTGACACCATCTCCTTCTAAATATATCCATTTGAACCTTGGCATACGATCGTTTTCATTTACAGTTCTTACACTATTAAATTAAATGAATAAGAACGAAATAAGTAACGTTTTTGCAAGAGAAATATGTTGTAAAACAAACACTTTAAATCCTTCATAAAATAATTGCTTAAGTAGATATTAAAGTATATTTTTTAATATATATTTTAAACAACAATATACCGTACAATATCTTATCATGAAAACAAGACAAAAATTACTCCTCATTCTCTTTATGTTGACTCAGATTATACTTCAAGCCCAGGACAATACAAAGATCATGGAGCTCAATGCCAAAGGTCAAGAATATCTGTTCAACCATAATTACGAAAAAGCAATCAAAACCTTCCAAAAGGTTCTGGATATAGACTCAGAAAATGGAATAGCATTTCGAAGTCTCGCCTATACCTATGAATTATCAAATGAATATGAATTGTCAGATGCTATGATTTCAAGATTCATAAGTATTTATCCCATGGAATCTAAACTGATATACTATGAAGCAGCAAATGTCAAGTATGTAATAGGTGCATATGATGAAGCATTAAAACTATTACAGGTGTTTGAGAATATGAAAGAGCAGCCCAATCATGAATTTGGAGTTTCTATGGAACAAGAAATTACACAGGAGATTGAAGCCCGTTCAAAAATTGAGGAATTAAGAACCAAGATCGAAATTGCAATTGACATCAGACAGTTCAGCAACATGGGGGATGTTACCAACATTGGTAGGAATATAAATACCCCTGCTGATGAGTATTTTCCCTACCTGACAAACGACAGAGAACTTATTTTCTACACTAGAAGAAAGGACAAATTCAATGATGAAAACCTATTTTATGCAGAAAAACTGAATCAAAAATGGGAGATTGGGAAGTCAGTCGGCCTTGAATTTAATTCCAACAACAACGAGGGTATGTCAACTATCCTCCGAAATGGGAGACGACTATTCTTTACTGCTTGTGAACGTCCTAGTGTGAAAGGAACCTGCGACATCTGGACTGCTGAATTAAACGGACACAAGATATCGAAAATAGAATCTATAGTCGGCGAGACGAATTCAGACTATTGGGAATCTCAAGCATCTATAAGTTGTGATGGCGACCGAATCTATTTTGCCTCAAACAGACCTGGCGGTCAAGGAGGGTCGGATATCTGGACCAGCTATCTGACAGAAGATGGTCAATGGTCAGAACCAGAAAACCTCGGAGCAGAGATCAATACAGCACAAGATGAAGAAGCCCCTTTCATTAGTAATGACTCCAAGACTTTATTCTTTTCTTCAACAGGTCATCCAGGACTTGGTGAACAGGATATGTTTATAAGTAAGAAAGGCGCTTCAGGGAAGTGGCAGAGACCCGTTAACCTAGGGGCACCTATAAATTCATCGTATAGAGAACTTGGGTTTTACCTGTCCTCAAATGGCACTACTGGTTATTTTGCTTCGGATAGAGAAGATTCCCAGGCAGCTGGTGGGATGGATATATATAGTTTTGAATTGCCAAAGGTACTTAATGCAGACCCTGTAACCTACCTAGAATTAACTGTAATCGATTCCATAACTAAGAAACCAATAATTTGTGATGTCTTCACTGAGGAAGAAGGTAAGCTAAGTACAGACAACAATGGACGGATCTTTATCTGTAGCCCTTCGAATTCCCTATTGAACCTGACGATATTAGAACTTGGCTTCGATGCCCTTACCAAAACCATAAAAATACCAGAATGGGATAATTCCATTATGTATTCCGTTCTGCTGCCATTGAAACCACAAGGTTCCTACAACTCAACAGACTTACTAAGCTTTGCCGCAGACGAACTGTCCACAAAGAAGGTACAACACCTAATCTATTTTGGGTTCAATAAAAAGAAGATTGACGGCTTGGAAAAGCAAAATCTAAGCGAATTCTTAGATGCTTTACCTAACAAGGAGCAGATTGTAGAGATAGAGATCAAAGGCTTTTCTGATCAAACGGGAGATGATATCTACAATATGAAATTGTCCGAAGACAGAGCCAACGAAGTTGCAGTGTACTTAAAGAATAGAGGATATCGAGTAGACAGGGTTTTCATTGAAGGAGGTGGTGAACTGA
>JBELIG010000273.1:0-3710 GCA_042091035.1 Sphingobacteriales bacterium | reverse complement strand
ACTATGAAATATGGTTCCAATATTCGAGCAGGTAAGTTTTCATTGAAGGGCAAATCCTCGAATGTGGATATCATAAGACATCTGCGCACAGGAGAACAAGCTACAGTGAACCTAGTAATCAATAATGCGCGAACACTTGATGACCTGAGTGGTAAACTAGCAAAATTCGTAGTCGCAGATTCTGTAGATTTTAGAAATCAATTTGTTTTAGCGGAGACTCAAGAAATTCTTGAAACAAATTCAGAAAATATAATGTCTTACTTCATCCCCAATACATACGAAGTTTACTGGAGTGAAAGCCCTAAAGACATCATTGAACGAATGAAGAAGGAGCATCTAAGATTTTGGTCTACGAACAAGCGATTAGAGAAAGCAAAATCAATGGAGATGACTCAAGAAGAAATCTACACACTTGCTTCCATAATTGAGAAGGAGACCAATCAGGACAGCGAAAAACCTAAAATGGCTGGTGCTCTTTTAAATCGTTTAAGGATTGGCATGCCCTTACAAGCAGATCCAACCGTAGTTTTTGCAACAGGGGATTTCTCTACTAAAAGAGTGCTGAATAAACACCTAGAATACGACTCGCCATATAATACATACATGTACAGGGGCTTACCACCTGGACCTATTGCTATGGCATCCATTGCTAGTATTGATGCAATATTGAATGCAGACAATCATAAGTATCTATATTATTGTGCTAAAGGAGATGGAAGCGGACTTCACAATTTTGCGACTAACCTTAGCAGCCACAATAGGAATAGTAGGATCTATGCTCAGAATCTAAGGAAGAGAGGAAAAAGATAAAAAAAAGCCAAGTCTGAATGACTTGGCTTTTTTTTGATTAGTGAATTACATTCACCTTTTTTGAAATCAACTGATTGTCCAGTTTGATATTCAACATATAGATACCTGAAGAAAGCTGTGTTGTATTAATTGCTTTATTGATAACATTGTTTGTGTTATCGAAAGCGTTCGTATAAACAACTTTTCCGTTTACATCTACCAACTCTAGCTGTACTTTTTCTGACTTAGAATCCATAAACTGAACAGAAACAAATTCTGTAGCAGGATTAGGATAAACAGTAAGATCAATATCAGCTGCAGTTAATACATTATCTGCATTCAATGGACCATTAGCAACTGCATCAGCCAAAGAAATTTGGTTAGCATTTACGATCTGACCTGAAGCATCTGTTATAAATGAAACAACATGTAATTCATTAACATCAACAGCACCAGGTGTGTAATCAAATGAAGTAGCGTAGGTAGCACCTGCCTCTACTTCAGCAGGGATAACACCAGCTACACCATCGAATGAACTTAGGTATGCTCTTGCAACCTCTTGGTATGACATCTGAGCAGCAGGAACTGGATTAGAAAGTGCTTCCCATCCATCAAAATCACCTTGCTGACCTGAAAGAGCATTAGCTTGAGCGTACTGAGAAATAACCCCAGTAACATTATTTTCAACAATCTGTGCATGTACCTTGTAATCAGCGCCAGAATAATCATTGTTAAATGATGATCCAATTAGAATCAAGTACTGGTCAGTAGACTCATCATAAATAGCCCCAAACTCAATATTACCATCTGAAGGCGTAGTCAAAACTGCTTCAACAGCAGGTATACCATTCACTGGGTGCATAGATTCTTGTCTGTTGACAACAATATTTGGATAACTGTTGCTACCGTCATTGAAGGTAGCACCTATGTACGCATTATATTCATCATAAGCCATTGGATCACCAAAGTGAATAGCTACTGGCACGAAATGGTCTCCGAAACCTAGCTTAAGTCTATCCAAAAGTATATTTCCATAAGGACACCATTGACACCATGTACCTGTCAATTCCTCAACAACTACACTTCTTCCTCCAACTGGAGTTATTCCTTTAATAGAAGCAGCACCTGAGTTATTCATTGTATTCTCATCAGTTACGCCATTTGGATTGGTCACAGAAGCTAATACATCTTGAACTCCTTCTAAAACCTCGTAAGACACAGAGTGTGTGAACGTTGTTGATTCAAATGATGCTAGACTGATACCAGATACTTCATCTGTATAAATGTCTACTCCATTTGAAAGATTCAAATCAAAAGATTCAACAGTATTAAGTCCTGTGTTGAATACAGTTACTTCAACATCAACTGTTGTTCCAGGCAAACAAATATCCAATGGTAATCTAACGCTAGTTGCTGCCAAGTCATTCGCTAATAATGTTGGTGGCTCATAAGCTACTTCGATATCATCGATAAAGAATTTAGAACCCGTATTTTCTTCAAACGGATATAAATTCAATGATGCAATTGAATTAATTGAATTTGAGAATGAACCTTGCTCTTCACCATTAATTGAGAACACCCAATTATTAGAAAGCATGTCAGCATTAAGGCTTACATCGAACCATTCACCTTGGGTATAAGCTCCCTGCATATGAATAGTAGCATCTGAGCGAAGGAAGTATGTCCCATCACCAAGAAAAACAAACTCGAGTGCCCAAGCTGTTCCTATAGCAACCTCAGCTTGAAAATTCCAATAAGCACCTTTTCCTGCATCCACATATATAGCAGAAGAGAAGTCAAAGGTTCCAAATTCGAATTTTTCACCAAAATTCATGACAACATCAATTGGCCCAGCTGTACCTTGAGATTCTAATAGGAGTGAATTAGCTCCTGAATTAGCTTGCTCAGATGAAACAGGAGCATCCTGATTAGCCGTGTACGGAGCGGTCCATGTGCTCCATGTATCTGGAAGAGTATTTACAATAAGATCCCCTGAATTGTAGGAATCAAAATTTTCCGAAAAGGAAACTTGTGCATCAGCATTCAAATTTGCTAATAAGCATGCTGCAAAAGTAGAAAGTAAAAGTTTACGCATATAATAGTGAGTTTTATTCTTAAATCAATTAAAAATAAAGAATATAGTGGAGTAATTATAATGTTTTACCAACAGAAATAAAGTCAAAACAATATTTTAAGCATAAAAAAAGCCTATCTCTTTAAATTGAAATAGGCTTTTTTGAATTTTCCTTAACCTAAGGCAGCTCGGCCATAAGTTCTACATACTCTTCTAAGAGTGCCATTACATTTGCTGAATTAAAACGTTTTGTGCTCGTCCAAGACATCATTCCACCCTGAGAATGAAGATCAACAGCAAACTCTTCGTTGTATTTTTTTTCTACGCTGAGCATCTTAACAGCTTTTGAATCACTGTTATAAGACCAGGTTCCAGTACCTACAGTTTCCAAAAGTTGTCCGTGTGTAAATGTTCCATCCTTTTTAAACTGAAACCACCTTCCTCTGTTCGCTTCGTATGCGGCATTATCTCTACCCTCTCCCGCAATTACTTTATGCCAATGTTCGACGTACCAAAAACTATTGTTTGTTAGGTTCTCAACAACTCTTTTACCCTCGGTGCTCAAAGGAACTCCTCCTCCCAGTAATTCATCTGGATTAGACTCCTCTACTACAGCTGTTTCAGCTGAAGCATCACCCCCACCGTCTTCTTTAACACAACTTGTAAGACCAAATCCTATAAGGATAAAAAGTAGCAGATAGATGTTTTTCATATTTAGCTTAATTTTATTACTTCTATGTATTTTTCCGATTGCAAAATAAAGCCAAAATCAATAGCAACCAATTTTTAATGTAACTTTGCAAGGCAAGACTTATACAATGCAAGACAAAATCAATAATATTCTTTC
>JBELIG010000041.1:0-19796 GCA_042091035.1 Sphingobacteriales bacterium | reverse complement strand
TAATAGAGTATTACCTGTTTTACAAGTTTTTTAGATTTGGTTTTATTTTTATCTTGGCCGGAGAAAAAAATCTTTTTTTACCCTAAAAAATAATTAAATGAACGACACTTTAGACAATCTGCTTGGACTTGAAATAAAATTCAGAGAAACCTCAAAAAATAAACGATTTCTCAATAGTTTAATTGATACTATCGTTCATTATTTGCTCGTTATTGCTTTATCGGCCATTTTTGGTGCGGGCCTTGGTCTTTCGGGGAATTTGGAAGTATTAGAAGATGAAAACACAATAAACATTTTTTCCTATTTGCTTTCTTTTTTAATCTATTTCCTTTACTACTCCGTTTTTGAATATTATAGCAAAGGGAAAACAGTCGGTAAGTATATAACAAAATCAAGAGCACTTCGTGAAGACGGATCTATTATGAGTTTTTCTGAATGTGCGCTTCGGTCAGTATGTCGTTTTATACCCTTTGATAGACTATCCTTTTTAGGTCCGAGTAGAGGATGGCACGATAAATTTTCGAAAACCATGGTAGTGGAGGACGATGGTTTTCTTCTAAGCGAAATCGAAGGAATATAGCTGTAGATTATTCCTGATATTCAGGAGGAATTGCAGGAAAGAGTTTGGCCTTATCGTCAAACTCTTTTTTGTTGCAGGGTGTTTTAACACAGATTTTTTAGCAGAACATAGTCGATTTTCTTAGGGTTCTGCATTATTGTGTTAATCCTTAGGCAGAAATTTCAAGTATTGGATTTTGTTGAATTATAATCTCTGCAGACCTAGGCTATGAAATTGTTTGCAAACGGTTTAGACAAACTGTATCGTTTGAGTTGATGGTGATTTCGATAAACCACAATATGCATCGCGAAAAATTTTATAGGGATTTTGGCTAGTTTATTAGAGATGAATTCAGGAATTCAGCCATACTGATTGATATTAAAATCAATAACTATAGCATTTAGGCTGTGGTTGTGAACCACTTTTTTTATTTTAGTTTACAACTCGAAGTATTATGAAAAAAGAGATCAAGATTGTTGACTATCGTCCAGAGCATAGACTTGTTTTCAAGGAGATGAATCAAAGATGGATTGAGAAGTATTTTAAAATGGAAGCTTCTGATCATAAAGCTTTGGATAATCCCCAGCAGTCTGTATTGGATGGGGGAGGGGCTATCCTTGTTGCATATTGTGACGTAGAGATTGCCGGTATCTGCGCCTTAGTCAAGTTGAAGGATATGCCTTATGATTACGAACTATCAAAAATGGCTGTTGATCCAAAGTTTCAGGGTATGGGTATAGGATATCTATTAGCTAATGCTATTGAAGATCGTGCAAAAAAGCTTGGTGGCAAAACGCTTTATATTGAAAGTAATACCATTCTTGAACCGGCTATGAAGCTTTATAGAAAATTGGGTTTTAATGAAATTGATGGTGGTGGTTCGCCCTATGAGCGTTGCAATATTTATTTTTTAAAGTCCTTGTAAAGTTGAATCGTGATAAGAGCCTACCGAGCAGAAGATAAAGCTGAGTTGATAGATCTGCTTAAGACGAATATACCTGACTTTTTTGCTGTATCTGAGGTTAAAGATCTTGAGTATTACCTAGATAATGAGCTGGAACAATATTTTGTTTATGAGGTAAAGGGCCGTCTAGTGGGAGCTGGAGGTATAAACTATGATGAAGATGGCCTTGTAGGTATAATTAGTTGGGATTTTATTCATTCTGATTACCTCGGCCAAGGTTTTGGAAGCCAATTGTTAGGGTATCGTCTAGAGTTGCTATTCTCTAATGATGTTATTGAAAAAGTGATTGTTCGGACCTCTCAATTTGTCTATGCTTACTATGCTAAGTTTGGTTTTGAACTCTTAAGGACGGAGCATGATTACTGGGCTAAGGACTATCACTTGTATCATATGGAGCTGGATCGTAATCGATATATGAGAAGGATAGATTATTCTAAATTAGATTACTTAAGATGGGGTAGCTCAAAACAGCGTATGGCTTACAAGCTTATTCAATCACTTGATCTGTGGAAAATATTGTCTCCTTATGATCCTCTGCTTGCTGGAACTGTTCCAATTGGTATTGATATTGATGGAAGTGATTTGGACATTCTATGTCGTGTAGCTGAATTCGACTCCTTTGCTGATCTGTTAAGGACTCATTTTGGGTGCTACGAAGACTTTTCAGTAGATCGAGGCTTTACACTTGGATTAGAATATGTAACTGTATCTTTCACAACTGCAGACTTTCCTATTGAAATTTTTGCACAGAATATGCCCTCAAGGGAACAACATGCCTATCGGCATATGCTAATAGAGGCATCTATTTTATCGGATAGGGGGGCTGAGTTTAAAGCGGAAGTTTTGGAGTTAAAAAGAAAGGGGTTGAAAACCGAACCAGCTTTTGCTCAAGTATTAGGACTATCCGGAGACCCCTATCTAGGCCTTTTGGATTTGGAATAGCAGGACGAAATTTGAATGTTTTAAGCGGTTTGATAAAGTAAAGTTTTATTTGGCAATTGTATAAATAGACCTTTCTGTGGTTCAATTTTTCAAATCTATAGCTGTTATTCAACAAGTAGCAGATTCTTTTCAAGAATAATAATGGATTTTCAACCTGAACTTTATTTTCGTGTTTACAATTGAAACATCTAAATAGAATCAAGTATGAAAAAGATACTAGTACTTTTAATTGTCTCGAACTTCTTATTTATTAATCAGACCAAAGCACAGTTTGACGAAGATCAATTAGGTGCCTGGTATATGTATTTCTTTAGCACAGAATTTGGCGATAGTAATTTTGGTGTTCAAGGAGATGTCCAATTTAGAAATTGGGACCTTGGCTCTGATCTTGAGCAGTTACTTCTTAGGGGTGGTTTTACCTACAAACCAGAAAATGCTGATATCAAATTCACCCTTGGATATGGAAACATTACAACAGGGGCTTTTGGAGATGATAATAGCACCGTCTCGGAAAGTCGTATATATCAAGAGGCTCTTTTCCCAACTAACTTTGCAGATCGGGTTTTTCTGACACATCGGTTTAGATATGAGCAACGATTTGTAGAGGGACAAGATTTAAGAACGCGATATCGCTATAACCTATTTATGAATATTCCTTTGAATCAGCAAGACCTGAAAAAGGGGGCGATATATTTAGCACTTTATAATGAACTGTTCATCAATGGCCAAAGAGAAATTGGTTCAGGTAATACGGTGGAGGTTTTTGATCGGAATAGATTCTATGCGGCTTTAGGTTATACGATCAAAGATGGATTGAGGACACAACTTGGGGTGATGAAGCAAACAACCAATGCCTGGTCAAAGAACCAGTTACAACTTAGTTTGCACCACAGTTTTTAGGCTTTAAGAGATAGGAGGATTATTAAAAAATGCAACAATTAAATACTGTTGCATTTTTTTTGTGTACCAGTATATGTAAATAATTAGCATAAATGAAGAGTTTTGAAGATTATCTACAACCTATTTTTTTTGATATGACTCCTTACTCTAAATACATTGAAAATTTAAAAATCTGAGTTATGCGAATTACAGTATTGTTAGTTTTATTTTTAGTAACTATCAAACTACAGGGGCAGTCTGCTAACACTTTCGAGCAATCCAAGACAAGATTCAAACTTGAAACATCTTACCTTACCACTTTTACGAAGGATGCTTTCTCTAGGATTAGTGGTCTAGATGTAAATGTGGGATTGGAACGATCGAAACGATTAAATGAAAGATTTACCTTTGATTATGGCTTTGGTCTTGGCCTTACGGCGATGAATTTTAAAATGCCAGGCGAATTTTTTATTAGTAGGTTTCGGAATCAGCATGTTCCTATTGTGAGTCTGGAACAAGTGAGACAGTTGAATATTAATATTCCGTTGAACCTATCTTATGTTATCAAGCGTGGCAAAGCTTTAAGTACTATGCTTGTCGGCGGGATCAATACCCAGCTAAATGTATTGTCTAGTTTTGAGGGAGAAGATTGGCATGAGCGGGAAAAGATCTTTGTCAATCAATTCAATAAGTCAGCTGATTTTGGAGCCTGGGGGTATAATTTATTAAATGATTTGAGGCCACACTTTGGAACTGAATGGTCCATGGCAAGGGAACAAGGAATACTTAATATGGGAGTAGGTCTTGAATACAGCTATTTTGGTCGAACACTTGGCGCTTATGGTAAAGTCGCTTATTCATTTAATCTAAAGAAATAAAGATGACCCTCTTTATGGTTGTTTTTATTCTATGGTTTCTTTAGTAAGGAGATTATAATTTTTTAAAAAAATACAATTTGTTTACATTAGGCTGTGTTTTTAATTTTTAACAAAATAAAACTAGTTTATGTACAAAAAACTCTTACTAACTTTTTTTGCGAGTTTCGGAATGGTGATTTTCTTGAATGCGCAAACAAAAATAAACGGAACAGTTAAAGACAGTAAAGGTGAAGCATTAATTGGAGCATCTGTTCAAGTGGATGGAACTTCAGAAGGAACTACCACCGATTTGGAGGGTGATTTCACAATAATGGTTTCTGATGTCAATGCATCACTAAATGTTAGTTACACTGGGTATACCTCTATACTTATCCCAATCAATGGAAGAAATACAATCGATGTAATCCTTGAAGCAGGTGTTTCTTTAGATGAGATTGTTTTAGTTGGATCTAGAAGTTATAATCGATCAGCTACAGATAGTCCTGCACCAATTGATGTCATTGATATTTCAGAATTAGCTATTTCCAACGGCCGGGTAGAGATGAATCAAATTCTCCAATATGCCGCTCCATCTTTTAATGCTACCAAGCAATCAGGTTCTGACGGTGCAGATCACATTGACCCTGCATCATTAAGGGGGATGGGTCCTGATCAGACTTTGGTATTGATAAATGGAAAGCGCAGGCATCAGTCTTCTTTAGTAAATATATTTGGAACTAGAGGTCGTGGAAATTCAGGTACTGACCTGAATGCAATTCCAGTCTCAGCTATCAAGCGGATAGAAGTTTTGCGAGATGGTGCCTCTGCACAGTATGGTTCTGATGCAATTGCTGGAGTAATCAATATTGTACTCAAAGATCAGACAGATGGTCTTGAAGCATTTGTAAGTTATGGTGCACACAGTACGGCTGTGGGCGAAGAATATGCAGAAGGAGTTTTTGAGGATCAAGATGGTTGGGAGCCGGCTTTGTTTAATATTGAAGGTACTAACCGTATCGATGGAGAAGATCGCTCTTTTGACGGTAATACCAGCAAGATTGGTTTGAATTATGGAACGAAACTGAACGATAATGGTGCTTTCATCAATGTTACAGCAGAAGGCATGATGAAGGATCGAACTTTAAGACCTGGTTTTGAATGGAGACAGGGATATGGTTCTGCTGCCGTTGATCAATATCAGGGCTTACTAAATGCAGCATTTCCGGTAGGAAATGGTGAGGTTTATGTGTTCGGGGATTATGTAAATAGATATACGGATGCTTATGCATTCTCCAGAGGAGCAGCAGCAGATGATTCAAGGTCGAATAGCGCATTATATCCAGATGGTTTTTCTCCTAGAATCACTTCAAAGATTATTGACAATTCTGCAACTGTTGGCTATCAAACAGCCTTGAGTAGTGGATGGAATGTAGATTTGAGTCATACCTATGGTATGAATAACTTCCAGTATACAATCAAAGGGACAAACAATGCTTCAATGGGTTCTATGGGCGCAAATGCACCTACGGAATTTGATGCTGGAGGGCATAGTCTTTCTATGAATAACTCAGCATTGGGAGTAAGTAAGTATAATGAATCCATAGCTAATGGATTGAATATGGCATTCGGGGCAGAATTTAGAAGTGAGAACTTTACAATTTTTGAGGGAGAAGAAGGTTCGTATGCAACCTATGATGCTTCAGGGAATGTAATTACAGATCCTGCAAATCAAGTTGCTTATACCAATGAATTTGGAGAGGTTCCTTCTGGTGGGTCTCAGGGATTCCCTGGATATAGTCCTGCAAATGTAGTTAACGCTAGCCGTTCTAATGTTGGTGCTTATGCAGATTTTGAATTGAATGCCACAGAGCAATTTTTACTAACTGCAGCATTGCGTTTTGAAAATTATAGTGACTTTGGGAACACCTTTAACTATAAGTTGGGTGCAAGGTATAAGGTTTCTGATGCACTCAGTGTTCGTTCAACATACTCTACTGGTTTTAGAGCGCCATCCTTAGCGCAGGTACATTATAACTTGGTGTTTAACAATATTGTAGCCGGTACTTCAGTCCGCACGCTGCTTGCTTCTAATACGAGTGATATTGCTAGAGATTTTGGAATTGATGAGCTTAAGCAGGAGGAAGCTTCAAACTTTGCGGCTGGTTTCACACTTAAGAAAGGTGGTTTTACAGCAACGATTGATGGATACATGATCAATGTTACAGATAGAATCATCCTTACAGATTATTTTGATGCTTCAGGGCTTGCATCTGATGTAAGTGATGTTCAGTTTTTTGCAAATGGTGTGGACACTCGAACAACTGGTTTAGATGTTGTTTTGAGATACAAACATTGGCTTACTGATGATAACAATATCACAGCAGGAATAGCAGCGAATTTTAATAATACAGAGATTGAGGCTATCAATTCAGGAAGCTTGAATGAATATACTTTCTTCGGTCCATTCTCCCAAGCTTATTTAGAAGCTGCTGCACCAGATTATAAAATTGGTGTAAATGCAGGGCTTAAAATGGGTGACCTGAGTATAAATTTAGCCTACACTTTATTCAGTGAAGTACTTATCCAAGATTTTCAATGGGTAGATTCACCTGCAACAAATGCAGAGGAAGCGGCAGCTTTACTTGCTGTAGCTACCGATATTTATGAGCAGGCTGGAACACTAGATATTGGTGTAAATTGGTCTGTAACAGATCGTATGGATATCAGTTTAGGAGCTAATAATTTACTGAATACCTATCCAACTCCTCAATGGGATGGTTGGACCGATCAAGGTGGCTTCAATGACTCGGTACAGATGGGTTCTGATGGAGCTTTCTTCTTCTCAAGATTGAGTTTCAAGTTCTAATTCTTTCGTTTTGATTAAAAGGCGGGTATTCAACAATGTATATCCGCCTTTTTTATGCTAATTTTTGTGTTTTAGTACCTGTGTTTCACTTCTTTTAAAAATATGACATTTTATGTAGTTATAGATTCATAACTTAGTCGATATTAGTACTAACATTTCAAACTTTTATGAGATCTAAGGGGATCAAAAAAATACTTACTATTCCACAGATTAGAGATGCAGATAAACATACTATCGAGCACTCTAATATAAGTTCTTGGGAGCTTATGGAAATGGCCACTAGCTCATTCTTTGATGCTTTAATGGGTCATGATGTGTGGCGTCAGCGAGTCACTGTTCTCTGTGGTGTTGGCAATAACGGGGGAGATGGTCTCGCCTTGTGCAGAATGCTTCGTAAAAAGGGTATTTATGCAAGAGCTGTTCTTGTGAAGTTCAAAGATGAACTTTCGACAGATTGTATTGCCAATTTCAATATGCTAGATGATGTTATTGTCGTGGAAGACATCAGTGATCTACCCGATTTAAGTATGTCAGATGTTATTGTCGATAGTATTATTGGATCGGGTATGAAAAGTAAGGTCTATGGGCTACTTGCTGAGGTTGTCGAGGCAGCAAATTCTAGTGGTAAGCGAATTGTTTCTTTAGATATTCCTACTGGAATGAGTGGGGATCGAATAAGTCCCAGCGATGCACTTATTATTCATGCTGATTTAGTAATCAGTTTTCAGCGTCCAAAAATTTCATTTTTCTATCCTGAACATAGCCCATTTATAAAAAAATGGGAGGTCGTAGATATTGGCTTGGACGAAAAATATATTCAGGAACTTGATTCTGATGCATACTGGATTGATGAAGAAGTCCTGGACTTGGTTCAGAACAGGCCTCAAATCTCTCATGAAGGAAATTATGGACATGCCTGCCTGATGGTTGGTTCTCAAGGTAAAGTGGGTGCAGCAATTTTGGCTTCATTGGCTTGTCTGCGAACAGGGACTGGTCTTTTAACAACGCAAGTGCCAGCTTGTGGATACAATATAATGCAAATATCTGTTCCAGAGGCTATTTGTGAGGTTGATCAATCCGAGGCGCATATCTCCCAACTTTTTGATTTAGATTCATTTTCTGCCATTGGCTTCGGTCCTGGCGTGGGTAGTAGTGCTGAAACTACTGAACTGTTATCAAAACTTTTAGATAGCTGTAAAGTGCCCTTAGTTATTGATGCCGACGGACTAACTATATTGAGTGAAAACCCAGAAATGCTTGATGCTCTTCCTGCAAATTCAATATTGACTCCTCATGTTGCTGCGTTTAGAAGCTTGGTCGGAGGATTTACAGATACAGCCGAACGACACAAAAAGCTCCAAGCCTTTTCAAAAAAGTATAATTGTATCGTTTTGCTCAAAGATGCTTACTCTGTGATTGCCTCACCAGATGGTGAACTTTACTTTAATTCTTCTGGAAATCAAGGGATGTCAACAGCCGGAAGTGGAGATGTGCTTACAGGTATGATCACTTCATTATTAGCTCAAGGCTATGAGTCTCTAAAAGCAGCAATGATTGGAGTCTATTTCCATGGGGAAGCTGGAGATCGTGCGGCTAAGAAACGTGGACTCTATGCTCTGATAGCTTCGGATATTATTGAATTTATCGAGGTTCGATCGAAAAATTAAAGCCTTCTCGCCACTATTGTCTGTTTAAGATTAAAAAACTATTTAGAATTTAACTTCGGTCATTTTGAACAATCATCAAAATGATTTATTTTAGTCAAACCAGCCAGTAAAGCCGACAAATCTATACATATGAAATGCGTAATGCCTTGTATTGCAATCCTTCTATTGTTTTGTCATTCTTTAAGCGGTCAGGAGGTTTTTGATGATTTTGAAGGTAATGGGACCGTTAATACATGGTTCGGCGACGATTGTGCTTTGAATTCGGATTTTAATAATCCTCATGCTCAAGGCATCAACACGAGCTCTAAGGTTCTAGATTATTACGATACCGGAGGTCAGTACGCAAATGTTCGCTTTGATACTCCTGTCAATTTTGATCTTTCAGTTCAACATACTTTTTCCCTGAAAATATATATTCCTTCAGATCAACTCACAGGAAGTCAGACCAATCAAATTTCGCTAAAACTACAAAATGCAGACCTCGGAGAACCCTGGACAACGCAATGTGAGATTATTAAGCCGCTAATTACAGATGAGTGGCAGGAAGTAAGTTTTGACTTTTTGAATGATGATTTCATCAACTTTAATGCAGGTTCAGCTGATCCAACAGAACGCGATGATTTTAATAGAGTCTTGTTTCAAGTAAATGGAGAAGATAATAATGATCAAGTCAGAGCCTATATTGACGACTTTCAATATGATGGTACTTTAGATGTAGGAACTGTAACTGATTTTAATGTGCTTGTATGGTCAGATGAATGTGATGGGGCTGGAGCCATAGATACGGATAAGTGGTTTCATCAAACAATCCTTCCAAATGGATTTGCCTGGTTCAATGGAGAGGTGCAACATTATACGGATCGAACGGATAATGCTTTTGTAGAAGATGGCTACATGACCATACGTGCAAAGAAAGAGACCTATACGAATCAAGGGCAAACTAAGGATTATACTTCTGCTCGCTTGAATTCAAAATTTGCTTTCAAGTATGGAAAGGTTGATATCCGAGCTAAACTGCCTGAAGGTGCAGGGACTTGGCCCGCCTTTTGGATGTTGGGCAAAAATATTACGGAGAATGGAGCCTATTGGGAGCAATTGGGATTTGGAACTACTGGGTGGCCAGCCTGTGGTGAAATTGATATCATGGAACACTGGGGTGGGAATCAGAATTTTGTACAAAGTGCAACGCACACACCCTCAAGTTTTGGAAATACAGTCAATCATGGAGGGCAAGTGATTTCAACAGTTTCTTCGGAGTTTCATTTGTATACACTGGAATGGACTGCCGAGAAGTTGAGGTTTCTGGTTGATGGCAATCTACATTTTACCTACAATCCTGCTGATAAGAATGCAGATACCTGGCCTTTTGATGAGGAGATGTATATCTTATTGAATACCGCAATCCAGTCCACAGTATCTCCTGGCTTTACGTATAGCGATATGGTCATAGACTACATTAGAGTTTATGAAGAAGGCCCTGTATCTACAAGTGATGTAAAGTTTAAGGAAAAGCCCTTGAAATATTATCCGAATCCTGTAGATGATGTTTTAAATGTTGAACTAGATGGTGATAATAGACTGATAGAATATACAATTTATGATCAAAAGGGGGCTGCATTATTGAGAGGAGAGAAGAGGACTGCCGACGGTGTTTTATATCTAGACGAACTAAGAGGCTTGCACAAAGGGTATTACATACTTTCCTTGAAGTCGAATACTGAGAAAAATAGAATTACATTTTATAAATTATAAATTATAAATTATAAATTATATATTTTGTTTTAATTCTAAAAAACAAAAATATATGATGCGTAAGATTACTTGTTTAAGCTTGTTCTTGCTAATGATTTTTAGTGTTCAAGCTCAGGATGTTTTGACCAAAACCAGCGGGGAAACGGTTAATTGTGAAATTTTGCTGGAATCTGAAGATGCCTTGTTGGTAAAGATCAAACTCAGATATGGTAAACCTGCAGAAATGCAGATTATAAAAGCTGAGATAGAAGGATTTAGGTATGAAGAAGGTATAGAAGGATCAATGGATTCGATTACTGAAGGCTCAGATGTTTATACTAATTCTTTGGAGGCTGTAAAAAAATCCTCCGAGATGACTACAGTTGGTTTGCTTGATCTCTCGGTAGCTCACAATGCTTTGATGAAAAATAGATCGTTTGAAGTTCTTTTCTCGCCGGAATATCTTAGTATGAGTAATTTGATGTTTAAGTCAGGAAAACATAATCAATTTAGAATTGGTATTTTATACCATTCGGCTTTAGCAAGAACAGGATTGCAAAACGAAGTTGCACAAATAAGTTTAGGTGGCCAATTTAATAGGATAATTAATAATAATGTCTCTGCTTATGTATCAACTGATGTAGTTCTTTTTGGTCGTAAATATTCAAGTTATTCTCGAATCATCAATTACAATACTACTAATCCTTGGGGTGAGCCTTCTTATTTTAGCGGTATTAATTCAAGGACTGATAATTACCTTGGATTAGTTTTAGGAGGTGGTTTTGATGTTACAATTACAGATGCTTTTTATGTTGGAATTGAAACAGGTATTATGGTGATTAAAAATATTAATGGAAGAGATGATAATTTCTTAAGTATGAGTAACAATACAGGTATTCGCTTTGGTATTCGTTTTTAGTCGAAAAAAAGAAAGCTTTGAGGAGCTTTCTTTTTTTTATTTCTTCAAATGCCATAATATTGAGTCAAAATAGTAAAGACTCTTATGTTGAGCAAAGAAGAATCATTAGATGTATCCTATGTAGAGGTT
Organism: Sphingobacteriales bacterium; assembly: GCA_042091035.1. Classification (GTDB taxonomy): domain Bacteria; phylum Bacteroidota; class Bacteroidia; order Chitinophagales; family Saprospiraceae; genus AM-2324. The sequence continues at coordinate 8,283 of JBELIG010000041.1, read as the reverse complement.
CCTGCAAGAATGGATTCTTGGGAATGCTGGATTGATAATACCGAACCAAGTTCGCTGGAAGCTACTTTACATGCTATTCTATCAAAAAGTGATTTTAGTGTCCTAGATACTCTAGTCCACCATTTTCCCGTCAAAGGATATACGGCTATATGGTTACTTGCCGAAAGTCACCTTGCTGTCCATACCTTCCCTGAATCACAAAAAAGTTATTTGCAGATTAGTAGCTGCAATGCTACCAAACTTGAGGTTTTTAAAACGCTTGTTTCTGCATCTGTTGATTTGAATATAATTCAGTAAATATTTCCTTTCAAGTTTTCATTTTTTCCCTTCACGCTGAATATTCAGTTTTTTGTCCTTACCTTCTGTATGATCTTATGGATTTTAATTTCAATATGGAAATTGAAATTTTTCCTCCCCCGCCTGGCAACGTAGCAAAATAGTTACCTGAATAATATTTTATTAAGCTTTGATAATAAATGGACTTAGCATGGAAAGATTTAAAACTGAATTTAAATGGGCTGGAATATTTATAGCTGTTATGCTACTATGGATGTTAGGCGAACGAATTGCAGGACTGCATAGTACAAATCTGGAGTACCATCCGGTAGTGACTATGTTTTTTATGATCCCTGCATTTGCTATATACATACTTGCGCTTAGAGATAAAAAGAATAATGACCTTGGAGGTCAGATGAACTTTAAGCAAGGTTTTATGTCTGGACTTCTGATTTCAATTGTAATTACAATATTGAGTCCACTTACACAATGGGTAATTTCTAACCTGATTACTCCTGAGTTTTTTCCAAATGTGATTGAATACGCATTAGAGACAGGGTATTATGATGATAGAGAAGCTGCTGAAGCTTACTTTAGCTATGAGAATTATGCAGTGCAAAGTACGATTTGGGCAATGATATCTGGGGTGTTGACCAGTGCTATTGTCGCCTTGTTTGTTCGGTCAAAAGAGCTTAAAGCACCTATTGATCTTGAGAAATAAATTTATATTTATTTAATAAGAGCATTGGTTAAAACAGTATTTTAGCTTCTATGAAGATTATTAAAGAGACAGAACGATTTATCGTTCGGGAAATGCATGAAGGGGATACAGAGGGCATGCTGCAGCTTGATTCTGATGTGCGCGTACATGAGTACTTGGGTAAGAAGACCATTTCTAAAGAAGAGGAAGCACTTCAGCAGATTAAAAAAGTTATGGATCAATATGAGGACAAAGGTATTGGTCGCTGGGCTATTGAGTGGAAAGCCAATGGGGAGTTTGTTGGATGGACGGGATTGAAATATGAGTCATCTTTTGGACCACTTGAAGAGTTTATTGATCTGGGCTATCGTTTAAGACCTGAATATTGGAGAATGGGAATAGGTCTCGAAACTGCTATTTTTAGTAGAGATTATGCATTCGAAACGCTTCAAGCAAAGGATATATATGCTTCTTCTCATGTCGATAATGCTGGTTCTATTTATATTCTTGAAAAGATTGGCTTTGAATGGCAAGAACACTTTTTTTATGAAGATCTTAAATGTAATTGGTATAAAATGAGTAGATAAATGTCAAGGACTTTAAACCCACAAATTAGATTCTTGTTTTAAATAGAGATATTTTATTCATTGACTATAATTTTTAGAAAATGGAAGCTGTTTTTTCATTCTTGGGGGACCTAAGGATTAATAATAATAGAGATTGGTTCAACGCGAACAAATCTACTTATTTAGAGGCAAAGACACAGTTTGATAATATGGTTGGTAAACTTATTGAGCAACTTTCTGAGCAGGAAGATGCTTTTACCTTCTTACTGCCTAAGGACTGCGTGTATAGAATATATAGGGATGCCCGCTTTTCTAAGAACAAGGATCCGTATAAATTACATTTTGGAGCTTTCATAGCTCGGGGAGGACGTAAAAGTCCTTTTGCTGGCTATTATCTGCATCTAGAACCCGGTAATTGCATAATTGGTGGAGGTATTTACCAGCCTATGCCAGCACACTTAAGATCAATTCGGAGTAAGATCGTCAAGGAACCGGATAAATATTTAGGAATCATAAATGATAAAGCTTTTAAAGGCTTTTTCCCGGAGATTTATGGAGATCGGCTAAAATTAGCTCCAAAGGGTTTTGCCAAGGACGATCCAAATATTGATTTGATTAAGAACAAGAGTTATTTTGTAGTACATGAATTTGAGGATATTTTCGATGAAGAGTCCTACCTAAACCATATCACCTCAGCTTATGCTCTTCAAAAGCCATTGAATGATTTTTTGAATGAGGCAATATTTGATGTAGAAAATGAACAATTATAAAAGGAAACATACATGAGATTCAAACAATTTATCACGATTTTTTTAGTGCTTTGTTTTACTGGAATTTCTGCCCATGCGCAGGAAAATGGAAAAAAAGAAAAAGAGATAAGGGTAGAGGTCAAAGTTGAAGAAGAGGGCAATCGAAAGAAGGTTGTTATCCTAAAGAAGGAAGACGGAAAGGAACTTAAGGAAGTTTTCTTTGTGGATGATCTTTCCGAATTGGATGGTTTAATAGAAGATGAAATTGACTTGGAACTGAATGATGTAGAAGGTGAAAAGCGCATAGTTTTAATAGAAACTGATAAGCCTATTCAAAAAAAGCGAGTAATTCAAGTAGAAGAAGAAGTTATCTATTCGGATGGCGAGGAAGAAGGAATTAAGCTTGAATTTGAGTTTAAATCTATGGAGGAATTAACTGCTTACAAATGGGCAGCATTGCAAAAACTTACTGATGGCCTAGATGCTGATCTACCTGTTTCTATTCGAATCTCTACAAACGGTCTAGATTCTAAAAAGATAGAACTTCAATTTAAAGATAAGGTAGAAGCAATGCCTAAACTGATTAAGCAAATTCAAAATACTGTCGATTTTCTAGAGGATTAAATTTAGCTCTTTCATAAATGGGATATAAATTGTTGTCTAATTTTTTTTAGTCTTTGCAATATTTAACTTCTATTTATAATTGATTAAAAAAATCAATAGATAATGAAAGCAAGACTAAACGAAACAGATTCAGAGAAAGATGGTCCAACCAATAATGTCTTTGAAGAGGTAAATAAAAAGTATAAATCCTTTAGTGATTATATAGCCTTTAATGATTCGGATTCAATTGCTTTGTTTTTGTTGAAACTATTCTCTAGAGCTTTACTTATTTTTTTTATGCTAGCGATGTCTCCAATAGTATTGATTATATTAGTAATAGCGATCTTAGTAGCCTTATGATTCTATGATAATAAAGGATAATAAAATATTGGTTGGCTTGTATGTGGTCTTTATCTTGCATCAGTTCTTTGAGCGTATTCTACATAGCTCTTTAGGAGTACTAGATTCATTTTTGGACCCGCTCCTCTGCTTTCCAGTTCTATTGCCTATCCTAGAATATGAATGGAAACGATATTACCCGGAGCGTGGGCGACTTGCTCTGCCTGAACTAAGTGCTTTGACGCTGATTTTTATTGCTTTATTTGAGTTTGGTTTTCCTAGAATCAACTCTAGGTTTGTTTTTGATTGGTATGATTTCCCTTTCTATATATTGGGTTTTTTGTTTTATGTATTCTTTTTACGGACGCAATTTCTTTATTCTATATACAGCGATTCAAAAAATTAAATTCATGTTTTTTGATCGTCTAAACTTCTTTTTGTGAATCAGGATAACCAAGATTTTTTACAGAATAATAGACTGCAATTAAGCCAAGTAACAGTAGGGCAGCAATTACCTGATTGGTCTCTTGAACCACTTTTAGGAATGACACCACCTGATTTGTCAGAACAAAAGGGTAAACCAATGCTAATCTTGTTTTTTAGCTTAGGCTGTCCAGGTTGTTTAGGTCGAGCAATTCCATATGCGAATCGAATGGTTTATGAGAATAAAAATTGGTTAGACGTTATTGGGATTCATTCTAATTTTAATGGGATGGATTTCTCAGAGGAAAAATTTAAAGATGTAAAGGAAGAACTGTTTATTCGCTTTCCTTTTTTTCGAGATTATAATTATGATACTACTTTTTTGAATTACGGTGCTGGAGGCACTCCACATTGGATTCTTGTTGATCAATTTGGAGTCGTTCAATATTCTATTTTTGGCTCAGATCCAAACAATGCATTACTTCGCCTTGAGTATGTTCTAAATGAATTGAAATTAAAACTTTAATACTATGCTTCGTTGGCTTGATATACTGAAATATGCTAATAATGGAAATCCTGAGCCTCCGAGAAGAGTTGAACGTTCGGCAGAGGAATGGAAGGAGTTGCTTGATGAGGAGACGTATAGGATTACAAGAGAAAAGGGAACAGAAAAACCATATGCATCTGATATGTGTAGCCTGTTTGAAGCGGGGCGATATGAATGTGCCTCTTGTGGAACCGCACTTTTTGATGCAGAGGAAAAGTTTGATAGTGGGTCAGGTTGGCCCTCATTTACTCAACCTTTATCCAATGATCTGATTGCATACCATAAGGATAGAGGTCATGGCATGTACAGGATAGAATCGGTTTGTAATGTTTGTGATGCGCATTTGGGCCATGTGTTTCAAGATGGACCTGCACCTTCTTTTTTGCGGTTTTGCATCAATGGTTCTGCCTTGAAAAAAGTAGAGAGTGACCTTAGGAAGCTCACAATTGGAGGGGGCTGTTTTTGGTGCACAGAAGCTATATTTAAATCTTTAGAAGGAGTGATAGATGTTCAAAGTGGATATGCTGGAGGTCGTGGTGTGAATCCAACATACAGGGAGGTATCTAGCGGCCTTACTGGACATGCAGAAGTTATTAATATAACTTATGATAAAAGCAAAATCAGCTATAAGGATCTCCTAAGAATACATCTTTCTACACATAATCCGACAACAATAAATAAGCAGGGTGCAGATAGAGGGACGCAATATCGATCGATTATTCTTTTCAGGAATGCAGAAGAACAAAGCGCAGGTATTAAGATACTTGAAGAGATGCAAGAATTATTTGAAGATATGATTGTGACCGAGTTGAAGGCTTTTGAATCCTTTTATCTTGCTGAGCCGTATCATCAGGACTATTATTTGTCAAACCCCGAAAAACCATATTGTCAAAATGTTATTGAGCCTAAATTAGTTAAATTACGTAAGGCATTTGTAAGTAGAATCAAATCAAACAATTAGCATATGGACTTGAATGATATCGATGAAAAAATTAGAAACTTACTCAAGAGACATATAGGAGTTTTACGTGTTCAAAAAGAGTTGGACGAACAATTTGAGGTAAGTGGTACAATAGAAACTATGCAAGGGAAGAAAAAGGTTGCTGGTATTTATTTTGCATCAGTGATTGCTAAGCCAAAAGATGTGCGGTTTTATTTTTTTCCAATATATACGCATAAAGCAAAATTCGATGCCTTATCTCCAGAGTTACAAAAGATGCTGAAAGGGAAGTCGTGCTTTCACATTAAGAAACTTGATCTTAAACTTGAGCAGGAGCTTATGAATTTGATTGATAGGGGTATTAAGCTCTATCAAGAAGATAATATGCTTGCAATAACTTGATAATGCAATTGGTTTAGTTTACCTAATCGGCAGAGATGAAAGACATAAGTCAGCAATTAGCGCGTCAACTCAAAGAGTTTCTTTATGGTCAGAGCATGACCGGATCTAGTCTTAAAAATGTTTTAGATGATGTAGGTTATAGAGAAGCTGTTTTCCTGTTAGATGGCTTTAATACCATCGCAATGTTGAGCTATCATATTAATTATTACATGAAGGGGGTTTCGGATGTTTTATCTGGTCAACCACTCGTTATCAGGGACAAGTTTAGTTTTGATTGTCCAGATTTTCAGACAGAAATAGCATGGACTGCGTTTAAGCAAGAAATTTTTGAAGTAGCTGATGTTTTCGCCAAACGTATTGAAGAACTTGATAGTGCTAAATTAGAAGAATCTTTTACTGATAATAATTATGGTAATTATTTTAGAAATTTAATCGGTTTATTGGAACACAGTCACTACCATTTAGGGCAGATTGTAATTTTAAAGAAAATGATTCGTTATAAAGGTTTAGAATAGAGTCATATTGGGGATTTAGTGAAATACATGTATGAGATTTTGTTACTTGCTTCTGCTGTTTTTATTTGGTTTAAATACTATGCTTAATGCTCAAAACTTAAAGTCTGAGCTTGAATTATTACGATCAAGTACACTTTTTTTTGGGTCGGATTCAATCGTTCCTGATATGAAGTCAGATTCAGTGTTGAGCGTTGAAAAAGCAAAACTTAGGGGACAAAAGAATCTCTTAATACGGATATCAGCATACACAGATGATATCGGCTCTATTGAATATAACGAGAACTTAGCTCATGCAAGGGCTGAAAGTGCAAGCGAGTTAGTAGAGGCTTTGTCTTTGGATATTGATTCTATTGATGTTGTGATCTTTGGAGAGCGTAATCCAGTAGTTAATAATGAGGATGATAGAAGTAGGCAAAGGAACCGAAGGGTAAGAATAGATGTCTATAAACTGCGTGATTTGGCATTGGTTAAAAGACAGGTTTTTGCATCAGAAAAAGAGGAGCTGGGGCTGCAGGCAGAGCTTAGATTACAAACCAGTTATCGATCGGATACTTTATTTGCGGATACTACTGGATACATCGAATTTTATGCTCCTGTGGGGGAGTATATAAGTTTATTTTATCTACAGAAAGATTATTTTTTTGGTGGGGAAGAATTAGAAGTTCAAGCCTCAGATACTCTATTGGAAGCGGTTCTTTTACAGGAATTGGAGCTTGGTCTAAAAGGCGATGTGAATGAGTTGAATTTTGTGGGTGGTCAGCCAGTGATTCTACCTTATCATTATAGTAGGCTATATGATTTGATAGATTTTTTGAAACTCAATGCGTCTATTTCTGTGCATATCGGTGGACATGTCAATGTTCCTGGAAAGCGAAAACCATTAAATTCTGTTGACGGTAAGCTTGCCCACAGAAGAGCACTCAAAGTATATGGTGAATTAATTAAAAATGGTATAAACCCTGCTCGCTTAAGTTATAAGGGATATTCCAATTGGTTTATGAAGTATCCGGATCCTAATAATTCAATTGAGCAAAGGCGGAATCGGAGGGTTGAGGTTTCAATTACAAGTTTGGATTTTAAAGCTGATAAATAATGTCAAATAGTTTTAATTATTTATTGCTCGCTTTGTAACTTCCTATATGTATAAATTGGAAGAAGTTAATTTAGAAGGTCAAAAGTTACTACGTTTAACAAATCCAGTCCTGGGAATAGGAGCTTTGATTTATCCAGATGCTGGAGCATCGATGCAATATCTTAGTGTTGCCGGTAAAGAAATTATAGGCTTACCTGACTCATGGTCCTATGATTCGTGCTATGCATCTGCCTTGCTTTTTCCCTATGCAAATCGGATTGAGGATGCGACCTATAAGTACAAAGGAAATACATATCATTTGACCGCTAATGAAAGTGAAACGGGGCATGCAATACATGGCCTGCTTGCTAAGTCGACTTTTAAAATGGAGCAATTTGAACAGATAGATAATGAAGCTAGATTAGAATTTAGTTGTTCAAGTTCTGGAAAAGATCCTGGTTTTCCCTTTTTATTTAAGTTCAAGGTTGTTTACAGACTGAGCCCTTCTTGTTTAAAAATGGAATTGCAGGTTGAAAATAATGGCCATCAATCCTTTCCTTTTAGTTTTGGCTGGCATCCTTATTTTAAATTGGATACAGCTAGTAAGGATACCATACGATTTTCAGGAGTTTCTAGAGCACTCATTGATGAATCTGGAATTACTCGAGCTATGGTTCTGCAAGATTCGAGTCCTATATTGGATTGGGCAAAGACCATTGATGATTGCTTCTTGATAACTGATTCAGTTGTGCAGTGGGATTCGAATGGATCTAATTACAGCTTAGAAATGGATGGAATGGATTACATTCAGCTTTTTTCTGTTCCAGGTCAGGATTATGTTGCGATTGAGCCAGTATCAGCGCCTTCCAATAGTTTTAATAATGAAATAGGTCTCCGACATCTTGAGCCGGAAAGAATATTTACGTCCTTTTGTAAACTTTCATGGACCTAGGCTATTAGCATAGTAGTTATTTTTTGTTTTTCAAGTAAAATATTCAATATGATAGACTCTAAAACAACCATGGCTAAGTTTGCTATCCGATTTATAGCATTTTTAAGTCTGAATTTTTTAGCACTTGCGGTGGGAGGATTATTCACTGGAAAGGGAGTTCCTTCTGAATGGTATGTCAATCTTGCAAGAGCACCTTGGG
>JBELIG010000272.1:0-3749 GCA_042091035.1 Sphingobacteriales bacterium | reverse complement strand
GAGCTGATCCCAAGGAAAAAATGGTTGGGCGTCTATTCTCAGCCTAATGCCATATATCAGTTTAAAAACAAGAGCGCAGCATTTGAGATAAAACCGATGCTCAATGTAGGTCTTGGTAAAGACCAAAACGACTCAGACATTTATTTGATGAACCAAAGAGGCTTGATTGTTAATGGCTCTATAGATGATAAAGTATATTTTCATAGTACGATATTAGAAAGTCAAGCGCGTTTCACCTCCAATATCAGATCGATTTATCAGGATACAGGGATTTTGCCTGGCTCGGGATTTGTAAAAAGGTATTACAGCAATGTTTTTGAGTTTACAGATGGAGTAGACTATCTTTTATCCAGAGGACATATTGGTTTTAGAATCAGTAAACATATCGATGCACAGTTTGGACATGGAAGAAACTTCATTGGCAATGGCTATCGCTCCTTGCTTTTATCTGACCGAACGACAAACTACCTGTTTGCTAAAATTAATTGGAGGATTGGCAAAGTACAATTGCAGAATATTTTTGCTGAATTGGTAACAGAAAACCAAAGGCCTGTAAGTATAAGCCCCTTTCCAAAGAAATACATGGCAGCCCACTATCTGGGCTTCAAGCCGTTTAAAAATATAAGTTTGGGTTTGTTTGAGGCTGTAATTTTTTCAAGAGACGATGGCTTTGAATTGAACTATCTAAATCCAGTGATTTTTTATCGTACCATAGAAGGAATGATAGGAAGCCCGGACAATGTAATTATCGGTATAGACGGGCAATGGAATTTGCCAAAACGGATTCAACTTTATGGCCAGATGATCATTGATGAGTTTATTTTTAATGAATTATTCAAAACGGGAGAGAGCAGTTGGACCAATAAGTGGGGGATACAGCTTGGTATAAAACAGATAGATTTTTTGGGTGTTAAAAATTTAGATGTTCAATATGAGTACAATACAGTAAGACCATACACTTATTCTCATCGAGAATTTGAAAACACATATGGGCATTATGAACAACCGTTGGCGCATCCTTTTGGAGCGAACTTTGGCGAGCAACTTTTAAATATTAGATATCAGTTTAGCAAAAAATGGCTACTCAATATTAAAGGTTTTCAGTTTTACAAAGGACTTGACGTGAATGCGGAGAGTTACGGTGGAGATATTTTCAAACCATATACTCTAAGGTATGCGGATACAGGCCACAGTATAGGTCAAGGTTTGCGTTCAGATGTTCAAATAATAAGTGCAGACCTGTCTTATGAGCTGTTTCATAACCTATATATTGGCACTCAATTCTTTTGGAGAAATGAAACATTCTCAGACCCTTCCTTGGATGCACGGAAAGTATCGTTTATTGGTGGAAGTTTAAGGTATAATATAAACCAGTTTAAAAACGACTTATAAAGATAACCTCAGACGACCAAAAACAAGGTAGGTGAATAGTGGTTGTTAGGGATTGATGGAGTTTGTTGTCTGATTTAAGTTTGGATTTTAAGAAACAGGCAACAAGAACGTTAGTGCAGAGAAATTTATAGCTTCAAGCCACTATTTCAGTTGGATGTAAAATCTTACAAGACAAAAATTTATATAAAGATTGAGTAATTTTTTTACTCAATCTTTTGTTATTTTTATGCCGTCAAAGTGGTTTTGAGCCAAGTTTTAAGTGTAATTCACTGAAAAACAATTAGTTAAATTTGTATTTGCTTTAGTAGTCCAATGATAGAAACATTAATTTCATCAAAAACTCGTATCAAATTGATGTTGAAGTTCTTCTTTAACTCAAATACGAGAGCTTATTTGCGTGCCCTGGAGTCGGAATTTGGGGACTCTTCAAATTCGATTCGCCTTGAGTTGAATCGTTTTGAAAAAGCTGGAATGCTAAGTTCCTTCTTAGAAGGAAACAAGAAGTTTTATTCAGCAAATACAAAGCATCCCCTATTCAACGAGATCAGGAATCTTATTATTAAACATATTGAGCTGGACAAGATCATTGATAATATCTTAGATCGTCTTGGTAATCTTGATTCAGCATACTTAGTTGGAAGCTTTGCCAGAGGACTAGACTCACATTTGATTGACTTGATTCTTATTGGAGAGGTTGATCAGGATTATTTGATTCAGCTGATCGGCAAGATGGAAAAGATAATCAAACGTAAAATAAGATATGTGATCTATTCACAGGTCGATTTCGATGCCATAGATTGGTCAGGGCAGGGTTCAGATCCATTACTTGTTTGGGCAGAAAAGAAAAGTGCTGACGATGGAAAGTAGGTCTTTTGATTTGGTGGTATGTGGTGCAGGAGCAACAGGTCTTGCAAGTGCTTGGCAAATCAAAAGAAGATTTCCGGATTTAAAACTGGCTGTGGTAGATAAAGAAAACTCAGTTGCAGCCCACCAAACAGGAAACAATAGCGGAGTAATTCATTCCGGAATCTATTATAAACCCGGAGGATCAAAGGCTATTAATTGTAGGAAGGGCTATTTATATTTATTAGATTTTTGTGAAAAATATAATGTTCCTCATGAGGTGTGCGGGAAAGTGATTGTTGCAGGCAAAGAGGAGGAACTGGAAGGCTTGGAGCAAATTATGGAGCGAGGAAAGGCGAACGGCCTGAGTGGTCTTCGTTTTTTGAATCCTGAGGAAACGAAGAATATTGAGCCCTTTGTTGACTGTGTTCGATCGATTTATGTGCCGCAGGCAGGAATAATAGATTATAAAGCGCTTTGTTTAGAATTGCAGAAGCAGCTGGAAGAACAAGGGGTGTGCTTTTTTTTAGGAGATAAACTTGAAGATATCAAGCGGTCAGAGCAAAGGCTTGACCTATATTTTGAAAACAAGAAGATAGAGAGTCAATTTTTGATTAATTGTGCTGGATTATATTCTGATCAGCTAGCCAAAAAGTGTGGGTTTGAGATTGATTTTCGGATTATTCCTTTTCGAGGTGAATATTTTGAATTCAAGCCAGAATATGAATATTTAGTTAAACACTTGATCTATCCAGTTCCAGATCCTAAGTTCCCTTTTCTTGGGGTTCATTTTACCAGAATGCAAAAGGGAGGTATAGAGGCCGGGCCAAACGCGGTCTTGGCGCTTAAGCGTGAAGGATATAAAAAATTCGATTTTAAGCTAAGCGAGTTTATTGGAATAATGGGCTATAGAGGAACAATGAAGCTTGGACTTAAACACTGGAAAAAAGGCTTGGAGGAGTATTACAGAAGTTTTTCTAAAAAGGCTTTTGTTCAAACACTCAAAAAGATGATTCCTGCAGTTCATGCCGATATGTTTGAACAGGGTGGGTCGGGCGTGCGAGCTCAGGCAATTGATAAAAATGGAAATCTGCTGGATGACTTTTTGATCTTAGCAGATAAACAAGTAATAAATTTATGTAATGCACCGTCTCCTGCTGCAACATCTTGCTTTGCAATAGGAGAGATGCTAGGTGAACAATTTGAAAAAATATACACGTAATGAAAGATGTGTTTATACACTCAAGTGCTTTGGTGGACGAAGGTTGTACGCTAGGCGCAGGAACGAAGGTTTGGCATTTTTGCCACCTGATGCCTAAAGCAATTGTTGGAGAAAGATGTAGTTTTGGACAAAATGTTTTTATCGCCAACAATGTAAAAGTTGGCAATAATGTCAAGGTCCAAAACAATGTATCCATCTATGAGGGCGTAGAACTTGAAGACGATGTTTTTTTGGGTCCTTCAATGGTGTTTACCAATGTTATCAACCCTAGATCAGGCGTAAATAGGCAGGG
>JBELIG010000271.1:0-3787 GCA_042091035.1 Sphingobacteriales bacterium | reverse complement strand
CCCAAAAAAATAAATATCTAAGAATGAAATTTATGGACTAAATCCATAATAAGTGATCAAAAGCTTAACTTTCGGATTCAAACTAAACAATTATGGATCAAAAGGACCAGTCCGAAGAACTACTCAAAAAAAGAATACTAGTATTCTCAATATTTGTTGCTGGCCTTTGTTCAATCATCTATGAATTGCTGATCAGCACCACTTCTACTTACCTCCTAGGAGATTCTATCAAGCAATTTTCAATTACAATAGGAGTATACATGGCAGCGATGGGCCTTGGCTCCTATCTTTCTAGACTCTTTAAAGAGCAGTTGATTCAAAAATTCATTATCACAGAAATCCTTTTAGCTTTTGTTGGAGGTATATCTGTACCACTATTATACCTCACCTTTGTATATGTGGATAACTGGGGTTTTAGTTTTATGATGATCTTTATGATTATCCTTATCGGTGTATTGACGGGTCTGGAAATCCCTTTGATTACTCGGATTATGAAAAAATACTATCCACTTAAGATCAACTTATCCAATGTCCTATCCTTAGACTATGCAGGAGCATTGATAGCAACACTAATATTCCCATTTATACTACTACCATGGCTTGGCACCTTTAAATCTTCTTTGATCTTTGGAATGGTCAACCTGGGAATTGGCTTTCTAAACTTTTGGATCTTCTCAGAAGAAACTAAATGGAAGCGGAAGCAAATCTTAATAATAGCAATGATCACTGTATTTGGATTCTTCTCCTTCTTATTACTCACTGCTCAAGTTTTTCTCGCTGACTGGAATGATAGAATTTATAAAAATCCGGTAATTTATAGTGAGCAAAGCCCATACCAAAACATCATCCTAACCAAAGGTGGTGATAATATTAACATGTATATAGACAGAGTGATACAATGGTCCAGCGCAGATGAATATAGATACCATGAATCACTAGTTCACGTGCCCATGGGACTAAGAGATGATATACAATCAGTACTTATCCTTGGAGGTGGTGAAGGCCTGGCACTTAGAGAAGTTTTAAAATATCCAAAGGTCGATACAGTTGTAATTGTCGATCTTGATCCTGCTGTTTTCAATCTTGCCCAAACCAATCCTTTTCTAAAAAAGATAAATAATAACAGCCTGGCTCATCCAAAAGTAAAAATGATCAGTGAAGATGCTTTCACCTTTCTAAAAAAAAATACATCTCAATTTGACTTCATAATTTCTGACCTTCCTGATCCCGTCAATGAATCTATCGCTCGGCTATATTCTGACCTGTTCTATAAACTTTGCTTCAGAAACCTATCCCCCAATGGAAGTCTAGTTACTCAGGCAACAAGCCCTTTTTATACACCTAGATCATTTTGGTGCATTGCCGAAACTATTCAAAGTATCGGTTTCCAAAAAGTCAGCCCTTATCATGCACTCGTGCCCTCATTTGGCGACTGGGGATTTGTACTTGCAGAGAAAGCACCCTCCAAAATCCAATCTTTTACATTTCCTGAAGAATTAAAATTCATAGATTCAAAGACTGTTGAATCACTATTTTATTTCCCTAAAGACCAAACACCTGAAAAGCTAAAAATAAACACCTTGGACAACCCTATTCTCTTCCAATACCACCACCAAGACTGGTCAGAATGGAACTACTCAGAGAATACTTTATAAAATTCAACCATACGAAGTCTCCTAAATGACATAATTTTATATATTTGTTCCGATCAAATTTGATACTAAAGACATATATCTTTTGTATACCATTTAAATCCACCCTTCAAAGTCTTCTGGCTACGTACAAAACCAGAAAGATCTGCCAAAAGAAAATAGATCTATAATCTACTTGCCAAATTTCGTTTTGCAAAACTTACAACGCTATAGCGAAACAGCTATTTAAACTTATTAACGTGATAATGCTCACCACTTTCCTTTAGGAGGTGGAACGGACTTCTAATTTTTATTCCAAAATAGATTATTAAGAAAATGAAAATTCAACATTTGTGGAATTTGATACTGTTTCTAACGGTATTCCTATTCCAAACATCAACCGCCCAGTCCAATTATTATTGGTCTAACAACGAAAAAATCCAACTTACAGAAGACTACTCATCTGTAATTATACATTTAAATTCAACTGCCTCGGTAAGTGCTCAGGCAAGTAGAATAAGTACAGATAACGATCTGAAATCTATTGAGATACACGAGGCAAAAAACAGTATGATCCTTTTTCTAAAGGATGGTATACAACGATCAGCAGAACAATGGAAAACTGCTACTGGTATTGATTCAAAAGATATCAAAAGTATCTCACCAGCACTAAAGCTAGAAGATGGTTTTCCACTCTGGAACACACACAAAGTTGTTCTAAGACTAAAGCGAGGCATAAGTCTCAATTTACTGGAAGAATACCTATCTAAGCATCAAGCATGGGTGAGAGAAGAGCAATTCGGAAACGTTTTGATCGAAACAGATCAAATCACTAATATTCTACCTTTAGCAAACGAAATCAAAGAGAGTGGATTGGTTGAATACGCACATCCCGATTTTTATGCTGTGGTCACAAAATTCAGTGATCCACTATATCCGTATCAATTTCAAATGCACAATACAGGCCAGACTATTGATGGACATACTGGACAAGTTGACTGTGATGTTGATGCACCTGAGGCATGGGCAATTACAACAGGTTCGTCGAATATAAAGATTGCAGTAATTGACGATGGACTTGAAGGACATGAAGACTTCAATGATACAAATGGAAACAGTCGTTTGTTAACTGGCTATACACCAGCAAACAATGGGAATGGAACCCCAAATAGTTCTGGGAAGCACGGTGTACCTTGCGCCGGTATTATCACAGCGTCACACAACAATTTAGGTGTAAAAGGATTAGCTCCAGATTCTAAGTTTTTCTCCGTAAATATTTTCTATGGAGGGGAATCTACTTCTGACCTTGCTGCTGCCTTTAATTGGTCAGTAAATAATGGAGCAGATGTGATTTCAAACTCCTGGGGATATTCTAGTTGCTCACTAAACTTTTCAGTACTAACAAATGCAATCAATAATGCCGCAAATAATGGCAGAAATGGTTTAGGCTGTGCGATTGTTTTTGCATCGGGAAATAATAATTTTAGCTGTGTAACTTATCCAGGTAACCTTGATTCAGTAATAGCAGTTGGAGCCGTTACAAATAAAGGGGTCCGCTCTTATTATTCGAACTATGGGGCTGACTTGGATGTTGTAGCTCCTTCTAACGGTGCTGCAGGTGTGAGAAGTACAGACAGAATGGGCTCCGCAGGTTATACATCAAGCAATTACACCAATAGCTTTGGTGGTACATCTGCAGCATGTCCAGCTGTAGCTGGTGTTGCTGCACTTACACTTGCTGCAAATCCCAACCTGACATCAAGTACTGTAAGATCTATTATCTCTACAACAGCAGACGATATGGGACCAACTGGACCTGACAGTCAATATGGCAACGGTAGAGCAAATGCCCATCAAGCTGTGCTTTGTGCGCAAGCTGGAGGAAACTGCACCGGCGGTGGTGGCGGTGGTGGCGGCGGCGGTGGCGGTGGCGGCGGCACGTCCCAATATTGCAACTCCCAAGGAAATAGTGTTTTTTATGAATGGATCAATAGTTTTTCACTGGGTAATTTTACGAATACCTCAGGAACTGCTACCAGTGGATACAGTGATCATACCGATCAGATCATAAGTCTTTCAAATGGAAATACGTATCCTGTATCTATAAGCCCAGGGTTTTCAGGTACAGTTTATAATGAATATTACAGGATATGGAT
>JBELIG010000270.1:0-3794 GCA_042091035.1 Sphingobacteriales bacterium | reverse complement strand
CAGATCCAATCACATCAAAACATACTTGGAATAGAGAGGTGCCATCTGCTACCGTCGCTCCGTTCACCAAATCAGAATTGCTAAACCACGATAAGGTCAGTGCTCCTGCTGTTGGGTTTCCAAAGTTTGATGGCAGTAAGTCTGCCAAATTGATGTTCTGTATACTATTATATGTCAAGGCGGTTTCATCGTAGTTCATTGAGAACTGCATCGCCAAAATATTGTCAAAGTTGTACGTCGTTACATCTAAACATACCAAATCGCCAGTCTCTGCTGTCGCCTCTGATATATCTAAAGTAAAGTCCGTTGGTGTACCACCACCGCCGCCACCGCCACCGGTGCCAATCACAACAGAACCATTTACAAGGTTCAAGGGTGCTACAACTGATTGATTGATTGCTTCTATTACTTCAATTGCTGTTGGAGTACTTGAAAAATCTACATCTGCAATTTCATCCGAACCGATTACATCATAACAGATTTGAAACAAGCTTGTACCATCAGCAATAGTTGCCCCATTTATTAGGTCAGAGTTGCTAAACCAAGAAAGCGTTAACACACCTGGAGTAGGATTTCCAAAACTTGACGGTAATAAATCAGGCAAGTTTATACTTTGAATACTATTAAACATCAAAGCAGTCTCGTTGTAATCAACAGAAAACTGCATTGCTAAAATATTATTGAAGTTATATGTCGTTACATCTAAACATACTAAGTCGCCTGTGAGGGCAGAATCTTGCTCAATTTCAAGTGTAAAGTCAGTAGGAGTACCACTGCCGCCACCAGTGCCTCCACCACCATCAACAGTGACGGTTCCAGAGTTTCCGGTAAAGCCAAGAGCAGTAAAACTTACATCGACTACCTCAATAGAGGATGGAGATCCTGTAAAATCTATATCAGTCTCTGACATAGATGCGCCAATGACATCGAAACAAACTTGATATAAAGATGAGAAATCGGCAACACTGTTGCCATTTAAAAGGTCATCACTTATCCAACTAACTGTTAAAGCTCCAGCATTAGGTAATCCAAAATCATTGGGGTCTAATCCTGGTAGGTTAAAGTTTTGATAAGAATTAAATGTAAGAACAGTGGAATCAAAATTGATACTATACTGCATTGAGATAATATCTGTGAATCCTTGTACCTCTATGTCCATACAAACTAATGACCCAGTAGTAGTATCCACTAAAGTAGGCTGCACACTGAATGTAACCTGAGCATTAGCGAATGGCCCACTTGTCAAAAAGATGGTAATAAAGAATACGAGTGTTCGCAAAACATTCTTCATGGGTTCGGAATTTGGGAATAATAAACTTTCAAAGAAAGAATTTTATTCATTTTTCAATTGAGCGATGTAACGCTGTGTTTGTCAAAAAATATAGTTCAAGTATTGTCTTAACTGCCAAACAATGTTTAGTGGCAGAAAAAATAATTCTTTCTGGGATTTTTATTAGGCGTTTTGTGACTCAAAAAAACAACTGGTAGGAAAATCTAACGCAAAGTTAAATTTCTCTACAAAAAAAACTACTAATCATATAAACAAAAATTCTGAAAACCTGCCTTGATAGAAGCGACGTTCTGGCAGCCTGTGTATCGGTGAGCATAATAAACGGAGTAAATGCATATTGCATTTTCTTCAAGTGTTTGTTTAATAATGTTCATGGTAGGTAATCGGATTATTTAATTAATAGTTTTTGTTACATTTTTATAAACTTTCTGGCAATTTTCTGATTTCCAATTTGAAACTCTATGAAATAAGTTCCAGATACATCTGGTAGTTCATTCCCTTCAAATTTCAATATATTCTGTCCTGTCATCAAATCTGGATTCCCCGAAGAGATAGTTTTACCAGACAGATCAATAATATTATATTTCAATTCCAAATTCCTTGGACTTTCAATCGATATCGATGTTTGGTTATTAACAATCGAGGGATTGAAAGATCCTATATTTAAATCATTGATATCAAAATCAGAAACACTTACACTACCTATCGTTACTTTTCCTTTATTGATAACGACCGGCATCACCATTCCGTCTGAATTTGAAAACTCAATAACATTTAAGATTGCACCACTTGTATCTAACTCTAGATCTGAGTATTCACCATTAGATCCTACTGCTAAAAAGTTGATACTGAACAAAGTGGTTTCATCTTCTATACTTACACCCTGAGCCAAAAAATCATACCACAAGAATGAAAGTGATCCATTTTGAGGTTCTGGTATACCAAAATTATTGTTTTTGTTGATGCTTGCAATAGCAAAATTGTCAACGTTAAGATAATTCAGCACTTCTTGGTCGTATTTTACAGTAAACTGCGCCCCCACGACATTTTCAAAACCCGATATTTTAACATCAATTGTAAAATTTTCTCCTTCTGCCACATTTAAATTTGGCATATCCACAAATATAGTGTCTGATGCAAAAGCAACAGATGTAAATCCTAAAAAGAAAAATAATATCGCCAAAGGTCTCATAAGTCGATTGAGTTTGGTGTAATTAAAATAGATCATAGTGATTGTCAAACCTCTAAATGTTCTTTACAAAAATAACAAATTATTTTATGATAATCATCTACTACTCAATGTGATTTAGTCGTTGTGTAAACCAGGAGTATAAATAACATACCCCGACATAGTTATTCTGGATTAGTTTGATACGTGACTGGAAGGAATTTATATATGTACCAAGTTTCAATTCACGAATCTACAAATTATTTTTAAACAAATAAATTTATACCACATACTTTTTTGCAAAAAAAGAGGGAGTTATAAAAACTCCCTCTAACTAATTCTATATTAATTATTATTCAATAATTACCATTTTCTTAGTTGCAGTAAATCCGTTAGCGCTTAGTGTGTAGTAAACTACACCTGTAGCATTTAGATCAGAAACGATTACCTCGTTATAACCTTTTGCGAATTCACCATTTATAGTTTTAAGTGATTTTCCATCAATAGACATGATAGAGATACTTGCTTTCCCAGCATTTGCCATATTGAATCCAACAGTAGTTACACCGGTGAATGGGTTAGGCTCATTTTGGTAAAGAGCGAACTTAGTATCAACAGATCCATTGAAAGAAAGCTCAACAGACTCTATACCTTCAGCTGTATATGCTTCAGCTGCAGTATATCTAGAGTTGATAGAAAGAACGTCACTTAGGTTTATAGTATTCAAAGCTCTGAATGTAACACTAAGAAGTGTTTCATTTGTAAGATCTCTAACTGCAATATCATTCCAACTTACAGTCAATGCACCTTCAACAATACCGAAGTTCTCAGCAGTTGCAAGAGCATCATTAATACTTACTAATTCAAGACCTTCGTGGTTTAAAGTGAATTGGTAGCCCGCTGCAGCTGACTCAGTAGTCAACTCAACTGTAACTAAATCTCCAGCATTCAATGCCTCATCTTTAGTATTCATGTTAATAGATCCGTTAGTACGGTTCTCAGCAGGCGCTTGAAGGTTTGGTATAGCAGATCCGTTAACATCACCAATTTTAATACCAGTGAAATCAACAGTAAGCATTTCTGTATCTAGGTTATTGATATTTACAACCTCAGGGAATCCCCATGGGTTCAATGCATCTGTAAACACATGGTCTACATCAGCAAATCTCCAAGATGTATTGTTCGGGAATCCAGTCTCCATCTGAAGAATAACCTTACGGATATCAACTACATCAAGTGTAGTAACAGATTGAGTATTGTTTGCATCAGCAGCAATCATTTGATAAGGACTTGTAAATGGAGCAATTCCTAAGATATGACGTGTTACAAGAACGA
>JBELIG010000040.1:0-20271 GCA_042091035.1 Sphingobacteriales bacterium | reverse complement strand
GGATCAAATATCCAAATACCCTTTGACTTTGTACCTAAATAGATTATTTGACTAGAATAATCCGCAATAGCGTAGGTAAACTCAATCTCATCAAAAGTTGAAAGCTTCCTATATTGACTTCTATCTTGCTCCCACTTAAATACCGAACCCCCATTAAATAAGTACAAAGAGTCCTTTGCAAATAGTGCGAGAACACCCTCCTCCTCAAGCTCTAGATCACGGATAAGCGCATTGGAAGAAAGATCAACAACAAGCCCAGAGCCACTAAAAAGTTTTCCATCGTGCCACAAGAGTGCATAGGGATTGTCCTTTATCTGAAAACCTAGATCTTGTCTCTTATTCGTTTTACAATCAAATGCACAAATTGAATTGTAAAACGAACAATAAATCGTACCAACTGAATCTTGAGTTATACCACGCATACTACAATAATCACTAGAACACAAGATATCACCTCCCGACATGAGTATCTCAAAATCCTGACTATCGAAATGAATTGAAACAGCTCCAAAATTACTTGAGACCCATAACAAGCCAGTATTGTCAATAAATAAATCATGAAAAATAACTTCATGACCTATGTTATCATTAATCTTATCAGAAAGGTATTCAATACTACCATCCAATAGATCCAAGGCAAACAACTCACGATCTGTGCAAAATATTAACCTTTTTCCTTCCTGTGCAACAACATGAAGCTCATCCGCATGATCCAATTTAAAAAGTATATCTGCTGAAATAGTTTCTAGAACCTTACCCCTTAAGTCTTGTAATCCTGCATTATCAATAAATACCGGTTCTCCAGCATAAGAAAACGAGGTATGAACAGGCAATTCTATTGGATATGCCATGGTATGATCTACTACATTAAAACTTTTTAAATCCTGATGATTCTGATAAAAGTATAGATGCTCCTCTTGTTTCTCTATTAACTCAACATCATTCACTAATCCTAAATCCCATTGAAATTTAATTTCAAGATCTTCATTTAATTCTACCAAGCTAAAGGAAAAATCAGAAGCATCTTTTAGGACGCCCCACCAACCATGCTCCGTTTGAATTAAATTTCTAATCTGACGCTCTGAGCCTCTCTGAAAATCTGCCTTTCCAAAATCGACAACTTTCAGTATTTCTCCTGAGGGGTGCATCTTGATCAGTCTATTGGTTAGACTTAAAATCAAATTATTGGAATCATCAAAATTGATTTCATATACTGCATGAGAATCATAATTATTTTTACTATCCTCCAGGCTAAACTTTCGGAAAGTATAGCCGTCAAAACGATTCAAGCCATTTATTGTTCCAAGCCACAGAAAGCCAGACTCATCCTGATTTATATGCAATACATTTCTATGGGATAAACCCATGTCAAAACCATAAGTATTCAAATCTGTGCCGCTCAAGGTCAGATTAAACAATACCAAGATTAGGCATAAAAGGCTGTAGATGTAGTTCTTCATTTGTTAGCAAAAATGAGATTAAAGACAATTAATTCGCTCTATTTCTAAATCTGTACTGAGTACAAAAATAGTGAAATGAACTTTCATTACTATAAAGTATGTTTAATTAAGTGTATACATATGATTTAAATGTGTGTGCCTAAAATACAATAGGAAAAAAGGAAATAGTCGCCAAAAGACAGCCAGCAGACATTTTCAAAAGATAGTTAACATAATTTTAACGACCTCCCAAATACACTGTTGTACAGAATCTTATACTTAGAACAACCACTCAGACACTAAAAAATTAATAGATTTAGTAAGATAACATATTTTTATTTCGTTCAAATATTAGGCCTTTTAGCCTGTGCTTGAATGAGACAAAAAACAGGTTTACTTTCGCATAGAATTTACCCAGAACGTTATCTAAAAACAGTGGTTATATATTCTTCAAAAGATTGACAATCAAGCAGAAAATCTAAATAGAATATGTTGACCAAAAACAAATTATATGAAGTTCTCATGGACTATGGGTTTACTTTTAGCTACAAATTTATCTTTTGGCTATAGTACCCACTCACACAACTCAAAAAGCGCTTTCGACATGGAAGCGATCCAAGATCGGATCGAAGACATGGATTTGCCTTTCGGAGTCCAATATAATTTTAGGGTTGAAAAGCATCTAAAGGATTATCTTGTTTACGGGCAAAAGCAATCCGCTTACATTCTTAAGCGTTCTCAAATGTACTTTCCTATTTTTGAGCATTATTTGGCATTGAATGATATGCCTGATATTCTCAAATACCTTCCTATTGTCGAATCTAGGATGAATCCAACAGAATTTTCTGAGGCGGGTGCTAAGGGGCTTTGGCAATTAATACCTGCAACTGCACGCGAAAATGGGCTTATCGTTAATGATGAGATTGATGAACGCATGGATCCATACAAATCAACAGAGGCAGCTGTTAAATTCCTAAAGCGCTTATACGATAGGTACGAAGACTGGAGTTTAGTACTTGCAGCATATAATTGTGGCCCTGGAGTTGTAAACAAAGCCATTCGAAATACAGGAGCTTGTGGAGACTTTTGGTCTGTACAGAATTATTTGCCTGGACAAACAAAAAATTACATCCCCAAATTCATAGCGGCAAGCTATATGGCGGAATTTTATCTCTTCCACAACATAAAGCCCAAAGCCTTAGACTATGACTTACAATTCACTTCTGCTATCCGTGTTTTTAATACAGTTAGCCTAAGTAAGTTGGCAAAGATTTCTGGAGTTCCAATGTCTACGATCATTAAACTTAATCCATCCTACGTTAAGGGGTACATTCCAAGAACTTCTGTTGGTTCGTATTTGGTACTTCCTAAACTGGCTATGATTAGGCTTTCAGATTACCTGAAGTGGTCTGAGGATCATTCAATTAAGACAGATTTGAACTATTTAGTGTCAGATATTGAACCTTTGCTAAAAGGTGACGAAATAATGATGTACTTGACCTTGTCTGATACCGAAGATTTACATGATCTTGCGAAAAGACTGAAAATCAGTGTACAATCAATAAAAAAATGGAACAAGATGCGATTGAATTTTGCCTATCCGGGTCAAAAAATTCTCGTGATTTTGAACAAAGATATAGCCATTCCAAATGGCAAAAGAGCGTAGTTAGTATATTTTATTGGTGTAGTTGAGGTGTCATTTGACACCTCGACTTCCTTTTTTAAAGGTTTAACCAATAGCTCACCTTAACCACTAGAGCTCTATTCTTATTTGCTGAAAAATCCGAATAATAATTATCTGTATAAACGAGGAACATATCTGATGCTGGCAGAAATCGCCATTGCAATCTAGAGTTAATGTTAAAATTATCTGATTGATTATTATACTGCAAGAAGGTCGTCCAAAATAGTTTCTTCGTAAATGTAATATCAAACTTAGGTCCTAAAAGGAATAGGCTCGCAGAGGAATAAGGAGCTTCTCTATCTAAGTAATTGTAACTCGCTGTTAAGGATAAAGCACCCAGCACTCCTAAGCGATAACCAAAATTAGTTCTGAAACCATATCGGTTGCCTCCAAAGAATTTCCCTCCTATCAATCTTGCACCATATGTAAAGTCCTTATTATTATTTGAGCGGTATGCCAACTCTAATTGTGCATTCCTGAACTCCTCTCCTTCTAAAAGAGAAATCTCATCTACTCCAGTAGGATCAAAATCACCAGTAAGCAATACATAATCCAAATTTGCCTCTAATTCGAGATTGGCGGTACTCAAATATCGATTTTCTATTTTGAAATTGAGGTTTCGATCTAAAAGCTTACCCCCAGGCTGAATAACCTGTTCGTAACCAATATTCAAGTCAATTCTGTTAATTTTCTCCGACTCTGGAAATATAAATAAAGTAGCACTTGGATTTAACCGGAAGGCATCTTTACGAATAATAAAACCTACCTCAGCATCAAACTCATCATCAACCATTTGATGATTCCAATTGAACTTGTATCGATCACGGGTGTAGCTAATATCTGCGCCATGCTGACCTCCGCCTCGTTCGTTACTATCAGAAAAAGAATGATGATAGAATAACTTACCACTCCATCGATTATCAGCTGAGAAAAGATTAAAATCTGAGCCAACTACTCGATTGTATTTGGTGTAATGACTAGCATCTGCTCGGTCATCAAAATGTTCCTTATTCACAACAATGAAGCCCAAGTTTGATCTACTAAACACTTTCTTTTGCACGGTGGCTACTGAATAATTATAGGAAGGCAAACCGAATTCTTCATCAGCTGCTGTCTGAATAGTAAGTAAACCCAGACGAGTATCCTCATTTAGTTTACCACTTAGTCTAGCACCAAATAAAATAGGATTCGAATAGGAAGCTCCATCAATCGTGTCTTTTGCTACCCCGATCCTTCTTGAGAAAAAAGGATTCAATACTCCGAAACCAAAACCTCCAAATAAATCTGCATTTTCTAGGAAGAATTGTCGTCGCTCTGGAAAGAAAATCTCAAAGCGATTCAAATCAGTTACCTGTTCATCGACCTCTACCTGAGAAAAGTCAGGATTAATTGTAAGGTCAAGGTTGAGACCTGACCCTAGTCCAATCTTGGCATCACCACCAAAACCTCCAAAGCGATCTCTATTTGTTGTTCCATCTTCAACAACCTTATTGGTTGTTCCAGTTATGTATGGTATGATTGATATGTTTCTTTTGCTTGAAGGCA
Organism: Sphingobacteriales bacterium; assembly: GCA_042091035.1. Taxonomy (GTDB): domain Bacteria; phylum Bacteroidota; class Bacteroidia; order Chitinophagales; family Saprospiraceae; genus AM-2324. Next base: position 15,603 of record JBELIG010000040.1, on the reverse strand, counting down.
CCTCTCCTTTCCAAATCAAATCCCCTGTAAAACCAAGATTCATTATCATCTGGTTTTGTGGAATTTGAACCCAAGTAGAACGCTCATTATTCTGCAAGTCAAAACGATACGAATTAAAACCCCAAACTTTCGTGTCTTGATCAAAGCGAATAGATTTGAAAGGAATCAACAATTCAGCAGTCCAAAACCCTGCTCCCATTTTTGATTCTCCATACCATTTATTGTCCCAAGATGAGGAAAAATCATCTCGCTCATTTCCACCGCCTGAGATCAGTGCTTCCCGACGAACACCATAAGGCGTTATTCCAAAAACAAAAGCATTTGTTCCATCTTTGAACGTATCAAATACAAGTGTTAAATTATCATTACTCCAAGCCCTGTAATCTCTTTTCAAGGAATTTAAAACGTACTTATCACCTTCAGAATAGCAGCGAATTCCAACATATAGATTTTCATCATCGTACTGAAAATAAATCTCAGTATCAAATTTTGCATTACTTGAATCCGAGGGAAAATATTGCCAAAAGTCAGTCGCTCCATTTTCTTCTCTCCATTCTCCATCCGACAGATCACCATCAATTACTACCTTATCAGTTGCTGGATAAATATGTGCTTGCCGTTTCTGTGTTTGTCCCGAAACAATAGTATTTAAGCACAATATTAGACCAAATAAAAAGGATGTCTTATTCATTTCCATCTATTTACGCAAATTGAGATTTTCAAAACAATGTGAATTTACCATAAATTATTCTCATTGTTTAAATTAAATCTGAAGCAAATTGTTCCATACTTTGAGGGCTTCTGAAACATATTTGTATTTTTGAAAAAAATAGATAGATGAATACTCTTTTAATGGGAGCTATTGAGTGGGACATTGATCCTACCATATTTCAGATAGGAAATTATGAACTTAGATACTATACCTTGTTCTTCATGCTCTCCTTTGGAATTGGGTATAAACTGGTAGAACGCGTATTCAAGCAGGAAGGAGAGGATATTGAAAAACTAGGTACACTTCTAACTTTTATTGCCATAGGTGGTATTATGGGGGCTCGTATAGGTCATTGCTTCTTCTATGATTGGGATTATTTCTCAACAAGGCCTTTAGAGATTCTGCTGCCAATAGAAATTGATAATGGTATTCGATTTACAGGCTTTCGCGGCCTTGCCTCTCATGGAGGTGCAATGGGTCTTATAATTAGTTTAATATTTTGGTCCAAAAAACATGCCAAAAAACATGTATTCTGGATCATGGACAGGCTTGTCGTACCAATGTGTATTGCCGGTGGGTTCATTCGCTTTGGAAATTTAATGAACAGTGAGATTGTAGGCTCTAAAACCGATGTATCCTGGGGATTTGAATTTGTACAATCCTACCCAGGAGAGGTCAGACATGCCGTGCAACTCTATGAATCCTTAGCATATTTCATGCTAGCAGCCCTATTGTTTTATCTTTTTGAAAATACTAAGCTTAGGGAAAGAAGGGGTTATTTCTTTGGACTATTCTTATCCACACTATTTTCAATAAGGCTTATACTAGAGTTCTTTAAAAAAGAACAGACAGGCTTACAGGAATCCATTGACATTGGCCTTACTACTGGCCAATTACTATCTATTCCTTTCATACTAGCAGGCCTCTTCATAATGTATAAATCAAAAGAAAAAAATGATTAAGATTGGAGTTATAAACGTATCAGATCGAGCAAGTAAAGGAATATATGAAGATATACCTGGAAAGGCTATTGTTTCTACTTTGAAAGAATATTTGACTAGCCCATTCGAGACTGTTTATGCCGTAATCCCAGATGAACAAGACCAGATAGAAGCCAAATTAATCGAAATGGCAGAATTAGAAACTTGTTGCCTTATCGTTACTTGCGGCGGCACAGGTCCTGCACTTAGAGATGTAACCCCAGAAGCAACGGAAGCAGTATGTGAAAAAATTTTAGCTGGGTTTGGAGAAAAAATGCGCGCAGAAAGTCTAAAATATGTTCCAACAGCAATCCTATCTAGACAAACAGCTGGGATCAGGGGAAAAAGTCTAATCATAAACCTCCCTGGAAAGCCTAAAGCAATCAGAGAGTGCTTAGATGCAGTCTTTGAGGCAGTTCCATACTGCATTGATTTGATTGGAGGACCAAGGCTAGAAACAAATCCCGAGATTATCAAAGCTTTCAGACCTAAACAAAAATAGAATAAAATATAAAAGCGATTTCCAAAGGTTTGGAAATCGCTTTTTCAATACTGCTGTTAGAGTTTACATTTCACTCGCTTCAGTAGCTTCCTCATCTACAGGCATCATCTTCGCTGCCATTTGAGTCGCTGCTGCTGAGTACTCACCCATTTTAACAGTCCATTCTTCCATCTTCATCGTAGCTTCTTCCATCATCGTCTTCGCTTCTGCTGTCATAGTAAGTACATCTCCTTCGATCTTCCCTGCTGCAAGTCCGTCAACCATTGTCTGAACAACAGCTCCCTTCTCATTCATAGAAGCAACATAAGAAGTCATCTCTTCCATCATTGCAGATACTGACTTAGCATTATCCTTATATTCCATGTTTAAGGCCTCCACCTCATTCACTACAACTTCATCCATATCTTTGCTTACCGGAGTAACCATATCAGCCATAGCGCCCCAAGCTGTATTAAGTTCTGTACAATTTTGTACCATTTCTTCAACCTTAGGTGTCATTTCTGTCCACATAGTTGAAACTTCTTCAATAGCAGCTCTGTGCTGCTCAACGCTGTTACAAGAAACCAAAGTAACTGCAAAAAAAACCAAAACAAATAGATTCTTCATTCTTAAATAATTTAGATTAATTACTACTATTATGTAGTGTGATTGAAAAATGTTTTACACATTAAAATAATCATAAATTATTGTTCTGTATTTATATTCCATATATTCTTAAATAAAAAGTTTTTGTTAACTAAAAATTACTTAATTTTGTCTTTTCAGAATAATATCAGAGATTATCCTATCCCCCTACAAGACAACACATTAAGAAAGTCTATCAATTTTAATACGTTCACCCAGACAAATTTTGAAATTTAAATTGGAAAGAATAATGCAGATCGAACACAAATCAATTATTTCTAAAAATTCATTCAAACTTTTAATTCCTGTACAATCAAATTCAGAAATCAAAGATTTCTCATTCCTTTCCAATTATATAAAGGTGGAAGAGTCGAACACAATCATTGATTCGCTCCAGCGAGTTTATAATTCAAAAACAGCAGAATCAACCACATACACCTTTCCCTTAGCTAATGGACTTGTAGGTGTGCAGTTCATTCCAATAAAACCAGCGGATAATTATCGATCTATAAAAAACAAATTCCGTGTTATAGCAAATAATATAAATTCAGATTCTGACACTCAAAACTGCTACCTACTGCTGAGTCAAGAGATTGACCAAATAGAAGGAGGCATCAAACAAGCAATGCTTAATGGTGTGTTTCTGCACGACTACTCTGTTGGTATTTATAAATCTGACAAGCTGAATCAAAAAGCGGTAAAGTCATTCTTTATACTTAGCAAGGAGCAAGATTCAGAAGAGCATGAAGCACTAATATTCAAAGCTGAACAATTAGCGCGCTCTCAAAAAGATATTTTCAAACTAGTTGATGCACCAAGTAATAAGAAGAGCCCTGCAGTATTAGCAGCTTACGCAGAACAGATTGCAAATGAGGGTTCCGACAGGCTTCACACTAAAGTACTTCACAAAAAGGAGATTGAAGAACAAGGATTCCACGGTTTATTAGCTGTAAATCAAGCATCGCCTGCTCCTCCAGTTTTTATAAAAATGGAATACAGGAGTAATCATACAGATTCCAAACACATTGGTATCGTAGGAAAAGGTGTCACTTTTGATACTGGAGGTATCTCATTAAAAAGATCCTCTAATCTTCATCTCATGAAAAGTGACATGGGGGGTGGTGCAGCTGTATTGGGATTAATGAGGTTAGTGGACCAACTTCAACTAGATATTAATCTAACGGGTATTGTTCCAGCTACTGACAATTCAATTGGGCAAAATGCGATCAAACCATCTGATGTAATCTCATCTTACTCTGGAAAGACTATTGAAATCATAGACACAGATGCTGAAGGACGTCTTCTTCTTGCAGACGGTCTTAGTTATATGGAGCAGAACTACGCTCCTGATGTATTGATCGATATTGCAACTCTTACAGGAAGTTGTATAACAGCATTAGGCACCTTTGCTGCTGGTTTCATTACCAATAATCCAAAGATCTCGTCTAAACTTATGAACAGCGGTTATAAAACAGGAGAAAAGGTCTGGGAACTTCCGAATTGGGACGAATACAAATCACTTATTCAATCGAATATTGCTGATGTTAAGAACTTCAGTGGACATCCAAGAGCAGGAGCTATTACGGCAGCAAAATTCTTAGAGCATTTTATTGGAGAACACAAATCTTGGGCACACTTGGATATAGCAGGAATGGCTATGGAAAATGCTCCTGGAAGTTCCAATCAGGTAGCTACAGCATTCGGACTACATCTATTATTAGATTTTATTGAAACCTATCAAAAAGAAGCTTAAAGGTGTTCCACTTAACTATCTTGGTACAGGGAAAGGTGCAAGGGGTCTATTTTCGAGCAAGTACAAAACTTGTAGCAAAGAAAATTGGATTAAAAGGCTATGTGGAAAATAGAGCTGACGGATCAGTATACATCGAAGTAGAAGGAAACAAGGAGCAACTGGATCAATTTCTAGATTGGTGCAAAAGAGGACCTGAAAATGCCATTGTGGAAAAACTATCCTCCGCCGATGGGCCAATAATTAACTATCGGGACTTCACTATCCGCAGATAATGCTCTCTAAACAGAAAGCGCCATATCTAAATCCGCTATAAGGTCTCTAACATCTTCTACCCCTACACTTAGTCTTATCAAAGAATCCGTCAATCCAAGAGCAAGGCGATCTGCCTTAGGAATTGCTGCATGTGTCATCGTTGCGGGATGCCCTATCAATGATTCTACACCTCCTAATGACTCAGCCAGCGTAAATAGTCTTGTGCGCTTCATCACAGTCTCAGCAAGTTCAATGCTGTCATTAATCATATCAAATGAGATCATGCCACCAAAGTCACGCATTTGCTGTTTAGCAAGCTCGTGGCCTTTATGATCCTCGAAACCTGGATAGTACACAGAATCAATCCTTTCGTGTTTTCTGAGATATTGTGCAATACTAGCTGCGTTCTCACAAGATCGCTGTACACGCAAATGAAGGGTCTTTATACCCCTTAGCATTAAAAAACAATCTTGAGGGCCTGGGATTGCGCCTACTGCATTCTGGATGAATGCTAATCGCTCTGCTAAAGAAGCGTTATTCACAACAAGGGCTCCCATTACAACATCTGAATGTCCACCTAAATATTTGGTACACGAATGCATTACCATGTCTGCACCGAGATCTAGGGGATTTTGAAGATAAGGAGAAGCAAAGGTGTTATCAACACAGACTAGAACTCCTTTTTCTTTAGCAATGGCACAAATGGACTTAATATCTAGAATACCAAGCATTGGATTCGTAGGTGTCTCTAACCAAACGAGTTTTGTATTTTCGGTAAAAGACTTTTCTACGAGTTCTAGGTCAGTCATATCAATGAACCTGCCCTTTAAACCAAACCGTTCATGAACTTTTGTGATCTGCCGATATGAACCTCCATATAAATCACTGGTAGATAGAATTTCAGCACCTGGCTCAAATAAACGAATAACTGCGTCCATAGCTGCCATACCGGAACCAAAGCAATACGCATACCCTCCATTCTCTAATGCAGCAAGATTGGCCTCTAAGGCTGATCGTGTAGGATTACTTGAACGCGCATATGCATGTCCTTTATGAACCCCTGGCGATTCTTGAGCATAGGTAGAAGTCTGGTATATAGGGGTCATCACAGCTCCTGTTGCTGGATCAGGATGAACCCCCGCATGTATTACTTTTGTTCCGATGTGCATACTTTATTTTTTGGCCATTACAGCTCTTGCTTTTGCTAAAATAGTAGCTGTATCCATATTGTATTTAGCTAATAATTGGTCTGGCTTACCAGATTCACCAAAGCTATCATCCATACCGACAAATTCAATAGGACAAGGATTGTTTGCTGCAAGAAGCTGAGCAACCGAACCACCCAATCCACCAAGGATTTGATGTTCTTCCGCTGTTACAACACAACCTGTGCGAGCAGCAGAAGCTAAGATAGCAGTAGCATCAAGTGGCTTGATTGTATGTATATTAATAAGATCTACACTAACACCCTCTGACTCGAGCACATTAGCTGCTTCCACAGCATACCACATTAAATGACCAGTAGCAATTATACTAACATCCTTACCCTCATTCATATGAACGGCCTTACCGATGTTAAATTCACCTTCAGGCATAAATACTGGCCAGCCTGGACGACCGAACCTAAGATAAACAGGACCATCGTAATCCGCGATAGCAATCGTTGCTGCTTTAGTTTGGTTATAATCACAAGGATTGATAACAGTCATACCTGGCAACATTTTCATCATACCGACATCCTCCATAATTTGATGCGTAGCACCATCTTCTCCAAGTGTAACACCTGCATGTGAAGCACAGATTTTTACATTTTTATGCGAGTATGCAATAGATTGTCTAATTTGATCAAATACACGACCTGTAGAGAAATTCGCAAATGTACCTGTATAAGGTATCTGTCCGGATGTAGCAAGCCCTGCAGCAACACCCATCATATTAGCCTCAGCAATCCCCATTTGAAAGAAACGCTCTGGAAAAGCATCCATAAAAGCATTCATCTTTAATGAGCCTATTAGGTCTGCACATAGACCTACTACTTTATCATTTTTCTGTCCAACCTCCAAAAGTCCAGCACCAAAGCCATCCCTTGTAGATTTTTTATCTTTTGCTATATAATCTGATAACATGACTGTTTTTTTTTGAATGAATTATTGAGCTGGATAAGGATAATCACCCATTGTTTCTTCTAGTTGAGCAAGAGCATTTTCCGTTTGTTCTGCATTCGGCGCTACTCCATGCCACTTATGAGATCCTACCATAAAGTCGATTGGATGCCCCATTTCTGTGCGCATAAGAATAACCTGAGGAACTCCATTTCCGGTATTACTCTTTGCTTCAAGTAAAGCAGTAACTAAAGCTTCCATATTATTGCCATCAACCTCAGTAACAGTCCAACCGAAGGTTTTCCATTTCCCTTTTAAATCTCCTAGAGAAAGAACATCGTCATTATCGCCATCAATCTGACGACCATTCCAGTCAACAATTCCAATTAGATTATCAAGCTTATTGTGAGCAGCATACATCACAGCCTCCCAGATTTGACCTTCTTGAAGCTCTCCATCTCCCATAAGACAAAATATAGATTTTTCGTCCTTGTTCAATTTCTTTGCCTGTGCAACTCCGCAGGCAACAGATAATCCTTGACCTAAAGATCCAGAGGCTATTCGAACACCTGGAAGTCCTTCATGTGTCGCAGGGTGTCCCTGCAAACGAGAATCAAGTTTTCTGAAGGTAGCTAATTCTTCTACCGGAAAGTATCCTGAGCGAGCCAGTACACTGTAGAATACAGGAGAAATATGACCATTGGACAGGAAGAACATATCTTCACCCTTTCCATCCATCTGGAATGATGTATCATGCTCCATCACCTTGAAATATAGTGCAGTAAAAAGATCTGCACATCCTAGTGAGCCACCAGGGTGACCTGAACTTGCATAGTGTACCTGACGAATAATATCTCTTCGCACCTGACAAGCTACTCGTTCTAAATCTATTATAGAAGACATAGTGTTGATTATTAGTGTTTCAAATTTTATGCAAAAGTAAAAAAATTAGGTACTAAAAGAACAAAAGGCAATCTAAGGTTTCCCCCAAATTGCCTTTGTTATTTTCTTACTAGCGAAAATCTAGTTTACAGAATCCATTAGGTCTTTACCAGGCTTGAACTTTACAACGTTCTTAGCGGCAATTGTAATAGTTTCTCCTGTTCTAGGGTTACGACCTGAACGAGCTTCACGCTTTGTTACAGAAAAAGTACCAAAACCAATAATTGTAGCTTTGTCATTCCCTTGAAGTGCTGACCCGATCGCATTAAACATTGCGTTAACAGCAGTTGTAGCTTGTGCTTTAGTGATACTAGATTCTTCAGCAACTTTGTTAATCAAATCTCCTTTATTCATTATTCAATGATTTATGAAAAAATAGATATAAAAAATCATTTGTCAATCACTAAACATAAAAGGAGTTTAAAATAATTCCAAACCCCCTTATTTTATTAGGAAAAACTAGTGATTTAATCCAAATTACATAAAGTTTATGGTATGCTTAACAATATTTTACCTTTTTTTTCAATAAATTTATGAAAACACGTTAAAAGGATGAAAATACTAAAGAAATCAGCTATACTAACGCTTTCAGCCGCTTTTTTAATAGCCTTCAATGGCTGTTCTCCGGGATATGGATGTGAAATGGCAGAGAGTGCAACGGTAAAAACAAATAGAAAAGGCGAATTACCCTCAAAAAGTAAAAGTGCTGGTCTTTTTCCTAAAGAGATGAATAAAAAAATGGGAAAGAAGAATTAATTGTCTCTTTTTCCCCCCTCTGCAATTGTATTGAGACTGTAGACAGTGATCACCAATAATATCCCTGGAAACAAACTCAACCAATAAGCCGCTATATTTAATTTCCCCTGATTAAGCAAAACACCCCAGCTTATCTCTCCAACCGCCATACCTATACCCAAAAAGCTCAATGCGGACTCAATAAGTAAACTTAGAGATACTACCGTTGCAACTACTACATAAAATTGTTTTCTAATATTGGGATAAATATGCTTCCAAAATATCTGCCTGCTCTTAAGACCTAACTGCCTAGCCGCTTGAATATAATCTTCTCCTTTTACTCGTAATACTTCTCCCCGAATAATACGAGCAATGTTCTTCCATAAGACAAGCCCGAATAAGCTCATAGTCAACACAAGACTTGGAGTTTGAAAATAACCCAGTATTGCCAACAACATTACAGTGACCGGAAGGGCAGTAAGCAAGACTATCACAAAATAAAACATACTGTCTAAAGGAATAGCTATGGTAGGAATGCCAAATCGGACATCCAATTTATTTGCAAAAATAAGTTTATGCAACTGACCTACAATCATACAACCTACAACAGGGATTAAAAACGCAAAGAGTAAAGTTCTTAAATCCAACTGACTAGACTCAAGTATTTGAAGCTTCAGCAGCATATATGATGCGTAAGCAAACAAAATCCCTCCAAGGAAGTATGCTAATAATTTAGTTAGAGACCAGCGAATCATGTCATCACCATAAAAGCCTGAAAAACCACCTAAAATTAATCCCAAAAAACCAGATATAATCCCAACTAAAAAAATAATCTTTAAAACAACCCTGCAGCCGTTTAATAAACCAGCTAACACGTCTCGCCCAATCTTATCTGTCCCTAACCAATGCCTATATCTTATAGAGGTGTAGTTCTGTTCATCAAATGGTCCCTTATAAGAAGCATTTTTCAAATCAATACTAGTCGAGGCATAAGGAACAAGTGGCATGATCATAAAAGCATCATGCTTGCTCCATTTATATCTTCTAATTGTATTATATCGTTTATTAAGGCCCAATTCAAAAAGAGTATTTCCAATAGCTGGCATATACCAATTCCCTTCCACCTTAGCGACTATGGGTTTATCGGATGAAAGAAATTCCAAGAAAACTCCCACAAACAAAATCACTAACATCCATCGAACAGGAAACTTTGGATTAGAGGACCGAAGGCTGAACCAAAGTTGTTTTATACTTGAAAAATATTTCTTAACCATTTTGGAGCCCCCCTATTCTCAATTTTGGATCAAACAAAAAGTACAAAATATCAGATATAATGTACCCAACAAGTGTCATAATACCAGAGATAAAACACAAGGCGTATAGAACAGGCCAATCATTCGACATAAAGGCGTCAAACAAAAGTCCTCCCAAGCCAGGAATAAAAAATATAGATTCAATAATTACACTTCCCACCAACAATCTACTAAACATACTTCCTATCGCAGTCAACAATGGATTGACAGCATTAGGAAGAACATAGGATCTAAATATCGTCTTTTCTGTTAATCCCCTTGCTCGAGCAGCTTGCACATATTGTTTTTGCAGTTCTATGTTTATATTCTCTCTTAGCAACTTATACAGTAAAATCACAATTGGAAATGCCAAACAAAAGATTGGTAAACTCAAGTATTGAAAATAAGAAAAAACGCCTTCTGTTGCTCCAGAAACACCAATCTTAAAAAAGCTTAAATGTGGAAATAAAATATTATTTGCAAAAAAGAAAATCAACAAGGTAGCCAGCCAAAACCTAGGAATAGCCAGCAACATACTGCTTAAACCATCCATTTTTTGCTGGATTTTTGAACTCCGAGCAGAAACAAACAGCACAAATCCTAGAGCAGTAATAATGGAAAGGATGAACGCAATCAAATTTAGAATAAGAGTATACTTTACAGAACCCTTTATAAGGGCATTCACAGATCTTCCTCTGAAAGATTGACCAAAATCAAATACAATCGCAGACCGCCACCAAGCATGAAATCTATTATCAAAACCATGAAAATCGATTGAAGGCCTATATTGCCAAATATGCGGATTGATTCCTTTAATTCCTTCGAAACCTTTATTTAAACCCTCCAAATCTACTAAGGGAAATATTTGAGCTAAACGTTCGAGTAGGCCCTCCGTTTCATCCAAACCTATTCCTCTAAAATAGGTGCTCTTTATACTTTTCAATGCAATGATTCTATCTGCATCGAGTCCCTCAACCTGGCGAAACTGATCATTTATCTGCTCATCAAATTTTGCCACTAAATCCCAGTCTCCACAGGCATAAAGTAATTTTTCAAATGTACTTCGTCGCCCCTCTGGAAATACAGATGCCAGAGCTTCTGTATCTACAAAAGGCGGATTAACTGAAATATAAAAGCTTGGCTTATCTAGCTTATATGCACGCACACAATCTTGATAAATCTGATCCTGTACGTCTATTTCTTCACCACACAATGAAAGTACCTCATCTCCTACTGCTGCTTCTTTGAGCATAAACAGAAAAATACTTAGTACAAACAATGTTGGATAAAAAAGTAATATTCGTTTAAGGATCCTGCTATACATGATCTACTTCATTTTCATACAACCCAAACAAATATTTGGGCTCAAGCCAGAAGATCCTCCCTCAAAGCGATCGTGAATAACCACTCTGCTAAGTGGTGCCATTAGCCAAACAAGTGGCAGTTCGTCTGCAAGGATCTTTTGAAATTCTATATACTGTTCCGTTCTACTAGCCTCATCAAAATTTTTGATAATAGCATCTAATAACTCATCGGTTTCTGAATTGCCAAATTGCATTCTATTTTGCCCAGATGGCGTGTTACTTTCTGTGTGAAACATTTGTTTAAAATCATCCAATCCTGGACTAAAACCTGTCCCATTCATAGTCAAATCAAAAGCTCTTTGTTGAATGATTTCATACCACCCTTTCCGATCTTTCTTGATGATTTCAATATCCATGCCTATATCATTTGCGGCTTGCTGAAAGTATAGGGCAATATTCTCAGCAGCAGCAGTAGAACTAACTACATAGCTTAATGACAAGTCAGTTTGCACTCCATTTAATTCCTTATCTAGGATACCATCTGAATTCGAGTCAAGCCAACCAGCTTCATTCAATAGAGCTAAGGCCGCTTCTGGATCATAGCTTACCATTTCAGATGTTGAGTCGTAATAGGGTTTAGAAGCACCAACAGGACTGTTGATACGAGCGCCTAAACCATCAAAAATGTTTGCTATAATGTTTTCATAATCAAATAATTTAGAAACAGCCTGCCTTACTTTTCTATCACTAAGTATAGGAGATTTCATATTTTGATACACTAAAAATACTGTATTAGTCGGCTCTGCTTCAAACCTATACTCTTCAATTAAAGATTCATTTTTCGAAAATTTGACAAAATCTTTTGAATCTAAAGCTATTGCAACATCAAATTCATTGTTAGAGAACATTTGAACTGCTGTAGTCACATCTGTTACAGGCTTTAGGGAAATCGTATCCGGATAAGCTTTGAACCAAGAATTGCTTCCGTCTAAGCCTTCACCCCACCAATTTTCCTTCTTAACCATAGTAATTAGTTCACCGGCCTTCCATTCTGTCATTCTATATGGTCCTGATCCATTAACAAATGCTGGATCAGAACTAAATTTTTCACTATTATATTCCTCTGCTAAAAGAGTTAGACCAGACTCAAGTGAAGCATCAAAATCTCCATTTATCAAATCAGAAATAAGAAGATCATCAAGTAAACCATTAGCATCGTATATAGAAGCCTGATGAATTGGCATTACCATGTAAAGAGCCTCCTCCGCTAGGATATATTTTTGAGAAGAGCGAATCGTGAATTTTTTATTATTAGCTGGGTCAATCTCGAAACTATCAATAAAGTTGAGATATGGCCTATAAGGAGAAGGCTTTGCTTTTGGATTAAAGAGCAACTTCAATGATGTGGCAACATCGTATGCAGTTATGGGTTTGCCGTCATCCCAAGTTGCTTCTTCTCTTATCTCCATAGTATAAGTCATTACACCTTCAGATTCACTTATAGTTGCTAAATCCTTTAACAATACAGGGACAATTTTCTGTGTCTCTAGGTCATAGTTAGCCAAGTACTGATTGATTGTCCGCAAAACAAGCAGAGAGTAGGAATCAAAAGCAAAAGTCGGATTAAGTGTCCTAACATCCGAGGGCACCCGAACCACTACATTATTCCCATTTCTTTGATATTCTTTAACTGCAGTCTCCTTAGAACAGGAAAATGATAAAAGTATAAATGACAGGGAAATAAAGCATTTGAAAACTAAGTTGAATCTCATTATATGTAAATTAGGATGAATTTTAAAAATTAAAAACCCTAGAGGTTTAGAAGCAATATAACCATTAAATCTATTTGTTAGTAGCTATCATTTTACTATTTAAAAAATTAACATTAGAAGATAAAATTGGTTTATTTTTTGAATTTCAAGCTCTACACATAAACTCTTTGGCATCAAAAACCTTTTCACCTTTAGAAAATAGAAGTAAATGAAAATTTTATTGGCAGGTGGTTCTGGACTTATAGGTCAAGCTTTGAGATCTCATTTTTCAGATCAAGGACATGAGGTACGTATTTTAAGTAGATCGGATAAAAAACGAACCGACTTTTTCCATTGGAATCCAACTAAAGGAATAATAGACCCGAAAGCATTCCATCAAATTGATGTCCTAATCAATTTAGCGGGGTCCACAATCTCAGAGGGCCGGTGGACAACAAAGAATAAAGAGCTACTCAAAAAAAGTAGAGTTGAAAGTACAAGTTTTCTCATTGAACAAGCACGTATCAATTGTCCAGATTTAAAAGTCTATATAGGCAGCTCTGCCGTTGGTATCTATAAAGATGGTGGAGAATCCATACTAACTGAATCTGCTGAACAAGGAGATGATTTCCTTGCTGATCTTGCTAAAGAATGGGAAGCAGCACATAAGTTAATCGAAAAAATGCCCAATGTACGATCTAGTATAGTTCGCATTGGGATAGTACTTAGCAAAAAAGGAGGTGCTTATCCGGTATTTAAAAAGAACATGATACTTGGTATTTCACCAAATTTTGGCTCAAAGTTATATTACCCCCTTGTACATATAAAAGATGTAAACAGAGTTTTTCAATGGATCATTGAAAATAGCAAAGCCTCTGGGATATACAATCTATGTTGCCCAACACCTTCGCATCATCTCGAAGTATTTAAATGGGCAGGGAAATATGGCAAAAAAGGGTATCTGCCTATTCCTGCACCCAAAATACTATTAAGAATAGCTATGGGTGAGCAATCAGAGATCGTTTTGAGGAGTTCTCGGGCCGTACCTGAGAGACTCCTGAAAGATGGTTTTAATTTTGATTATGGAAAGGCTGAAGTGATCATCAAAGATCTTGAGAAAACTTAGTCCTTAAAGACTTCTATTTCCGCAGAACGAGTTACAAGATCTGTAAACTTACCCTCATAGCGGGTTGCACGAACAATGTGGTTATCAATCCAGTGGTAATTCCCACCACGAGGTTTGCCAAAAAGAATTCCATGGTATTTGAAGCCGTGCTCATCTAACCATGCCTCTGTAACAACTCTGTGTTCCTCGGTTCTTGAAGTAAAGAACGTGATTATATGTCCTTCATCAAACCATTTATTCAAAGTTTCTAAGGCTTCAGGATACAATGCTGCTGTTGCCATTCGTTCTGGCTCTTCGTTGGGAATATCATCGCAGATTGTACCATCGATGTCGATCAAATAATTCTTTGTCTCCTGCGGAAGCATTGGGCTCATCTGATTGCCTTTTTCATCCGTCACTTCTTTTAGATCAAACTTTGGGTCATTTTCCATAATTATCATTTTTATGATTTCAACCTAAAGTAGCACCAAAAAGGTTCTTATTCAAGAAAAAAAATAATCCTATCACTTAAATGACTTATAAATCATTTCTGGATCAATCGAAACACCATTATGCCACAATTCGAAATGCAAGTGTGGCCCGTCTGTTTTTTCACCGGTATTACCAATAATTGCAATTGCTTCTCCCGCTTTTACAAAATCACCGACCTCCTTCAATAAGGCTGAATTGTGTTTGTAAAGGGTAATTAAATTGTTGGCATGCTGAATCGCAATAGTAAATCCAAAGTCCATATCCCAACCAGCAGAAATAACCGTACCTCTCAAAACGGAAAGGATAGGAGAATCTTTTGGAGCAATTAAATCAATCCCATAATGCTTATTTCTTACATTATAAGGCGCACTAATTTCCCCTTTCACTGGAGGGCTGAAAAAGATTTGATCAATTGGAAGACCTGCATCATTAATATTTGAAACAATAGCATTTTGCGTCACTCTTCTTGTTTCCTCGAGCTCTACCTCCTGTCTTAGTAATGTATCCTCCTTGTTAGGAGCTACTAATTCTACTGTATCTTCAGAAATATTTGCTGCGCCCGCAGCATCAAGTTCTGTCTCTACCTCTCCCACTAATATTTTTCTGAAGCTTTCCGTATAATTCCGTTGAATCATAATCGAATCACTTAGGTCAGAAAGTTCGCGTTCGAGGTCCCTAATCTCATTATTCACATCAACATCACCATAGCCTGGAATTAATCGCTTTAGAGGTGTTAGAACAATAAAGAATAGGATAAGAACAGATACCAGTACTGCAAGAGTACTGCCTATCAGATAAAAATTTAATAAGGTGAGCTTATAACTTCCTATTTCCTCAAAGGTGTCATTATTCATGACCACAAGTCTGTAAGTATTCTTCAGACGCTCTCTCCACCTTTTGAGTTTGGGCTCTTTTTTTGCCATATTACCGAGCTGCTTGAAATTATTATATCTAAATAATCCAACAAAAAGAGTTTTTGTTGATTTAAATACAAATTTAAGGCATATTTTAACTTAAAATAAATTTTTCTTTTTAAGGTTATTATCATGTAATTTTG
>JBELIG010000039.1:10005-20358 GCA_042091035.1 Sphingobacteriales bacterium | reverse complement strand
TCCTCCTGCATTAAACGCATACATTGCGTAGGGTACAGCCATTAATTGAGTGATGCCCATTTGAGTATAGTCATTGCCATTATTTTCATCCAAATCAACTCGGATAAAATGCTTATCAGCAGACCAGTCAATCGATTCAAAATCTCCAACATCGGAGCTTCCCGTTCCAATTTGAAGGCTAAGGATTCCTTCAACACCAGTATATACTGCACTGTGTGATTCTCGGTAAAGTACATCTCCATTTGAATTACCTTTTAGTATCCAAAATCTAAGACTTACGAAATCATCTTTAATAATCTCACCATCCGAATTTTGAACAACAGCCTGATAATTAAAACCTTGATCGGATTGTGCAAAGGATAATCCTGCACAAAACAGTAAAATGAGTACTATATAATTTTTCATAATTAGGGAGAATTAAAGTTTAACAAAAGAGATGGATTCAGAAATCGAATTGCTTTTTAGGCTCAGATAGTAAACACCTGCCGGTATATTCGCGATATCAAAAGACCGAGTATTCTTTGAGAAATACCCCTGTTGTATTTGCATTCCATTTGTGTTTAAGATTGTATAATGAACAGGCATTTGATATACTTCAAGTTCTATTTGAAACACTCCATTATTAGGATTAGGATACAAGGAAAATGGACTTGATTTTGTAAGCTTTTGTATAGAGGTATTTATTTCCTCTTCAGGTGTATAAAAGCCTTCAAACAAATCAACCGTATTTGAATAAGCGGCAATCATAGGCTCACCGATTGTCCAAGAGATAGCTGTACCAGAAGAAAAACTTGTTCCGGCACTTGCTATTATTTCTTTTTTTAGTGTTTGGGAATAAGCCAGAACACTACCCATAAAGAACAAGGTAAAGAGGGTGATTTTTTTCATAACACTAGGACTTAATTTTTTTACTAAAACTTTCTTTTAATAAACCCTACTTAGAATCATGGAACATCCTACAGCAGGATTAAAATCCTTATTTAGTAGTTAGGGTTTTCTCCTGCAGGCAACCACTTTATCTGATTTGTGCTTAAGGTTGCTTCTGAGCCATTAAGGTGCGTACTGACTATTTCTTTTTGCCATAAAAAAACTGAAGTCCCGGGATACAATGTGTAATACTTCTTTTCCACTTGCTTCTTATTTTTTATCGATTCTTTTGTTTGAGAAAACAAAGATCTGTATTCTGTACTTGTAGATGCACCGATACCAAAGAAGCTGCCCTCCAAGCCAACGGACAATGTGATTTCACTTTCATTGGTCGTCGTTGTGCGATTATAGGAACCAATCTGAACAGTCTTTTCGAGATAAATGGATGTATTCGTTCTATTCTCTTCTGATTCAATCATCTTCCACCTAGAGGAAATAGTTAAGGGGGAAAGCAAATCTACGGCACGACCATAGCTGTCTACCGCCTTAAACTTTGTATTTGGATTCTCTCCGTCATATATGACTAGCGCTGTTCCATTGCCGGGCATATCCGATCCACCAGAAGGATGCCAATAGCGACCACTTTTGTGTTGTATGGTCTTAGTCTCAGGGTTGATTCTAAACTGAGTACCTTCATACTTTCCAGTCCAGAATCCCAACAAAGAACCATTTCCAGAATTTATACTTGAGCCTCTTGGGTGTACAGTTAATTGTGGGTTTACTGCAGAAACCAAATACCCCCAGTTTCCTTCTTCTGCATATTCAATGTAAAAAGCTGCTTGCTCACTTACTCCATCATAAAGAACCAAATCAACACCTTGACCAGCTACTCCACCGCTGGGATGCAGATATTTACCTGAGGTATGATGTTGAATATAAAAAACTTGAGAGGTCCTGCTTTGTGCCAAAATATTGTTGAAGGGGAAAAAGACAAAAGCAATGACCAAATGAATAAAAAATAATCGAAGAGTGTTCATAACAATAAAAGATTAAGGGTTTAAAATCCTGAAATACAAAAACTAAAGCGTTCATTTTAGTTATGTAAATGTAGAATCAAACTACTTAGTCTTTCATAGGGTCTAGACCTCATTAGCAATAGGGTTAACCCTCATTTTTAGATAAACAAACTTATTCAAAAACAGGAGAGCCAATTTACTTGATTGTAAATTGGCTCTCCTGTTTTTTAAGAGTAGTGATTTATTAGAACTAGCTATACGCTAAATAAATATCAAAGTTCAAACTAAGATCTCCATTCACATTCTCCGGAATGATCTCTTTGATCCTAAGTGCTGCATTTTTATCCGAAGCCCATTTGTCCGATGCAATATGAGGATCTCCTTTAAAATAAAGCTGAGAGACCAATTCCTGATGTCCTTTTGCAGTTACTCGAAAATGGACGTGAGCAGGTCTGTATTCCTTACCATTGAGATATTTTCCTGGAAAGATCGTGTAAAAGGAATAAACGCCTTGGTCTGTAGTCATGAGCTGTGCCCGCTGATTAAAATCCTTTGATTCATTATCATAATTCCCTTCCGAATCACAATGCCAAATCTCTACCTTTGCATTCGTTAAGGGGGTCTCACAATCTCCTGCAAATACTCTGCCCTTAACCGTGATTCTATTGCCCGCAAGATCCGGACTGGTCAAATCAGATCTCAACGGAGCATCTGGTCTGTAGAAAGGTCCAAGTATATCACTTGTTGTTTTACAATCCCCAGAGAATTTTCCATCCTCCGCTTTCACTACTGAGCCAACCATTGACATTCCAAGCACCGTCAGAGCGGAGCGTTTTAAAAACATTTTTCTGTTCATAGATAAAGATTAAATTGGTTACTGACTCAAAAACTTTACTTTCGGTGAATTAGTATGAATAGATAATAAATAAGAAGCTTTTTATCAAAAAATAGCGAAATCATACTTTTAGAAGGATCTATTTTTTTGGCTTAAATTATAGAACATGTGTTAATTAGAAAGGAAGTCTATCAAATACGCTAATACTAGCTTTGGTTGCTCTTCCTGCAAAAAATGACCACATTCCAGACGCTTCACTTTAGCATTAGGAAGTCGCTTTTCCCATTTCTCCAAATAAGTGGTAGTGATGAATTCATCCTTAGTACCCCATAATATCAGCCAGGGTTTGTCGGTTAAAACATCCAAGGAATCCCACTGCTCCTGATACCAATCCGAAGACCCAACAAGGGATTGACCAATGTGAAGTAAAGATCTGCGAGAATCCTTAGTTGGAAAAGGTTTTATATAATGATCATGAATGTCCTTATTTAATTTAGACTTATCATAGAATCCTTTTTTCAATAATACCTTAGGTGAAAAATTCATCGATAAATAAAGGAATCTACCCATCCAACCATTCAGAATCCTATCAAGCTTCTGTGCCTCAGGATTGCTCTTCGTCTCCCAAAGCCAAGTATTGAATAGGACCACTTGTTTGATTCTTTTAGGATTAGAAATAGCTGAAGATAAGCCAATTGGTCCTCCAAAATCATGTACAACGATTGTGATATCTTGAAGGTCCATTTTCTGAATAAACTCGGAGAGGTTTTCGCCGTGTAGCTGAGGTGTACCTGCAAAGTCTACTGGCTTTTCACTCAATCCAAAGCCTATGTGGTCAATGGCAATACACCTGTAGGAAGCGGAAAGGGTCTTTATCAGATCTCGATACAAGAATGACCAGCTTGGAGTGCCATGCACAAATAGAAGGACTTCCCCCTCACCTTCGTCCACATAATGCATCGATCCATGCTCCAGATCTATATAATTTTCTTCAAATGGATACATTTCTGTATCCAACCAGTCCTGACTATTTGCGTTTACGCCCATACCTAGTATTACTAAAACCAGTAAAAGTCTATTCATTATTTCTTTTTATAAAGATCGGAAGTTATGCTAACTTAAAACTTGATATAAACCAAAATTAGATTTTCACCTTTCCCATAAGCTTACTGAAATTGATGGCATCCATTCTTAAAAAAGAGGCAAGATCCTTTTGAGCAAGCAGCTGCAATAAATAAGGACTTCTGGCTGTGAAATTTTTAAAGCGTGTCTCCATATCTAATACCGTCATCTCAAAGTATCTGTTCAACATATCGATGAGCAGGAGAGCTTTTGCCTTTCAAAAAAAGCCTTCATAATTTGAGTTTGCTACAAGGCTAAAATAAAAAAGCAGCAGACATTAATAATCATGTCTGCTGCTTTTTTTACCAGAATTCAATCAGTTTACTGTTTGACAAACTTCTGTGTCATCATAAGATCTTTCCCTTCGATTTGTACAAAATACACACCAGGTGTCATTTGTCTGGTGGATAAATCCACGTGATGCTCGCCCATATTAAAGAACTCGCCATTTCGTAAAGTTCTGACCAACTTACCATTGGTATCAAAAATTCGAATATTCAAGGCTTGTCCCTTCGTTAGGTTAAATCCTATTAGTGAATGATCCGCAACTGGGTTTGGCATAATCGGGTACAACTCACTGCCATCCCTTACCCATTTATGAGATACTGATGTCGGATCGTTGAATACAATATCTTCATCACCCGGTTGATAAACCACAAAGCCTATTGGCAAATAAAACATCTCATCTGTAGTACCTTCTCCCCAAGTAACAAACTGAGGGGGAATACTCGGGTTATTCGGATTAGTAGAGGTATTATCGTAACTGGCAACTGCATGAATTACTGTTCCTGCAGGAGCAATCATATATCTATCAAAAGAATAAGAGCCCTGCCAGTTAAAGTCCCATTCCGGAATATTAATCAGGTTAACAATTTCCCCACCAGGCTTTTCCATCCAAATCTCCCAATGCTTACCCAACAGGTGCATGTGAGGTGCTATATTTACCAAACTTACATCAATTGGAACCGTGTAGGTACCATGAAATTCTTTCACGGTATTAGCAGGTATCACAAATGCTTGACTTACATATGGCTGGACAGGAACCATAATCTCACTGTACAACTCACGTTCTAGAGCCTCTTCTTCCTCATCCATAAAGAAGATATTGATTTTCGACTTATCCGATTCATTCACAGGCCAGGGTGCATAGTGTAATTGTAAAACAATATCCGCCCCTGCATGCAAAGTCTGTCCAACGCCATCCGGAAAACGAATTGGTTTTTGGCCTGGAACAAATCCAGGAAATTGCTTTTGATCCAAAATACTTGCAGGTCCGCCATTGGAGAAACTTCCAAAGCCATCAAAACCATATTCAGGCGTTGCTGCATCATTGGCTGCTGCATCGCCACTTAGATCTTCAAATACAAGAGCATGATGGACAATTTTCGGATTACCTGGTCTAAACTCAACCGCTTTGATAACCTTGTCTTCAGCTAAGTTCGTTGGTAATACAAAATATCTATAATCATCTTCATAATTCCCTTCGTGCATCCACTCTTCAGCCATTTCTAATACTAAATCCGGTTCTCCCAAAACGGAACCTGTAGGGAAATCAGGAAACTCAGGTTCATCAGCAGGATTACCCTGAGGCATGCCACTTGCTACCCAATCTGAAATTTTTTGAATTTCTTCCGAAGTCAAATAATTTTCGCCTAATAAACTTGAATAGTTAGGATCTGGCTGCCAAGGAGGCATGATTCGATTTTCTGTCACATACTCTATCATCGTACCCCAAGACTTAACCTCATCGTAGTTGGTTAAAGCCATTGGTCCAATCTCGCCAGCTCGGTGACAGGCAGCACATTTGGTATAAATGATCTCTGCAATATCTGCTGAATAAGTGATCTGTGCAGAACCCGAAAAGCCTAAAAACAGCATACCGAGTGTAAAAAAATAAGATTTCATCTTTTTTCTTTTTTAATGATTCAAGTAACAACCAATTGCTTTAGTCCTGGGATCCTTTATTGCTTTTCCCTCTAAAATTAGCTGTAGAACTTTGCGTAGGTCCCTAGATGTAGTCACTCTTCTTCTCACACCGACATCAGCATAAGAATTATCGATCCTACCTTTGTATAATATCTTTTTGTTTCTCTCATCGTAAACAACAACTTCCGGAGCTACCCTAGCACCATAAAAGTTCGTGGCCTTACGATCGTAATCTGCTGTATAATCTATATCGAGTTTATACGTCTTCATAAATTCACTAATCTCCTCATCTCTCTTTAGTTCACTGGGAAAATAAGCCTTAAAATAAAATGGAACAGTATTATAAACAGAATCTACATAGTTGACTTCACCAGAAATGCTTTGACTTATCCTGCACTCGTCTAGCAGAAAAAAATTAACTGAGATACTATCAGAGTAATCTTGAGCACTCAGCGCATGAAGTGCAAATAGAAGCACTATTAGAATTGATAATATTTTCATTAAATGATTCTGCTTATTCTAAAAAACATACAATACATCCAGGATTGCAATCATAAGATAAGAATTCCTGTACAAAACCTTAGACGCAAAATATTTTTGTAGGTTTAATCCAACCGAAAACAATTTAACTAAGCCTATCTATTTCATAATATTGAACTCGATTTTTTTCAACGCGAACTCGATGATTAAATTGATAATGCAACTACAATAAGTCTTATAAAATGGTGCCATTCTTCCTTGTTCATGCAAAAAAGACCTAACTTAAGCTAACATAAATCTTCCCCTTTGACAGAAAACCAGTAACTCCTTCAATCTAATTAAACTATCTGCCCTTTTTGAAGTCTAATACAGAATCGCTTAATTCAATCTAACTCGAATGTTAAGAAAAATCACGTTAATACTAATGACTACTTGCTGGTGTGCAGGTATTTTTGCTCAGCAATTACCAGAGGAGATGAACATATCCCCAGATGGAAGAATGCTCACGCTTGGAGGAAATCAGACTACTGGATTTTATGATGACACACAGGTAAAAGTCATAGAATTAGAATTTGACCAATCCAATTTTTGGAGCCTACTTGACGAGGACACACCTGCTAAGTTAACTTATGAGGGTATAGAATACGAGGGTGTCGGTGTTCGCTTTAAAGGCGCTACTTCCGATTTCATGAACAATACTCAAAAGAAATCTTTTAATATCTCAATTGACTATACGGATGAAAGTTTAGATATCGAAGGCTATCAAACAACAAATCTGAATTGTGGCTTTCAAGACCCCTCCAATCTAAGAGAAGTACTCTTTAACTGGATAGGCAGGCATTACAACCCAAGTCTAAAAAGTAATTTTGTCCATTTAAAGATCAATGGACAAAATTGGGGATCATATACCAATGTCCAACAACTCAATAATGATTATGTCAGAGAGTGGTTTTTGAACGATAACGGAAGTCGCTTCCGTTGTACAGATCCAAACTGGGAACCAGGTGGTGGTGGCGGACCTCCTCCTCCCCCTCCAAGCGGTCCCTGCAGTGGTGGTATGGGCGGTCCAGGCAATGGTGGCAATGGTTGGGGCGGTGGCCCTTCTTCGCTCAACTGGCTTGGTACCGATAGTACTGAATACCAAAACTATTATGACCTAAAAGGAAGTGATCGATTAGATCCTTGGGGTGACCTAATCACTGCGATAGATAAATTGAACAACCTTCCTGTTGACCAACTTGCTGATTCTCTTGGTCAATACTTCGATATCGATAAAACACTTTGGTTCCTTGCACATGAGCTCATGCTAACAGATGAGGATGGCTATATTTACAAAGGTAGAATGGACTATTATGTGTACTTCGATGATGCCACAGAAGTTCTTATGCCACTCGAGTATGATGGAAATAGCACTATGGAAACAAACCTAATCGGATGGTCTCCTTTTAAAAGAGAAAATGACGAGTGCTTTCCGCTTATGCATAAGCTAATGCAGGTACCCGAATTCAGACAAAGATACCTTGCCCACTGTCGCACGATTGTAAACGACTACATGGATTTAAATATGATTCATGACAAGATCGATTTCTACGCAGACCTGATCAATGACCTTGAAGCAGATGATCCTATTGGTGACGATCTATTCAGCTACCAACAGTTTCTTCAAGATGTTGAAGAGCTAAAAGATTTCTTCGTTCAACGTCGAAATGTACTCCTCAGTAATAATGCAATCAGTAGAACAGCACTCAATATTTCAGAAGTTAGTTACGCAGTTGACGGCACTGACTTCCAGCAACCTTCCCCAGATCAGACAGTTGATGTCAGTGCTAAGATTGATGGTGGATCAGTGGATCAAATTCTACTATACTATGGAGAGGGTTTAATGGGTGCTTTTGATCATACAGAGATGCTTGATGATGGTCAACATAATGATGGAGCAGCAAATGACGGTGTTTTCGGTGCAAACATCCCTGCTTTCTCCGGAGGATCATACGTCAGATACTATGTAGAAGCTATAAAGGGAGATAACCCCGGTACTCGCTCCTATGAACCAGTGGGGGCTGAGCATGATGTATTCTTATACCGCGTAGCACTGACGGGCTTAGTTTCGGATGATGTTGTAATCAATGAACTTCTAGCATCCAATGATATTACTGCAGCAGATCAGGATGGGGAATATGATGATTGGATCGAACTACACAACCTGTCAAATCAATCTATAGACCTATCTGGGTACTTCCTCTCCGATAATTTTACAAACCTTACAAAATGGGAAATTCCCCAAGGAACTTCTATTGGTGCAAATGATTATCTTATAATCTGGGCAGATGAAGATGGATCACAGGATGGCCTACACGCCAACTTTAAACTCGATAAGGACGGAGAAGAATTATTCTTATCCAA
Source organism: Sphingobacteriales bacterium (assembly GCA_042091035.1). GTDB lineage: Bacteria > Bacteroidota > Bacteroidia > Chitinophagales > Saprospiraceae > AM-2324. Next base: position 11,709 of record JBELIG010000039.1, on the reverse strand, counting down.
CCCTAGTGAAGAGCTTATCGATCAAGTAGTATTTGGAGCACAACAAACGGATAAAGGCTATGCACGTTCCCCAAATGGAACTGGTGACTTTGTGATCAAGGACCCTACTTTTAATGAAAACAATGACAATGCAGTTGGGGTAGAAAAGATCCAAATGGAGGTGTCAGAATTAGTACTTTATCCTAATCCTGCAAAGCATAGTGTACAAATAGAATTTAAGTCTGTAGACAATAAGCCTAAGCTTGTAAAGGTCTATAATTCCTTAGGTGTATGCATTTCAGAAAAATCCATTGATCAAAACGGAAGTTTGGACTGTTCGGATTGGGCAAGAGGTATGTATCACGTAAAAGTTGGAAATATCGTTCAGCCTTTAATTCTTCTATAAAAAAAATGCGATCTAAACGGTTTGTTGTTTAGATCGCATTTCTTTTTGATCAGGCTTAATTATTCAACCTTTGAAAGGATAATCTTTTCTGCTTCCACTTCAACAATTCTTAGAAAAAGTTCTCTCAATCCAGCAGCTTCTGCTGCACTATATATTGGCCTATTCAAGCTCAATTTCCGAATCGCATTTATACTAGTATCCCCTTCCGAAACAGCAAAATAATAACTACCTAAGTTATCTGGCAATTCAAGCTTTATAGCCTGAGGAAGATATTCTACTGTGTAACCCTCTGGTAATTCTAAACTAATATTGTAATTCTCTTGAATACTACTCCCTATCTCAACTGGAAACTTTCGTCCTTCTTTTTTGAAGGGATTCTCATCCTGTCCAATGTATAATAATGGATTAATAAACAGTCGATCGCCTATCTTTTGAATATTAGTCTCATCCTCAAAAGTATAGTTGGTCAAAAGAGGTTGCTTAACATTCGTCTTGTTTACAAACTCAAAGCTATCTTTTACGATACCTTCATGCATCTCTTTGATAACCTCAACTAATTCAGCCTCATCCGACTCTAACTGAGAACGATCCTCGATTGTAGCGTGTCCAAATTCCATTTTTTGAAAAGACCCCGATAGAAGTCCCTCTGCATCTACTTTTGAGATAATCTTTATGCGTTCCACACTTTTGCTTGATAGATCAACCGCTTTAAAGCCTTTTTTATAAAGCACGAATCCCGTGTAATTCAAACAATAGAATGGTAAAGCATTAATATTTGAATACTTATGCGCTGCATCCATTAGATAGGTCTTCCCGTCGATTTCTACAGCTGTAACTAAATAGTTAAGTTGAAGTATTGAGGGACATTCATTGATAATAGCCCCATTATCCGTTGTACTTAAAACTAGTGGATTTGCCTCTAAGCCTGCCTGACGTAGCATATTAATCAATAGAAGATTGATCTCAGCGGAATTGCCGATGCGGCCCTCAAAGGCCTTCTTTATTCCCTCATCAACATATTTACTGCGATTATTATTCCATTTCATATTTGTCCGAACATAATCAAAAAGGATTCGCATTTTATCTTTATCGCTTTTCCCTTTTAGCTCAGGATTCATCTCTGAAAAGAAATCTTTAAGAAAAGCTTTTCTATTTAACTGTAATCCAAGTTCTTTGTCCTTCATCAATACCACAGCAATCGAGGCCCAGGTGCTTGTAAAATCTTGTTGATCTTGATTTGGCTCTTTGTAGGATTCTAACTCAAAACGAATAGAGTTTCTATAATTATTGATATTGAAAACAAATTGTTCGCGTTTTAA
>JBELIG010000039.1:6888-9905 GCA_042091035.1 Sphingobacteriales bacterium | reverse complement strand
TCGTTCCAAAGTAAATGACATCACTCCCATAATCCACAACCTTGTCCGAAGGCTTGTCAAAGCCAATAAGACGAGATTGATAATTGAAATATGAGGGAATCGATACTTTGTAGGAAGAATGAACCACAGGAATACTATACTGAAAATACCAAGTGCCCAATGAGAATATATTTTCAGACATAAGCTCATATTTCCACTCAAGGACTGATCCATCTTTTACATTTGGAAAGGTAAATCGAACATTTTCTTTTTCCTCAGTAACATTTTCCCGGAAGATATCTTTCTTAGATATTTGATCTGACACAGACTTTCCATCAACCAAATTATGCGTGACTACCTTCAAGCTAGAATAAGTATCCTTACCATAAAGGCTAAATATCACATTTGCCCAATCCGAGGCATCTTCCTTACTGTATATTTTGATCTTTTTATGTATAATCATCCTCCGCCTCCAGCCCAAGCCGGGTTCATATGACAATTTAGTCCAGCAATTATTTAAGAGGTATTCTGCATCAGCTTCAGGTTCAATGCTGCTGTTTTTCTTTTTTAATTCATCAAGTACTGCCTTACCAAATTTATTTGTTGATTTCTGTGCATTACCTAAAGTAATAAAACAAAAAAACAATAGAATAAGGGGGGCATAAAATTTAGTTCTTTTTAAATAGGAGGTACTGCTCGTCATTTTTGTTTATTGATTTTATGAAGTCTGCATAGGTGTAATAATCTGCTTTGTCATATCGCCCTTTTTTGAGTAACAAAGTGCGTCTGAATTGTAATCTATTCCCTTCTAATGGGCTACAACTGTAAGTATATTTTCCAAAATCATGTTCTAATTCTAAAGTTTTAGGAAGGTCTTCTAATTTAAATCCCTCAGGAATCTCAATGATAAATTCATCCGTTGTATTTCTTCCTTCTTCCAGAAAAAAGTCGTATTTCTTTTCCAAAGAAGTGGTTGTATTAAAGTCCTCGTCTAAACACAAAACATAGGGTCTAAACATAACTAAGTTGCCCATTTTCTGAACATAAGCGGGGACCTTCATTTTGAGCTTTTCTCTAAAAAGCTCAGCGGTCCTATTATCCGAAAAATTAACTGAACCAATCTCCACACCAGGCAGATTCCATAAACTTTTATAGTACTTATCTATTTCATCCTCCTTCAGGTTATTTAGCCACTTAACCGCTCCGTATTGAGCACCTTTGCTCTCTATTTTGAAATCGATCGCCAATGAACCATCTTCTGAAATCTGCATGGTTCCATCTACCCGCTTTCTATTATACTCTTCTATATACTTTTTGGTGTGTATGATAGTGCCCCCTTCTGGATATACAACTAAAACATCGCGGTCATCCGTAAATCCTGAAATATATCCCGGTGCTGCTTTATCATTTGTACACTCAAGCCACATAGTATCCTTCTCAAAAGGAACTTGAAGTATTGCATGATTTCCTTGCAATGAAGTAAAGGATGAATCAATGTCCACTGGGACAGAGCCTGCGTAAACAATGGTATAATAAGACGGAACATCAGCTGCATTTAATAAAGCCTTGGTATAGTTTACGAGTGCCTTACAATCTCCGTAACTCAAGCGATGAACATCCGCAGCCTGCATAGGCTTCCAGCCACCTATACCAATTTGAACACTTATATATCTGCATTTTTGCTGCATATATTCATAAACCAAACGGACCTTTTCACGATCATCTGTAACACCTTTAGTAAGTGATTTGATATCACTTATAGCATCTGCCGGTAGCTGATCTTGGCCAATCAATAGTTCTTCTTCAATCCATCTACCAACATCCTCCCAAGAGTTGAACTCACCATTAATACCCTCGTGAGAAAAGTTAGTTGGTGATAGTTTTACTCTAGGTCCAAAAGATGATAAAGGTATACTATACCGCTCTTCCTTTATTGGCATGGCAGCAGTGAGAGAATAGCTAAGTTGACCATAAGTTTCTGAGGTAGAAATATCAAAATCTTCCAAATTGGACTCCGATTTATTGAAAGTCATATCGGCCGGAAAATTTATAATCAAATTGCTTTCTAGCACAGCTAAATTATAGCTGCTAATTGGATTCCAAGTTGGTAAATACAATGTATTTGAGGTCTCATAAGAATATTCATATTCAACTATGTATGGATAATCGGCAGGTCCACCATCGTAATAAAGCACTCTGCTATCTTCGTATAAGGAGAAATCATTGATAGCACTCTGATCTTTAAAATCCTTCTTGGATATCTTTTTAGTTTCTTTACCAAACCTGTTATAAAATCTAGCGCTAGCTTTTTTTATTTTTTGATTCTTATCGTAGAAAATAACCGTATGACCATGCCTTCTACCTGCATCGTTTAGAACGATGACTGACTTACGCTTGGTAACAACAACATTGTTTTTATTGGAAAATTGAAGTTCAGTAGTTTCACTACATACAATAGCATCTGCTTGCACTGCATAGTCAGCATTCAATAACTCAATAGCATTACAGGTTTGTGCAAAATTCTTATTTACAAAAGAAAGTAGAATGAGGGGGTATAGTATAATTTTCATTTGGTGAAATCGGTAAATAGAAGAAAAGAGACAATTATTTACACATAAAACTAGGAATAAACATAATTATTCCAATTTTTCACCTGACAATTTTTACACCCAATTTCTCCCCCTATGCCTTAATACTTTCAACTGCCGCCTTCATATCAAGTACAGGTAGCATATCGTAGTCATTCAGAGGTAAAATAGGACCCATCCAAGCAGTTACATCTGCTAGAGAATCGGATTCAATCAACATAAATATCTTATGCGCGCCAGCATTAACATGGCAGGAAAGGACATTTACGCCCTTATCTTCTGCATCCAAGATTGTCTTTACAAAAACATCTCTTTTTTCTTCGCTATGTGCATAGCAGCTGGCATGTGTATGCGTTGCCGTAATCTGGAAAATCATAATCTCATATTTATTTAAATAAACAATTTAAGTCAATAAGCAGAGCAATTATTACAATTCAAAAAACGCTCTTC
>JBELIG010000039.1:0-6788 GCA_042091035.1 Sphingobacteriales bacterium | reverse complement strand
CACTGCCTTTACAAGGAGCTAACTAAGGAATTAAAAAGTGAATTTTTTCTATGAACGGTAGCGTTCGTAGGTTAAATGGCAGGATTGAAAACTTTGGCAAAACAATCACTTGCAAATTACAATTTAATGACAAAACACTGACACTCAACTACCTGATTTACAAGTAATTATATTTAAATTTCCTTTAATATTTCACTAATTAACAACAATTCAATTTTATGTTTACAAAGAGATTATTACTAGCTACATGCACAATTTTTCTTAGCGTTGGATTAAGCGCTCAAACTTGGATAAATTGGGATTTCACAGTGCCAGCAGGCAAAGATATGGCTGTGATGCAAGGCTTTGACAAATTCATGAAATCCGAGACTGGACAAAACCTTGGGATGGCAGCGCTAACATCAAATATGCTAGGACCTGGAGATTGGACACATTCATTTACGGTATGGCACGACGATATAGACAAAATTGCGCCATTTATGGATATGAATATGGTCATGACCAATAAAGACTTCCAAGAAGTATTTATGATGTTCAATGAATTGGGAATTCAGCCTGCAAATTCAGCAACTGGATCTCATATGGCAAGTACAACTCCTAAAGGCGGCAATGCATTTCAAAGTATCTGGTTCATGAAAGTTAAAGATCCTATGGCATCAGCAACAGCTTTTGGAAAAATGTCAGGAGCTATGCAGGGCTTTTTTGATAAGCACAATGTTCAAGTATCTCTGGGACAAATGTCATCTGGAAATGAAAATTCTGAAACACACTATGTACTTGCATCATTTAAAGACTATAAAACCTTTATGCAAGTATCAGCAGAGGCGTCACAATCTGAAGCTTTCCAAACTTGGTTCATGGAAACTGCTCAAGATGAAAACACAAGAACGCTTAGTCGTCAGGCACTATCTATGTGGAATATCCCACAAGGATAATGAGCAAGTAATCTGACAAATAAAAAAACCCAGACTTTTTGTCTGGGTTTTTTTATTACTAAACGAAACATTTAAATTCTATTTAGTTTTCGAAACTCCAAAAAGCTTCACCATGCACTACACTTGGGGCAGCTGTAAAATAATCCTTCAAGCCTCCCATAATCTGTCCAAACTTTTGCTCCGCATTAGCAACTTGTTGTTCATTATCATATTCTGATATTGCGAAAACCTCTGTGTCAGATATACCTATCAATTTTACACCGTGCAGGCCTTCAATGGTACCCATAAGATCTTTTTGGGAATTAAGATAATCCGTCATCTTATCTCTTAGACCAGCCTTGTGAGAAACTCTTGTAACTCGGTAATACATAATTATTTATTTTATTAAGTTGATAATCTAAAATAAACAATTCAGTGCAAAAATGCCACAAGTATTTTCAGGACAAAACAAAATCAGTCTCGCTTTAACAATTTATAAATCGGACAGTCGCAGACATGCGCTCCTTCTAGATATCCAGTACTCATTAAAAACTCATTGGTAATCTCTCCTCCGGTGAACTTAAACGTTTTCTTAAACAACTTTACCCACTGCTCTAGACGCATAGGATGATGCGTATCCAGCCAATTCTTAAAAGATCCAAATTGCGCTTGAAGCTCTAGAATTTGCCTTGCGTTATATATTGCAGCTTTCACTTTGAGTCTATTTCGAATAATCCCAGCATCTGCCAGTAAACGCACCTCGTCAGCTTCCCCATAAGCAGCTACAAGACTGATCTTGAAGTCCGAATATGCCTTTCTGAAATTATCTTGCTTATTCAATATAGTCGTCCAGGATAAGCCTGCTTGATTGATCTCAAGAATTAATCTACAGAATAATTCATCGTCTGATTCAATCGGGAAACCATATTGAGTATCGTGATAAATCCGATTTACATTATCTGCCTCTAAGCTTGCTACATAAGCACAGTATGAACTCGGTTTTTCCATAATAACAATCCACTTTTGTTAAAAAAGTTATCTACTTAATGATTTTCTTGAATCAAATTATAGTTCGTCAAACCCACTGCGATTAGGGCGATTAGGAACGGAATCCTTAAGTATTTCATCTGCTTTTCTTTGTTTATCAAGCCTGTCCTGAAAATCTTGTTTTGAGATATAATCCAGACTAATTGTTAGCTCAAAATGATCTTTTATATGCACAAGCTTAGAGTTAGCAACAAAGGTATTTATATATTTAAACTTGATGTCATGTTTTAAATTAGCATAAGCATCTGTCTCCCATAGAGAATAACTTGTTGTAGAATCAAACCTTCTATTGAATGAAATAATAAGAACTCGATTACCATCTTCAATTATAATTGGCTCTATGGCATCTGGTATATCATCAAGCTTTTCAAAAATTATATTTGTTTCTCCAGGAAGTAAAAATTTTGATTTATCCTTCAGGTAGTTTGGTAGGTCAATATACTTCGGAGTTGCATAAGGATCCTCGTTTTCCGGATTAAGGCGAATTCGATCTACTGGATCATATTGTTTATTATTCATGGTATATTCCCTGAATTGAATATGGTTAGATCCTTCATAAATATAATCTATCTGGTATTTATCCATGATTGTTTTATAAAGGCAACTAACTCGATTAGCAATGATCTCCTTAAAGGATGCAGCGCCAATGCGTTCTAATCGCAAGGAGCGTAATAAGCCATCTTCGAAATCAGGTACAAGCTTATAGGCTGTATAATCATCCAATTGCTGCTCATTGGCGGGAATCAAACAGGAAGGAAAAAGGTAATGTAACTCGATGTCAAAGCCATTTTTCCGTTTACGCAGCTTTTGCTCTTTAATTAGCTTTGCTGTAATGGAATCAAACTCAGCTTGGTCGATATTGGAAAAATAATCTAAAAACAAGTACTCCTTGGGACCTATAATCTTTTCCACCTTAGGTTCAACAACAATAGAGTCAACTAAAGACACCTCATTTATAGTGGTGTTTTCTATACCAGATTCCCTACATGAAAAGAAAAATAAACTCAGAAATATGCAAATTATGATTCTCATCTTCATTCGTTAATTTAAACAATAAAAGGTGGAGAATGTAGGGTAATTATAGCTATACAGTAGATTTTTGAACAATCGTGAGGATTTTTTCAAATAATTCTAACTGATTAAAGGGTTTTGAAATGTAATCATTCATACCTATAGAAATACACTTTTCACTCTCTCCCCGCAAAGCATGAGCAGTGATGGCAATTATAGGTATTTCGGACTTTGGCTGTCTCATCTCATTTCGAATATACTTGGTCGTCTGATAACCGTCTAATTCTGGCATTTGAAGATCCATTAAAATTAGATCATAATCATTCACATTGAGTTTATCAATTGCTATTTGCCCATTATCTGCAAAATCGATTTTACAATTCCATTTTGCAAAAACTTTCTTGGCCAGTAACTGATTCATTGGGTTATCCTCAGCCATTAGAAATTTGTAATCAGTCAATTCATCAAGGGTATAATTCCGCTCCTGTAATTTTGCTTGTGCTTCTAATCCAGTTCCAAATTCAAATTTAAGTGTAAAAACAAAGGTAGATCCATGCCCCTGAATACTTTGAACCTCAATCGTCCCAGATTGTAACTCAATAAGTTCTTTAGCAATGGTAAGTCCCAAGCCTGTGCCACCATATTTTCTTGATGTATCATCAGAGGCCTGCGTGAAACTTCTAAATATGGTTTCAAGTTTACTTTCTGGAATACCAATCCCGGTGTCTTTTATCTCAAATAACAATGTGCAATTTTCAGCAGATCTATGTTTGACCTTTACTCTTGTCTCAACGAAACCATGCTCTGTAAACTTTATAGCATTACTTTTCAAGTTCAGCACTATTTGCCTTAGGCGGACTGGATCACCAATCAACTCCTTAGGAACTTCTGAATCTATAAACATTTTTAGCTCAATGTCTTTATCTGAAGCACCTAAGTTCAGGGTTTGAATGACACCCTCTAAGACTTGCTCTAGATTAAAAACATTCTGTCTGATCTCTACATTACCAGACTCGATTTTTGAGAAATCAAGAATATCATTGATGATTCGTATAAGATTATTAGCGGAGTGATTAATAGCACGAACACTTTCTCTGTCTTCATCTGAAAGACTCTTATCCATCAAAATATTAGCCAAGCCATAAATAGCATTCATTGGAGTTCGAATCTCATGACTCATATTTGCAAGAAATTTCTCCTTAGCCAATTCAGACTCTTCAGCAATTTCCTTTGCCTTCAACAATTCTGCTTCAAACTTTTTTCGCTCTGAAATATCTCTTGCAACCACTTGAGCACCTATCAGGTGATCATTTTCAAACAATAAATTTATGTTCTGCCCGTACCAAATATTTTCACCATCAGCTTTTTTATATGGAACTTCCTGATAGAGGGTAGCTTTTTTGGTCGATACCTGCTCTTTAAACAATCCCTGTGCCTCCGCTCTAAAGGCTTGATCAATCAATTCTGTAAAATGACAACCAATTATATCTTCCTCCTTTTGATTAAACACATGCAGACCGATTGGATTAATATAACTTATCAAACCCTGTCTATCCGTTCTAAATATTATATCACCTGCCTCCTCTACTAGCTGCTTGTATAACTTTCTATTCTGATTTAATTCTAACTTTTGCTTATCAAGGTTCTTGACCAATTGCTTGATTTCTTTGATAGCAATCTCCTGAGCTTGAAAAACATGAAGTAAATCAGGAGTCGTATCGTTAAGTGCGAAGTCTGTAATAAGTAAACCATACTTTTCTAGATCATTGACCTTTGTAACCCAAGGAGAACCTATAAAGATTAGTTCTTCAGATCGCTCGACATAGATAATTTGCCCCCTCAGCGTCAACTCAGAATCCACAGCATCAAGCAAGAAGATCTGCTTGGTGTATTTAATTATTGAATCGAACTCATAAAGAGTTGAGAAAGGTCTTTTGAACTGAAAAAGCTCCGCAAAGTCTGACCCAATAATATTAGGTGCGATTTTTTTAATTCCCTTTCCTGCTGATATAACCTTTAAATCCCTATCAAATGTAAAATGAAAAGGCGATATAAGATCTAATGTATTTCGCGGTAGACTACCCGATTCCTCATTCTGCATTATTCTGTCCACTTAATTAAGAACTCATCATGATGGTCACCTTTGTCCTTGTTTTTGATGATATTTATCTCTATTTCTTTATTAAACATCTTCGCAATCCCCATCAATAATCCATAAACAAAATGTTTAAGGCCATTGCGAGTTGAGAAATAATGCATTACCAAAGAATTCTTTGTTAGATCAGACACTTGAAACTCTGGTGGAGTTACATTCGGAAATATAAGCATTACTCTACTGTGAAAATTTGGTAGATTGACAAGAAACTCTTCGAAGGTACTTCCACCGGATTTCATAAGTGGCCCATAATGTTCCATCCCTGTTTTAAGAATCCAATATTCCCCAAAGGATTCTAAAACCTGATCAACAGTGATACCCAACTCCTCAGAAGTACATTTAGCAAGTGTAAAAGTAAGCTCATCTGGATAAGGCTCTGAGCTTATAAAAGTATCTGCTTCTAGTTGACTACGATCCTTAATCTTATTCCATACTTCCTGACCATAATTCTCCGTAACCAATCCTTGAATAGCTTTATTTACGATTCCGTGCATTATTATTTGTTTGAGTTCAATCAATTTCGGTAAAATAATCCATAATCACAAAACAGATTAACCTTAATAAAAAGACAGACCACCCACTTAATCAACCGATTACAGTAAAATACAAGCAGGTTTCAGTATACTAAGGACAACAGAATCAACCTATTCAAGCTACTTCTGTTCTACACAAACTAGAATCGATTAAAATAAAAATATAAATAAATACTATACGATATGTCTTTTATATTCTAAAACTGATTCCTCTTTACAGCTCAATTGCCGTCTGACAATTAACAGCTATGGTTGTGATTATAAATCCAAATTGATTTCGCTCCAATACAATATGGTTAAAATCTTTAGTTGAATTTTCAAGTCTACAAATTGCACTATTTGCAATAAAACTTAGGACCATTACTGCAAGAACCGACTTCAAATACATCATAAACTAAAGGTTTAAAAATCAGTAAATCTATGTGTATAGGCAGTGGAAAGATTGTTGTCTTTAGTGAAAATGCTTAAAAGGATTATTCAACAACAAACTTCTTTTATATAAGATCTATCAAAAATTGATTTTGGCTTATTAAATCCGAAAAAAAATTAAAAGTGAGAAAAAAGTAAAATATTCAGGTGAAGCAACATTCGTTCATCTAGATTTCACAACTAATTCTTTATAATTTTTCTGGTTTGGGTAGCAGTATTATCTTTTAAAACAAGTTCTATAAAGTACATCCCTTTGCTAAGTTCTTCTGGGATATTAAATCTATACTTTTTAGCGTTCAACTTCTCCTGAACAATCAATCGCCCATTCATATCAAAGAGTCTTAATAGCTCAATTTCTAATTCATCTGAATCAATAAACAATAAGTCCGATGTAGGATTAGGGTATATTTTAATTTGTTCTTCTAGATTAGAAGAAAGATTATTGGATCCCGATATAACAAAGTCACCAAACACTACAGAATCATTTTCAACAAAGCTAAAGTCCTCTATACTTTGCTCAAAACAATCATAAAAGTAAAAAGGATTTGGCATACCTCCGACGCCCTCTACCCAGTGAGTAGTTTCTCCACAAATGCTGTAAAACGGGTTGCTAAACTCTAATCTTTTCCTGGGAATTCCATCAGCAAAGACAACAGTATCCACCTTAGTAACAGTCGCTTCAGTGTGTTCAAAATAATC
>JBELIG010000269.1:0-3841 GCA_042091035.1 Sphingobacteriales bacterium | reverse complement strand
CAAGGTCCTCGTTTTCAAAATCAGATGATAAGAGCACTGAGGAAGCTTTTCGCTTACCTGAATAGCCTTCTTTGCTGTCCAATAATAATTTGTCCGTAGGTTCGAATGTGTTTTTAAAGAACATTCTCCAATAGTAAGCTCTATTTGTATATTCTGCATCGAAAAGGCCTGCCGTATGCGATTGCCAAATCTGAAAATTATTCAGAATGATGAAAAATATCATGAGTGGTGCGACCAAATATAACTGAATGCGTCTCTGTCTAAGCTGTTCTACAAATGCGGCAAGCGGAAAGGCCATTATCGCATAGGATTGAACAAGTGCACGTTGTCCAAAGGACCCACCATACCACCAGATATCCCAAGCGGATACGATATAGAAATTGACTAGGAAGAATAAGAAAGTCCCCCAGAAAAAGGGTCTATGTTTTTTATATAAAAATATGAAGCCGATCAGTCCAAAGAGCATCATTGGGGTATAAATAAGCCAACCTTTTCGGTAAGAGATAAGGACATTTTTTACATGAGGCTTAAACCATGAAAAACCTTGATCTTGATAGGAGTATATAATAAAATCACCTCCAGCTATTTTCCAATATACTATTTGAATAGAGAGAATTATACTACCGATAAGTGCCGCAAGCATGAGATGGGGTAGTTGATTGCTCAAATCCTTAATTCTTTGCTTGATTCCAGCCTTACTCAATTGTATTCCCCACAATACAGGTATTAGAACGGATATGATTTCAGTTGGACGAATTAAGGCCATTAGGCCACATAAAAATCCAATGCTGATGGCTTGTTTATTCTTGCGATCACTGTTCCAATATTGGATGCTTTGTTTTATAAGTAAAACGTAAAGCGTGAAAAGTGAAATATGGGTCATCATTGGGGTGTAACTGGCATATTCTAGGAGATTTGTGCCGGCCCCTAAAAGCAAGATGGTCCAGTTAGCAGTACTTGTGCCAAAGCTGTCGCGGAGTATTGAAAATAAAACAATCAATCCAAGGAGACCAAGGCATAGGGCAAACCAATACACACTAAATTGGTAGGGATAGGAATAACCGTCCGAAGGATACTTAGAACTTTGATTAGCCCATAGATGGCCAATAAAAAAACCGGGAAGGTAGGTGATACTCTGACCGATAGAATATTTGAAAATATAATTTCCACTATCGTGTTTGAAGGCCTGGTCCATACTTGGGGAAGGTCTGTACTGCTCTATTATACCTGGAAGGTATTCCAATTTTTTTAGGTCCTTGTGGATGAATATGGCAGGAAGATAGGCATAGTAGCCACTTACATCCCAAGAAATGGGCGCTTCTGTTTGGGTGTTATCCCAACGAGAATGATAAAATGTGTTTGCTAATACGAAAATGAGGGCTATAAATAAACCCCATTTGTTCAGAACCTGCTTCATCTCACAAATTACTTAAATTTTCATAAGAGAATGAAATCGAAAGCATAGGATTTTTAAGCTTGGTTTTTTTATCCTTCAGCTAGCAGGTGCGTTTATCTAAGTAGACAATTCGTGATTTGAAAAACCGATTTGGAGAAATGATTTTTAAATTTTCTTGTCCTGTTTTTCTTCTAATCGGACTATATAAGCTTCCTCCTTAGGATATGATATCGTATGGTGTAATTTTAATATGATATTATTATGTTATATGAATGTGATGGAAAAGAATAAATGGCGACAATAGAACATTTAAGAATGTTTAAATAAACGTTGAAGGTGAGTGATATAGAACTTATCTTTGCAAAAAAGAAAAGGTCCATGGTTGAAGCATTGGTAGAGAATCCCATTTTGCTTATTGTAATAGTATTTGGTATAGGTTTTGGTTTAGGCAAAATAAGTATCTTCGGCATTCGCCTTGGTCCTGCTGCTGTGCTATTTACTGGACTTTTCTTTGGTAGTATGAGTCCGGATTTACATGTTCCACAGATTATCATATTGCTTGGTCTTGCTATTTTCTTATATTCTGTGGGTTTGAGCAGTGGACCTTCTTTCTTTGCGAACTTAAAGCAAAGCGGACAACGAGATATTCTCTTCGTTTTTCTTATTAATGGTCTTTACGCCCTATCTGCTATTTTGGTATTTTATTTTATGGGTTTCGATGCGAGTACAATTGCAGGTATGTTCTCGGGTACTGCCACGAGTACAGCTTCCTTGGCAGCCTTCGTTGATATGGTTCGAAGTCGTACAATGGATGCCGCATTGATCAATGAATTGATTCAGAATGGTGTAGTTGGATATTCCTTGACCTATCCAATGGGAGTCTTAGCATCAATGATTGGGATCGTTCTTTTGGCTAAGCTATTTAAAGTTGATTTCAAGAAAGAAGAGGCGGAGTTAAGTTCTCAGTATCCAGTAAAAAAAGAGATCCGTTCTGCATCTATACGGATAGAGAATGAGGCTATTTGTGGCATTGCTATTCGAGATCTAAAACGAATCCATAAGATAAAGGTAGTTTTTGGTCGTATGAGACGAGGAGGAGGAGCAGGCTTAGTGCACTTTGATACTGCATTCAAATTGGATGACGAAGTAATGGTTATTGGAGATGCAAAAGAGGTTGGCTTTACTGCAGAGTTATTTGGTTCTCAGACGGAGTATGATATTTCAAATGATAACAGTGAATATTCTACAAGGCGAATCTTTGTTTCCAATCCTAAGGTTGCAGGTGAGACACTGGCGAGCTTGAATTTATCTGAAAAATTCTCAGCTATTGTAACACGAGTGATTCGTGGGGATATAGATATTATTGCTGATCAATCTACCGTAGTTGAGCTTGGAGATAGAGTGCGGGTTGTTGCAAAACGTGGAGATGTTGCAGCCGTTAAAGAATTCTTTGGGGATTCTTATGAAAAATTGGCAAGTATCAATCTATTTACTTTCGGTACAGGGCTTGCCATAGGTTTACTATTGGGAATGATCACATTTACCCTACCTGGGGGTGTGGAATTTAGATTAGGATATGCAGGTGGACCGCTTATTATCGGACTTATTTTAGGGTCTATGCGTAAGACAGGGAATATCGTATGGTCGCTGCCCTATGGCGCAAATATTACCCTTCGACAAATAGGATTGATGTTGTTACTCGCAGGTATTGGGATCAACTCAGGTCATACATTTATGAATACGATCTTCACTGTGCAAGGTGGGATGATATTTCTCGGTGGAGTTGTGATTGCAATGACCACGGTTACAATTGCAATTGTCCTTGGTTACAAGTTGTTTAAGATTCCATTTTCAATTCTGATGGGTTTTATGTCTATCCAACCGGCGATTCTTGAATTTGCACTGAATAAATGTGGTAATAAGTTGCCAATCATCGGATTCTCTTTGATGTTGCCAATTACTGTGGTTTTGAAAATTATTATCGTACAATTACTATTTGCTGTATTTTATTGAGGACCCTCTAGTCTGTGATGCAGGCATTCGACTATTTCTTTTCTATTAAGTTTGAGTAGATTCAACTAAGCATTATCCAACTTGTTTATGGATTAGTTTTACATTTGAAGCTTTTAATTTAAATTCATAAAAAAGCAAGTAGATTATGCCCAAAGCGATTGTAGTAGGAGCAGGTATTGCAGGTATTGCTTCTTCCATTCGGTTAGCCAATCAAGGTTATAAAGTGGAGGTTTATGAAGCAAATACCTACTTAGGTGGTAAGTTGACAGAAAAGCGTTTGGGGGCTTATAGATTTGACGCTGGTCCTTCTCTTTTTACTGTGCCCGACTTAGTGGATGAGCTTTTTAGACTGTCTGATTTAGATACAAAGGCTCATTTTGAGTACAGCTCCCTAGAAGAGATTTGTCGTTATTTTTATGAAGACGGGACGCG
>JBELIG010000268.1:0-3852 GCA_042091035.1 Sphingobacteriales bacterium | reverse complement strand
TCTGCTCCTAATATCTTTTGTTCCAGTTCTTTTAATTCGGGTGTTATATACCGCTCTGCATTGGTAAGTGTCTGTTTTCTTATCCAATCGTCTGGCACCAGGCCTTTACCTTTGTGCTTATTAGTAACCTCAAGGTAATATCCAAAAACATTATTGAAACCGATCTTAAGATTATCTATACCGGTGCGTTCTGCTTCACGCTTTTGAATCTCTACCAGTATTTCTTTACTATTTTTGATAAGGTGCCTAAACTCATCCAACTCCTCATTGAATCCATCAGCTATATATCCACCCTTTAAGGTATTATGCACCGCTTCTGGATGGATTTGTGCCTTGATTGTTTCCTGTAAGGTCTCACAAGAATTTAGCTTACTACCAAGACTTTCTAAAGCCTTAACATTCGTCTGATTCAGAATCCCTTTCAATGGCTCTATGCAAGTGAGTCCCTGATTTAAAACCAATAGCTCTCTTGGTGTGATTTTCTGCATAGGAATCTTTGAACTCAATCGTTCAAGATCTCCAACGAGTTTTATAAGCTTTGATAGTTTTTCACTTACAGACGGGTTTTCCAAAAAGTATTCTACTGAATTATGGCGCGAAACTATTTCATCCTTATTGATAAGCGGCAATGCAACCCACTTCCTAAGCATTCTTGCTCCCATTGGACACAGCGTCTTGTCGAGCACCTCAATTAAAGACATTCCACCTTGACCGTTTGACCCTAAAAGCTCAAGATTTCTAATGGTAAACTGATCCATCCAAACATAATCTTGATAGGGAATAGAGCTAATATTATTGATATGAGCAAGTTCTGTATTTTCAGTAAAAGCCAGATAATGCAAAACAGCTCCAGCTGCAATCTGTCCAAGTTCTTGTGACTCTACTCCAAAACCCTTTAATGATTTTACCTGAAAATGATCTAGTAATTTCTCCCGGCAATAATCAAAAGAATACACCCATTCATCCAAATGAAATGGATGAGCACCATTTATGCTTATGCTCTCAATATTTTTTTTCTTGTCTTTAGAAAAGATAATTTCAGCAGGTTGAAAAGATTGAATCAACATTTTAATATAGGATTCCACACCTTCACTAATAAAAAATTCTCCAGTAGAAATATCAAGAAATGCAATTCCCATCCTTCCTTTTTTACCAAAGGAAACAGATGCTAAAAAGTTATTCTTATCGTGATTAAGTAAGTTAGACTCCGTAGCAACACCTGGAGTTACAACCTCAGTAACTCCACGTTTTACAATCTTTTTCTCCTTAGAAGGTTTTTCCAATTGCTCACAAATCGCTACTCTAAACCCTGCGCGAACCAGGCGAGGCAGATACAAATCTAAAGAATGATAGGGAAAACCAGCCAATTCTATTTTACTACCACCATTATTTCTATTTGTTAGCACTATACCTAGCACTTTTGATGCAGTGATTGCATCTTCTCCAAATGTTTCATAAAAATCGCCCACTCTAAACAGAAGAATAGATTCTGGATATTTTCCTTTAACCTGAAAATATTGTTTCATTAATGGAGTTGGTGCCTTAGTTTTGGAAGAAGATTTAGCCAATTTATATGGTTTTTATATACAGTGAAAGTACCGATCAATTCTATGGATAATCTACAATATATTCAGAGCATAGAGATTTCCCAAACACTTAAAAGAAAAAATCTTATTAGAAGAACCAAAACTTATATCAAAATAATTTCTCCATTACTGTATATTTGAATGAATTAATTGGAAGTTTAATATCAGTTTATTTCTTAATAGCTAATTTCGAAAATTTAATGAAGGTATTTCATAACCTTAATGAGCTTACACCATTCAAGAGAGCTGTAGTAACAATAGGGTCATTTGACGGTGTGCATAGTGGCCATCAAAATATTTTGAACAAGGTTCGAAATCTAGCTATGGATTGCGGTGGAGAGTCTGTTCTTGTTACATTTTATCCTCATCCGAGGCATTTCTTATTTCCAGAACAAGATGATCTAAAACTGATCACCACCATTGAAGAAAAAAAGAACTTACTGCAGCAATTCAAAATAGACAATCTAGTTATTGTACCTTTTAATAAAGAATTTGCTGAGCAAAGTGCTGATGATTATATTCTTAAATTTCTTTATGAAAAAATCAGACCTTCTTTTGTTGTTATTGGTTATGACCATAGATTCGGTCATAAGCGAAAAGGTGATATAGAATACCTAAAGTGGCACAGTAATTCATTAGGATTCGAGATTATTGAAATTCCAAAACACGAGGTAAACGATATTGGTGTAAGTTCAACTAAGATTCGAAAAGCAATAAGCCTAGGAGAAATTGATAAGGCAAATGACCTACTTGGCCATAATTTCCAGCTCTCCGGTCAAGTCATAGCAGGAAATAAGATAGGAAGAGATATAGGATATCCAACGGCGAATATAGAGGTTCAGGATAAACGGAAAATCATACCTTCAGAGGGTGTTTACGCTACTAAGGTTTTCGTAAAAGGCCACATGTACGATAGTATGCTATATATTGGTAACAGGCCGACCTTGGAGAGTTCTGTTCCTGAAAAAAGAATCGAGGTTAATATCTTTAATTTTGATGCTAATATTTATTCAGAACGCATCAATATTGAGTTCATAAGCCAAATTCGTGGCGATATCAAATTTGATAATCTTGAGGAACTCAAGGCACAGTTAGCCAAGGATAAAGAGGAGACTATTCGCATTATGCAATTGCAGAATAATAGTTTGTCACTTATTGAAGAAGAACTAAAGAAAGATTTACCAAAGACATCTGTTGTTATACTGAATTATAACACCTCTAATCAATTGAGAAGTTATTTGCCAAGTATCATTGCAAACACTCCAGAAAGTGTGGAGATTATTGTTGTTGATAACGGATCTACTGATGATTCTGTGGAATGTATGAAAACTGAATTCCCTGATATTCGTCTAATTATAAATCAGAAAAATTATGGTTTTGCTGGGGGCTATAATGAAGCCATAAAAAAAATCGATACAGAAATTCTGGTTTTACTAAACTCAGATGTAAAAGTTGAAAAAGGATGGTTAGAGCCAGTATTATATGAAATGGACCAAAATCCAGAAATAGCTATAGCACAACCAAAAATACTTTCACTAAAAGAACCTAAAAAATTTGAATATGCTGGAGCGGCAGGAGGATATATGGACCGATTAGGTTATCCTTTTTGTAGAGGACGTATATTCACTTCTGTTGAAGAAGATTGGGGGCAGTATGAAGAGAATGCAGATATATTTTGGGCAAGTGGTGCAGCATGCTTTATTCGAAAAAAGTTATTTGACCATTTTGAAGGTTTTGATGCATCCTATTTTGCACATATGGAGGAGATTGACCTCTGTTGGCGTGTAAAAAGAGCTGGCTACCGAGTCGTAGCGATACCTAGCGCAAAGGTCTACCATTTAGGCGGAGGCACACTTGCATATGGTTCCACAAGAAAAACCTACCTGAATGTTCGAAATTCGCTTTTTACCTTGCTAAAGAATGAATCAAGAAGGGACCTGCCTGGAATTTTCATTGCCAGATTGCTACTTGATGGTTTAGCTGGTGTCTATTTCTTTTTCAAACTGGACTTCCAACAGATTCGAGCTATCATCAAGGCGCATTGGGAAGTATTCCCACAGATTAGAAAGCGATTGCAGCTAAGAAAGCACGATGAAGAGCTTATAGAAAAAATTCGGATAGCTGGGACGCAAGTGGATACGGGCAGAATAAAAGGCAGTGTTTTATTAACTTATTTCCTAAGTGGAAAAAAGAAATTTAAAGACCTAAAATTCAAACAACTGGATCAGTCAGCCTGATCCAGTATTTCTTGCGCCTTTTCCCATTC
>JBELIG010000038.1:0-20594 GCA_042091035.1 Sphingobacteriales bacterium | reverse complement strand
ACGAAAGAAATACCTCTTCTATTCAATTCCTCTTCTTTAATAAGTATTTCAACTTCATAGACATTATCCATGCCCAAAGCTGATTTTTTATAAACTACTGTTTTCAGTTTCTCAAAATCAGAAATGGGATATCCGTCCAATTGTAGTAAAACAGTTTGTCCCTCAGCAACCATAGAATAACTCTTTGCATTCAACAGGATTCTTCCTAAAAGAGGTTTAGACAGTTTTCTGTGGTTAAGAATAGTTACTAGAAGATCATCTCTTCTTAAAAAAGGTCTTTTGCTAGCATATACCTTGGTATTACTCAAGGAAACCACACCATCTATAGGAGCACTATAAATATGTTCCGTTTTCCAATTATTAATTTCCTCTAGTACCTTATACAAGGATCGGTTAAACTTTTGATAGGCGAGTTCAGTGTTTATGTCTTCACCATATTCAAGCTTAAAAATATCCAAATTCAAATCAGCTATTTCCTTCTTTACATCTTCGATACGTTTTAGCAATGTACTTAGCTGTGTTTCAGCTTTCAGAAGATCTTTTTCTGCCTTTGTTGCATTCTTATTTGTGGAGGGTTCTTCCTTTTGGATCTTTTGTTTTGCAAGACTTATATTTTTTCTTGCAATTTGCAAGTCTTTCTCCTGGAGTATTTTGAGTGTTTTCTCTAATGGATACTTTTGACGTTTAATTCTTCTTAAAGCTCTTTTATCAGTACTTTTATTTTTGTCTTTTAGATCTATCGTGCGGATAGATTCTAGCAAATCAAAGTAAGCATCAGCAACTTTGCTTCCTAATTTATAATTCTCTTTCAGATTAAAGGATTTCAAATCTTGCTCTCCAAATTCCATGAGTTGGTCACATTGCTTTTCTAGTTCCAGGATGTCATCGAAGTCTGCATCATGTTCCATTATAGCAATATAATCTCCTTTCTTTACGGTGTCCTGATGTTCGACTAATAGCTGAGCTAAGTAATTTGATTTGTTGATATAAAGTTGGGTTGGTGGCTCAATTGTAACTATTTCTATACCGGATCTTACCTTTTCTGGAAACTCCAAAACCCAGCCTAAAGTCACAAGAACCATGGTTACCAGAATTACAATAGCAGTGCCGTAACTTAGCAGCCATGAGGGTGGATTTCCAATGATTTCTTCTATTTCTTCAGCTTTCTTTTCATTCATGCTTTGGGTGTTTAATATACACTAGAAAACAAGCGATAATAAGCTCCTTTTCTATCCATCAGCGCACTGTGCGTACCTTCTTCAACGAGTTCTCCCGATTCGATTACAAGGATATGGTCTGCTGATTTTACGGCACTTAAACGATGGGAAACAATTAGGGTTGTTTTATCCGTAAATGTCTCCTTTATGGAGTCAAGAATCATAATTTCATTATAACCATCTAATGCGGATGTAGCTTCATCGAGTATGATGAAATCACCTTTTTTGTAAAAGGCTCTTGCCAATAAAATACGTTGCAATTGTCCTTTACTCAGATCCATACCATTCTTTCCAATTTTAGTATGGTAGCCCATAGGTAAATCCTCTATAAAGCGATTTATATTTGCTAAATGGGTAGCTTGCCTGAGTCTTTCTTCATTGATATATCCATCACTTAAGACTATATTTTCTGCAATACTATCTGAAAATATATAGCTATCCTGAAGTACATAGGAACAAGCTTTATTCCAACTCTTAGATTCCATGCTATTTAAATTCGTATTCCCGATTCGAATTTGTCCAGCATCAGGCTTGTAAATACCAAGTAATAACTTCAGAACAGAGGATTTTCCTGAACCAGAGCTTCCAACTATTGCGGTAGTTTTACCTCGTTCTATAGAAAATGAAAGATTTGATAATTGATTTTGCTTTGATGCAATTTTATGTGAATAGGAAACATTTTCAAATACAATATTTCCATGCTCGGGAATGTATTTAAATTTTTCTGCTGAACTTTTGTCGGTATCTGCCGTAAACTCTTGCATTCGATCCAAACTAAGCTGAGCTGATCCTCCCCCTAGCAACAAGGATTTCAATTGAATAATTGGAATATTCATTTGACCAACCAGATATTGTATACCAAATAAGGCTCCCAAGGAAAGTGTGCCATCGATTACAGCCATTGCGGAAATACAGGATATAGCTATATTTTTAATTTCGTTTATTAGCTTAGTCGACATTGATAAACGCTGGGTATGTTGATTGAACTGAATTTCCTGTTTAAAAAGTTTTGCTTCAGATCTTTCCCAATCCCATCTTTTCATTGTTTCAGCATTATTCAGTTTGATGTCCTGAATACCATTAACAATCTCCTCCAATTTTAATTGATTTTCCAATTCAACATCATAGCGTTTAAAGGCTTCATTCTTTTGCCTGTCAACTGTAAGCAGAACAATCAGGAAATAAAGTAATAAGCCAACTACGAAAACTAGAAAAACGGTTAGGTTAAAATAAGCCAATACAGAAGCGGTAAGCAATATTCCAATTATTGCAAAAGTACCTGGTAAAAATGAGGTTGTTAGCATGCGCTCTACACGCTCACCATCATACAATCGTCTTGTAATATCAGCAGTATGTCTGCCAGAGAAGAAGTCGATCGGCATTTTAAATAGTCGGATTAGATAATCACTGACCAGACTAAGGTTGGTTCGTGCACCGATTTGAAGGAATATTTTTTGCCTTAAATGTTCAATAAGAACCTGGCTTAAATAAAGGATCAACCATGCTATTGCAACCAGCTTAATGAATGAATAATCCTGACTACTCACCCCTTCATCTACAATACCCATGATTAGAAATGGAAAAACGACTTGGAGAATTACCGAAAAGCAGAGCCCAAATATAAGCTGAAATAACAACATTTTATTCTGCTTCAGATATCGCTTGATATATTGCTTGCCTATATTTGACTTATCGCTCTTGCCAGAAGAGTCCTTTGTATCTTCAACTGGCTCCATAATCAGTGTAACACCTAATTGCTGTCCATCTTCTTCTACACAATGAAAGCTTTCTGAAAACTTTTGAATAGACAATTTTCGCAATCCTTCAGCAGGATCTCCAATCCAAACATGCTTTTTACTTACTTTATAGACAACTACATAATGATTCTCTTCCCAATACACTATGCAAGGCAATGGTACTGTTTCACTAAGTTGAGTTAAACTAACCCGAGCAGCAAAACTTCGTAAACCTAGTTTTTCAGCTCCTTCCCCAAGTTCAAATAAAGTTATTCCATCTCCACTAGGAATCAGTATGCTTCGCAAGTGTTGCGCGGAATAAGACATTCCATGATGCTTACAAACCATTCTTAGGCATGCAATTCCGCAATCCCTAAGATCGTGTTGCAGGTATATTGGGAAAGGCTTAGACATATTGGGTTATAAAATTGTAGATTGTATGAATTCTGCAATTGAAATAACAAATACAGGTGTATACTAAACAATCAATATAATAAGGTGATAAGAATAATCCATATATTTGCTTATATTTTTATTTGCAATACCTTTTCATTTAACAACCATATCATTCAGTAACTGAAGTTTTCTATGATGGCTAATCCTGCAAAAACATTCCTAAGTGTTATTTTAATCATTGATAATGAAAGATTTGCAAATCAATTAAGCCTTGAACTCCCCCGACTTCATGATTATGTTAAACAGACATTCAAGGATTTTGAATTTATTTTGGTAAACAACCTTGGCAAGCCTATATCGGATGAAAAATTTGAGGAATTAGATGCTGACATTCGTCAAAACACCTTCATACTTAACCTTTCTCAACAAACCCATTTTAACAACGCGGTACTTGCAGGATTTGATCGATCGAATGGTGATTATACTTTACTCTTAGAGCACGAATTTTTTGAAGATTTAAATCTTATTGGATCTCTATATGAGCAAACGCAGGCGGGTAATGACATAGTCTATTTGAGAGGAAACCGGAAAAAGCTTGGTTTCTTTTCCAATCTTCTCTACAAATCATTTATTAGAATTTTAGCAAGGTACTCAGACCTTAAACTGGATGCGCATGCACATAATACTAGGCTGATTTCTAGACGAGCGCTAAATTCACTACTTCGTCTTAGAGAAAATGTACGATTCATGAAAGCCTTATATGCAGTAGTTGGGTATAACTCCTCCTATATAAATGTAGAAAAGTCCGTTAGTCATACAGACAGGACACTCGGAGAACAATTCCGAACATCGCTTCTTGCGATAACATCTTTTTCTACATTTTTGAGAAGTCTAATGCTTTGGATCTTTATTTTATCTCTTGGTATTTTATTTGTTGTAATCAGTAATACGCTCCTTGTCAAATTAACAAACTATGATATTTTTGGAGCATACCATGAAGCTGTACCAGGATGGGCATTTTTAGTAGTATTAAGTTCTACTTTCTTTGCTATAACATGCTTAAATCTTTATATAATTAGTGTTTACTTATCTAATATATATCAAGAAATAAAAAAGCGCCCACTGTACATCATAGAATCAATAAAGAGAATTTGAATGCTTAGAGTAAACCAAATATTTTAGCATACTTCATCATCTCGCTGGTGTTTGAAACTTTAATTTTGCCCATCATCATTGCCATCATTGGGTTTAATTTACCGCTTAGCAATGATTCTAAGTTTGTATCACTAACAGTAACAATACATTTAGGGTCTCCAATCAAACCCGTTTCTACATTGACTTCTCCACTACCCACTACGACCGTAAAGTGGCCACCATTTGGACCACTAATATCAAAGTGAAAAGTAGAAGCAAGATCAGTCAATGCTGCAGGATTAATTCTACTAGGGAGGTTTAGGATAAAATCTCTAGCAATCATTTTTTATATATTAGGTTAATATTATTTTGTTGGTCTAAATCATCTAAAGGTGATTTTCCACCCAACTCGTATATGTATTTAAAATTTCTTCCTTTTTACTACTGTTGTGCAACTCATGACCTAGTTTTTCCCAGTCCAAATATTTTAATTTAGCAGGATTTCTCTTTGCAAATGCCTTAGAAGCTTTCGCTGAAGTAAGAATATCATCTTTCGAATGGCTAATGAGTGTATTAACTTTAAGACTACCTTCATTATAAGCATCCAAAAGTTCTGCTCCGAGAAACATATCATAACCAAAGCCAAAGGAAACACGATCATGAACTAAAGGATCAGAAGTATACTTTTTAACCTCTAATTCTATATCAGAAATCCCTTCTACTACTAAATCATTACTTTTGGTCACTTTAGGGGCAATTTTTGAAAGTATGCTTGCAGCAAAAATAAGAATAGGACTTAAAGGTGTTCCCGTTTGAATCCAAGGACTCGCTGCTATGTACCCAGTTATTCGCGAATCATTTTCTGATAGTTGATAATTGAGTGCTATGTTTGCTCCCATACTTTGACCAAAAATTATAATTGGAATCTCTGGATAATGTTCAGCAGCATAATCTACTTTTGCTCGAACTATATGCTTCATTTCTAATAGACTAACTCCGTGCCCCTTCTTCCCGTGTGCCATTCCAAAACCAGTAAGATCTGTTCCAAAAACAGCTATG
This sequence comes from Sphingobacteriales bacterium, assembly GCA_042091035.1. Taxonomy (GTDB): domain Bacteria; phylum Bacteroidota; class Bacteroidia; order Chitinophagales; family Saprospiraceae; genus AM-2324. The sequence goes on along the minus strand of JBELIG010000038.1, from coordinate 15,052 downwards.
GACCTATTGTTAAAATGATTTGCAACATGCTCATAACGACCAATATGTTCTCCCATACCATGTACTATTATAAGTACTGCCTTTGGTGATGGGCAATCCCAAATAAGGCCTTTTAATTCTGGTGTATCTGAGCGATAACTAAGACTGAAGTTTCTTTCCAAGGTATAATATAATTGTAGCGTAAAAATACCAAAACGAAAATGGCATTTCATCAAATTAATTGATTTAAATAGAATATAACTTAAAAAAACTAATAATTAGTAAAATCTGATTATTTTAAGCACAAATGTAAAATCAAGATGAGAATAGTGTTTATGGGTACGCCCGACTTTGCTGTAGCAGCATTGGACAAACTAATAAAAGCAAAAAAAAATATTGTAGGTGTCATTACTGCTACTGACAAATTTGGAGGCCGAGGAGGAAAAAAATTAATCCAATCTTCTGTAAAAAAATATGCTTTAGAGCATGGCTTGAATGTTCTTCAACCCAAAAATCTTAAAGCACCAGAATTTATTAAAGAATTAAAAGATCTAAATGCTGACCTTCAGGTCGTTGTGGCATTTAGGATGTTACCTGAAGTTGTTTGGGCAATGCCAAATAGAGGGACTTTTAACCTTCATGGCTCCTTGCTTCCTCAATACAGAGGAGCAGCTCCTATCAACTGGGCAGTTATGAATGGCGAACAAGTAACGGGAGTTACGACATTCTTTTTACAGCACGCTATAGATACTGGTGATATCATCAGTCAAAAAAACTTACCCATTGGTGCAGATGATACAGCAGGCATTGTTCATGACAAGATGATGCATTTAGGAGCCGACCTTATTCTTGAAACCGTTGAAGCGATCGAAAATGAAACAGTTTCTTCAATTCCTCAAGATGATTCCTTAGTCTCTGAAGCTCCAAAAATATTTAAGGAAACTTGTGAAATAAATTTGAACCAATCTATCAATAAAGTCTATGATTTTGTTCGAGGTTTAAGCCCCTTCCCTACTGCATGGACCACATTGGACAGTAAAATGTTGAAGATTTATGCCTGTACAAAGATCTTAAAGGAAAGAGCTGATGGAATTTCAGATTTTGAGACTGATGGAAAATCCTATCTTCACCTTTGGGCACAGGATGGTTATTTAGACATAACAGATTTACAAATTCAAGGCAAAAAGCGCATGATCATTCGTGACTTTTTGAATGGCTATACATTTAATTAAAACACCTAAGAAAACTCTAAATGAGTAAAAGATTCAATAGTATGAAAAAACTAGCGTTACACTGGAAAATTATTATAGGTATGATCCTTGGTATTATCATAGGGTTTGTAGCTGTAATAATTGATAATCGAACAGGCAGTGAATCCAATACACTAAAAAGAATTGTGATTGATTATATCAAGCCATTTGGAACAATTTTCATTAATGGCCTTAAACTTATAGCGGTACCACTTATCGTAGCCTCACTTGTGAAGGCAATATCAGATATGAAAGATATATCTAAGTTGTCCAAGCTTGGTGGCAGAACTCTGATAACATACATAGCAACTACTGTTGTAGCTGTAATAATTGGTATGGTATTGGTGAATTTAATTAAGCCTGGTGAGTTTATTCCTCTAGAAATCCGGGAATCACTCTCCTTACAGTATCAAGAGGCTGCTCAAGGTAAAATCGAAGTAGCTTTATCGCAAAAAGAAACGGGACCTTTACAAGCCTTAATTGATCTTGTACCTTCGAATATATTTGAAGCGGCTTCTGAGAACAAAAACATGCTGCAAGTAATCTTTTTCGCTATACTGTTTGGAATAGGTATTATACTTTCAGCCCCAGAAAAAACTAAAACAGTAAAAGACTTTTTTGATAACCTCAATGAAGTTGTTCTCAAAATTATAGATCTAATTATGATCTATTCTCCATTGGGTGTATTTGCACTCATGGCTTCATTAGTAGCTGAAAATCCTGATCCAGGCATCTTTGCAGGTCTAGGCATGTACTCTTTGACCTTATTGCTTGGATTAGCAATCATGATCTTCGGTGTATATCCACTTTTGGTTTATATTTTCACTGGTAAAAAATATGGTTTCTTTTTCTCGGGAATTGGTCCTGCTCAACTTGTTGCATTTACAACATCTTCTTCAGCGGCTACTTTACCAGTCACAATGGAACGTGTTGAAGAACATCTTGGTGTTAAAAAAGAGGCTGCTTCATTCATCCTTCCAATAGGTGCTACTGTTAATATGGATGGAACAAGTTGCTATCAAGCTGTAGCTGCTATTTTTATTGCCCAAGCTTTTGATATAGACCTAAGTATTGGAGCTCAGCTCGGAATCATCTTAACTGCCACACTAGCTTCTATAGGGGCAGCAGCAGTTCCCTCTGCAGGTATCATTATGCTTGTTATTGTTCTTGGCCAAGCAGGAATTCCAGAAGCAGGAATTGCTTTAATTTTTGCAGTAGATAGACCATTGGATATGTGCAGAACTGTTGTGAATGTTACAGGAGATGCCGCTGTATCTATGATAGTTGCAAAAAGTACAGGACAACTCGGAGATCCTAAAGTTAAGGACTGGGACGACCATTATAATAAGGAGAATACTGCTACAAACTAAAAAAAATACTTCATGAGTATATTGAAAAAAATTAATTATTTAATCTGCGCCTTATTCATATTATCTGCTACATCTTGTGTAAGTTTTGATAATGAATACACTATTTTGCCTCCAGGAAAATGGCGCGCTTATCTTAGACTTGATCCACCTGTACAACAACTTGATAAGCAAGGAAAACCCCTAGCCGATCCTAATAATCTTTCATTTAAGGAAGTTACAGCAGGAGAATTACCTTTTACATTTGACGTTGTCTATGAATCTGACAGCACCTTTTATATCGAAATTCAGAATGGTAAAGAAAAGATTCGAGTAGATAATATAAGTTATGGTAGAGAACGCGCTACACTCGATGATACTATCCGAATTGACTTTCCTGAATATGACACATACATTAGAGCCAAGTTCAAAGAAGGTGTAATTCAAGGAAAATGGCATGTGTCTTATAAAGAGGATTATAGTATTCCATTTATTGCAAAATATGGAAAAGGTTATCGATTCACGGAATTAGAGAAAGAGCCTTTCATGGATCTCACAGGGAATTGGTCAACGATATTTGGAGAAGGAGATAATTCATATCCTGGTATTGGAGAGTTTAAACAATCCGGAAACCAATTAAGTGCAACTTTCAAAACAGAGACAGGCGATTATAGATTCCTTGAAGGAACTGTTCAAGAAAAAAAGATTTATTTATCAACTTTTGACGGTAGCCATGCTTTCCTTTTTGAAGGCAGAATACAGCCTGACTCTACTATACAAGGCATATTTAGATCTGGAAAAACTTGGCAGACAATCTGGGAAGCGAAAAGAGATAATTCAGTGCAATTGAAGGATATGGACAGTATGACCTACCTTTTGCCAGAATATGAAAGTATGGATTTTAGCTTTTCAAATATAGATGGCAAACCGGTAAGTCTTTCTGATCCTCAATTTGTAGGCAAAAAGAAAATCATACAGATCTTAGGAACTTGGTGTCCAAATTGTAAAGATGAAACTATATTCCTAAGAGATTATATCAAGAATAATCCCTCAGAAAAATTAGAAGTAGTAGGCCTTGCTTTTGAATATTATGAAAAAGGAAAAAGTCTGGAAGTTATTGAGAGATACATAAAAACAATGGACATCCCCTACCCTGTCCTATATGCCGGAAATTCAAAAAAGAAAGAGGCTGCCAAGGCTTTGCCTATGTTAAATAGTATAATAGCTTACCCTACTATGATTTTTCTGGATGAGGAAAATAAAGTACAAAAAATACACACTGGATTCAATGGTCCTGCTACATCAGATTACCCTTTATTTGTGGAAGAATTTGAGAACTATATGAATCAGTTCCTAGCAAAGTAGGATCCCAAAAAAAAACCAGAAAACATACATCAAAACACTACAATAAAATAAAATGAATAATCTTACCATAGGATTCAACGAATCAGAAAGCTTTATTGCTCAAGAGATAAAACAAACTCTTGAGCAGGTAGGTATTATCGTAAATCTAATTCCCTCAAACCTTCCTGGAGGCGAATTTTTATTTGACCGATTAAATCAATCTAGCTCAAAATCTATAATTCTTATTTCTACTTCATTTCTCAAAGATGTAAACTCCGTTTATAATGCTTTCGACTCTTGCAAAGAACTTATAGAAGGCGGTCATTTACTTCCTGTAGTATGCCCAGATCTAAGTATCATAGATGGCAAGGTAGAAAAATCTCCTACTCGGATAGAAAAGATCGGTGACATGATCAAATTCATGAATTACTGGCAAGAAAAATACTTGGATGTCAGAAAATCCCTCAGAAAGGAAAACCTAAGTGTTGCAGAGAATCAATTATTAGCAGAAGAATTGAATATCATAAGACCCATCTCTTCAGAAATGGGAGAGATACTTAGGTTGTTTAAAGTTCATAAAGCAACTTACCTTGAAGATCTTAGAGCCTCAAGTTATGGGGCAATATTTAATCTTATAAATAATCAGTACGCCCAAAGTCAATTAAAAGAAGGTCTTGAAAGTGGACAGTACAAAGCCATTCTTGCTGAAGGCTTGCTACTAAACCATTCTGATGAAACTATCCCAAGCACTAAAATAGAGCAAAAAGAACTTGTTGAAGAACTTGTTGACATAAGTGCTATACCGGGTATGAATCTCCTAAATGCCAATCCTGAACAAAAAGAAAATGTTCAACAAAACTTGCATCAAGGTGATCCACTTGAATCTTCTAATATAGATCACCATGCAGAAAAGGAGCAGAGTGATTCTGATTATATCGATTCGAAAAGTACCATTCATTCAGATGATTCCAAACACCTAAGTAAAATTTTCGATGATGAACCACTATCAGAAGAAGAGTCGACTCAAGATTCCTTGCTTATAGATCAAAGGCATACAGCTAATCAAGATCTTGTACAAGAGGATGAGATCGAAGAGGATGAAGAATTCGATGCAGATGATCTATTGAAAAATTTTATAGATAAAGAAAATGCAAAATTTGAAGCAGAGTATCTCAATAAAGCTATTGAACTCTTTAAATCCAGTGACAGGGACCAAGCATTTAAACTTATTGAAGAAGGTGTAAAGAAAACTCAATCAGGTTATGCAGTTATAAAATGGATTGATTTCCTACTTGAAGTTAATGAACTAGACGAAGCCTATGCCTTCGCCTTGCAAGCTTTGGAAGAGGATAGTTATAATGAGCAACTTGTCTATAAAATTGGCTTATTAGAATTAGATCGAGGAAGAGCTCAAGAAGCAATTGCTCGTTTTGAAAAAGTTCTAGGCCTAGATCCAGAATTTGAAGAAGTATATTATGAACTAGCTGTATTATTACTAGAGCATGTGCCAAATAGTGAGACCCGTTCCTTAAAATTACTTAAACGATCTATTAAGTTCGATAATACAAATACCGACGCACTCTATAGATATTCATTACTCTTGATAGAATCTTTTAATGAATTTCAAAAAGGGAAAAAAATACTGCTTAAAGTTTTAAAAAGAGCGCCGGGGCATTTGTTTGCTAATTATGATCTAGCCCTATATTATCATAAAAAAGGCGATCAGGAAAAAGCGCTCAAATACTATACAGCTGCTATAGAAAACAATGAGGAACTTCAAACTCCTGGCAATAACGAGGCTTTTGGATACTCATCAGGTGAATCGCCTGAAAGTCCTTACGCCATAGAGAAGCAGGAGACGACAAAAGACAACTCTACCAAAGAAAAAGGAATTGTTCTAATAACGGGTGCTACTTCAGGGATTGGAAAAGCAACTGCCTATGAGTTTGGGTCAAATGGATATAATTTAATTCTTACAGGAAGAAGACAAGATCGTTTAGATGAAATACGAACAGATCTTGAGCGAAAATTTGGAATTCAAACTAAAGTTTTATGTTTTGATATTCGCTCCTTTGATGCAGTGAAATCTAATATAGATATGTTAGATGATGCATGGAGTCAAATTGATATTCTGATCAATAATGCTGGACTAGCCAGAGGACTTGCACCTATTCATGAAGGAAATGTAGAGCATTGGGAAACAATGATCGACACAAATATCAAGGGCTTACTCTACATGAGTAAATTAGTGAGCAAACAGATGGTAAATAGGAATTCAGGCCATATTATTAATGTATGCTCGACAGCAGGAAAAGAAACATACCCTAAGGGTAATGTGTATTGTGCAACTAAATTTGCAGTAGATGCATTGACAAAATCAATGCGATTAGATCTTTATGAATATGGAATACGGGTAAGTCAAGTAAGCCCTGCTCATGTTGAAGAGACTGAATTCGCGAAGGTTCGATTTGATCAAGATGATGAAAAAGCTAAGATATACAATGATTTCAACCCGCTAAAATCATCCGATGTAGCCGAAACGATTTACTTTATTGCCAACAGACCTGCACATGTAAATATTCAAGATATACTTATCATGGGTACTCAACAAGCTGGCAGTAATTTCATAGATCGATCTGGAAGGAAGTTTTAAAGGTTTAAGTTAATCCTTTGTAAATAATTTAACTAAGCCAACAGAGTCCTTGGGTTGCATTCTACCACTTAGAATCAACCTAAGGTCTCTTCTTCGCATAGCTGCTTCATATCTGTTTGTCTCTTCTGTCGTGAGTGGCATTACTGGATCTACTTTTTTAGGCTTCATCTCATCATCCAATGCTACAAAAAGGAAATAAGCATGATTCGCTTTTCGCCAATTATCGCCTTTTATATCAGATGCAAATACTTCAATAAAAACCTCAACAGAGGTAGTAAAAGCTCTTGTTACCATTGCCTTTACAGTTACTGTATCCCCTAAATGAATAGGCTTTGAAAAGGAAATATGATCTACAGAAGCAGTTACTACATGAGCACGACTATGTCTGGCAGCACAAATACCTCCCGCGACATCCATCCATTTCATAAGGTTACCACCCATAAGATTCCCTAATGGATTTGTATCGTTGGGCATGACTAATTGAGTCATTATTGTTTCTGAATCACTAACTTTTTTCTCTTTCATCACTCTATATTAGTTTATGCAACCTTATAACCTTCCTCTCCTAATTCTGCAATACTTTCAATGGACTTATCTAGTGAATTGAATACAAGCTTTTTTTCATATAGTTTTGAATCTAAAGAATAAGTAATCCAAAATTCATTATTAATCTTTAGAACCTCAGAAGTAATTGGCTCAATCTTAAAGGAAGACTTAGGACTTAGGTCATCTTTAAAATAACGCATTGTAGCAGTACTTACCTCTCTACTATCTATCTTTCCATAGCCCTTTGTATTGACAAGAATGTTTTCAAGTTTGAATTCACTATCGTTGTACAACATGGCCTCCCAAACATCTAGTCCTTGCTCGTCCTTATTATCTGTACGAACTATATAAACTGATACGTGATTTCCTACTAAATCTTCGATATCTGCTTTCATTCTGTTATGATTTATTGTGTATCCCATTCAAAAACAAAGAGGTCTTTGAAGGTTTGTTTAAGTCTATCTTTTACTTCTTCTAGATCTAGGTCATAACCCAGTTCCTTAGAAAGTGTTGTTACCGCCCTATTATCCTCAGCAATTCCACAGGGTACGATATTATTAAAATAATCAAGATCAGTATTAACATTGAATGCAAATCCATGCATACTGACCCAACGACTAAGATGCACCCCTATGGCACAAATCTTGCGCAGCCCAGCACGTTCATCTTTTTCCAGCCAAACACCAGTGTATCCTGCTTCCCGAACACCTTTAATACCATACTGAGCAAGAACTCGGATAACTGCTTCCTCTAAGAAACGAACGTATTTATGTACATCTGTAAAAAAACCCTCTAGATCAAAAATTGGATATCCTACTATTTGACCAGGACCATGGTATGTGATATCGCCTCCTCGGTTTATTTTAAAGAAAGTTGCTTCTTTCTCCTTTAGACCTTCTTCGTCTAAAAGCAAATGATCCAAACTACCACTTTTACCAAGTGTATATACGTGAGGATGTTCGCAAAACAGAAGATGGTGTCTCCTCTCCTCTGAAGCCTCCTCCTCAGTAGCTCTATTCCTTCTTTTACGATCTACAAGATCCTTATGTAGATTGGTTTGAAAATCCCAGGCTTTCTGGTAAGTAATCAACCCTAAATCATTAAATATTACCTTTTCCATAAATTACTGCAAATGTAACGCTTAATGTTTAACTTTTTCAATGCTTTCTGATAGCATAGATTAAGTATTAGTTAAAATTCTATAAATGCCTGTACAAAATCGACAAGACGCTTCTCTAAGTTTGCATTAATAAAGACCTTTCCATCAAAATTCTTGTCTATATTCGGTATCGCCATTTTCTTTGGCATACATAATCCACCTTGGTGAGCGAATATTTCAGCTAAATGATCCATGCCTCTGAAATTGCCAGCCCAACCTGAACTAAGCCCAATTAAGGCAATTTTTTTCTCTTGAAAATTTAAAGCGTAATCTCTAACAGATATAGCATCGATGAATAACTTTAATATACCTGGAAAGCTCCCGTTGTATTCGGGACTCAATACAACAAACTTAGTTGCGTCTCGAACATAAGTATCCTGTAGCTCCCTTAGTTGATCAGATTGATTAGCTGAGTTGTACATTATAGAATTCAGAAAATCAGCCTTAAGATCCTTTAAGTACAAAACTTGACAAGGTATCCCACGATCTTCTAAAAGATTTGAAATATAGCCTGTTAGGGCATCTGTCTTTGCTAGGGCTCTATTGGTGCCAGATATTAAAGTAATCATCATTTTAAATTTGCGGCAAAGGTACGTCTAAATTGTATTAGAAAAAAAGACTTATTCCTAAATTGCTTACACATATATCTCGTATATTGGAAGTGAACAATAATACTCAATAAATGAAAACAACATACCTTGGTCATTCTTGTATTCTGATTGAAACAAAAGGTAAATCACTTTTGTTTGACCCATTCATTTCGGGCAATCCTTTAGCTAGCCATATTGATATAAATGAACTTTCTCCAGACTATATTTTAATATCGCATGCACACCAAGATCATGTCCTTGATGTTGAATCAATTGCAAAAGAATCTGGAGCAAAGATTATATCAAATTATGAAATATTCTCTTATTACAATGCGAAAGGCTTCGAGGGGCATCCATTAAACCATGGAGGGAAAGCTGAATTTGATTTTGGGACATTAAAATATGTAAATGCTGTTCATTCTAGTGTATTCCCAGATGGAACTTATGGCGGCAACCCAGGAGGATTTGTATTGTGGAATGATGAGGGTTGTGTATATTTTGCAGGGGACACTGCTCTGACCATGGATATGAAATTAATTCCTATGCTTTGCCCAAAAGTGGATTTAGCCATCTTACCAATTGGAGATAATTTTACCATGGGACAGGAGGAAGCATTGCTTGCAGCAGAATTTGTAGGCTCTGACCGTATCCTCGGATGTCACTTTGACACCTTTGGACCAATTGAACTAAAGAATAAGCAGGAAGTGATAAATCTTTTTGAACAAAAAGGAAAAACATTACATTTGCCGTCCATTGGGAACAAAATTGAGTGGTAATTTTATTAAATTGATATAGGCAAACACCAATAAGCAACATAACAACTGAAATAATGGGTAAAATAGTAACAATTGCTAATCAGAAAGGAGGAGTAGGAAAAACAACTACTGCAATCAATATTGCTGCAAGCTTGGCTGTGTTAGATAAAAAGGTACTATTAATAGATATTGACCCTCAAGCAAATTCAACTTCAGGGGTTGGAGTCGCACCAAATCAATATGATGTAAGTATATATGATTGTCTTATTGGAAACTTGGAAAATCCTAAAGATGCTATCATAGAAACATCAACTCCTAATCTCTTTGTTTTGCCATCTCATATTGATTTAGTAGGCGCCGAAATTGAGTTGGTGCAAAAAATGAGAAGGGAATATATACTAAAAGATATCGTAGATACATTTAAAGATGATTATGATTACATTTTTGTAGATTGTCTTCCATCACTAGGAATTATCACAATAAATGCGCTCACGGCTGCAGATTCAATTATTATACCTGTTCAGTGTGAAATTTTTTCATTGGAAGGTCTTAGTAAACTTCAAAATACAATTAACCTTGTTAAAAAGCAGCTGAATCCAAAATTAGAGATTGAAGGAATATTATTGTCAATGTATGACAAAAGATTAAGGCTTGCCAATGTTGTAGTTCAAGAAGTAAAATCGTACTACGCTGAGAAAGTCTTTGATACAATTATTCATAGAAACTCGAAAATTGGGGAAGCGCCCAATATGCATCAACCGGTCATTATGTATGATGCTGTGAGTAAGGGTGCACGGAACTTTATTAATCTTGCAAATGAATTTCTTATTAAGAATAATGACTCTATAGAGGTTAATGCTTAATGCTTTTTTAAATTATTGAACGTTAAAGACCCCTATTTTTGTTATTCCCTAAAAGATATTAATCCCGATCTAAATAAGTGCGGGATTGTTACGAATAAATAGCTTCAACTAGTTAGTATTACATGGCTAAAAAAGTAAAGAAAAGTGAACTTGGATTAGGCATTAGAGCCTTATTGTCGGATATAGAGGTTGGTGATCAGCAACAAAAGGAATCAGCCCTAAAAGAATTGACAAACACAGTGGCTATGCTGCCATTGGGTAAGATCAGAATCAACCCTTTTCAACCTCGCCAGGAGTTTGACGAGGAGGCTTTAGAAGAGCTTGCCTCATCCATAAGGCTTCATGGCCTTATACAACCAATTACTGTTCGGTCTATGGGGGGCGATGATTATCAATTGATCTCTGGTGAACGAAGATTAAGAGCTTCTCAAATCGCCAATCTTAAAGAAATCCCAGCATATATTCGAGCAGCAGCAAATGACCAGGAAATGCTGGAGCTTGCACTGATTGAGAATATCCAACGTCAAGACCTTAACCCAATAGAAATATCTATTACTTATCAAAGACTAATTGATGAATGTCAATTGACCCACGAAGGATTATCAGGCCGTATCGGCAAAAAGAGAAGTACAGTAACAAACTTCCTTGGCTTGCTTAAGCTTCCTCCACAAATACAGCAAGGCTTGAAAGAAAAGAAAATCAGTATGGGGCATGCAAAAGCATTAAATTCCATACAGGACTATGCCTTACAGATTAGTGTATACAATGAAGTCATCAAAAAGCAGATGTCTGTGCGAATGACCGAAGAATTCGTTAGAGCATTGAACAAACCTGATCAAAAGCGCACATCAGGACCAGCAAAAGATAAATTACCGCATGAATATCTAGCAGTTCAAGATAGGATATCTTCTGCATTAGAATCAAAAGTGAATCTAAAGTTAAAAAACAAAGGAAAAGGACAAATCGTTATTAACTTTACTTCTGATAACGAGTTGAACAGGTTGTTAGACCTTTTCGAGGATAATATCTGATTAAGCACACAATTAATGAAAAAGATTCTGCTGTTTTTAATAGGCTATAGTTTTGCTGTAGTCTCTTTCGGTCAAAGTACTTCCTTAGACCAGAGCAAACTGCAAAGACAGCAGATCTCTACGGATTCTTTGGATTCTAATCAAACGATTACCGCAGATACAAGCTTGCCAGTAAAAAAAGCGAGAGACCTCCAAGCACCAAAATTCTTTACCAAAGAATTCTATGCTTACAAGAACGGATACCCAAATCCTAAAGCTTCCTTATTTCTTTCATTTGCATTACCAGGTACTGGTCAGATCTACAATAAAAAATACTGGAAAGCGCCAATAATATATGCAGGCTTGGGCGGCATGGTTTATCTATTAGAAGATAGTTCTTCAAAATATGTAGCTTACCGAAATGCTTACAAAAGAAGTATTTCGGAAGGAAGTGCAACATTTGAAAGCCCACTTGTAGAAGCCAATCTTTCATCTGCAGCTTTAAAGATTCAAAGAGACAAATACGAAAAACGAAGAACGCTTAGCTATGTGGGCACTATCGCTATCTATGGTCTTTTTGCTTTAGAAGCATTCGTGGATGCTCACCTTCAGTCCTTCGACGTTAGTAAAGACCTATCCTTAAAAGTATCTCCTAGTATTCAAGAGCATTATTCAATGCCTGGGATAGGATTAGTCTTACAGGTTAAATAAAAAACACCAGACCCTTAAGCCTGGTGCCCTTTAATTTATTTCTCGAAAGAAGGATAATTATATTCAGTTGCCGGAACAAAAGTTTCTTTGATCGTTCTAGGTGAAACCCAACGTAACAAATTAAGAATTGAACCCGCTTTATCATTCGTACCAGAACCTCTAGCGCCACCAAATGGTTGCTGTCCAACTACAGCTCCTGTAGGCTTATCATTGATATAGAAATTACCTGCAGAATGCCTCAAAGCCTTAACCGCAACATTTATAGCTTCACGCTCTATAGCAAATATTGAACCCGTAAGTGCATATGGCGATGTATTATCTGCTATCTCAAGGATTTCCTCAAAAGCATCATCTGCATAGACATGTATAGTTAGCACAGGGCCAAAAATCTCTTCACACATTGTTGTGTAATCTGATGTCTTCGCAAGGATAACCGTTGGTTCTACAAAATAACCTTCCGCCTTGCTGTAAGATCCTCCCATTATCACTTCGGAATCAGCATCTGACTTCGCATTATCAATGTACGCAGCTATCTTATCGAATGAACGCTCATTGATTACAGCATTAACATAGTTTGTATAATCTTCTGGAGTTCCTGTCTTTATATCAGCAAGGTCTTTCTCCATGTATCCTTTTACAGTCTCCCACATACCTGCAGGTACATATGCTCTAGATGCAGCAGAACATTTTTGACCAGAAAATTCAAAAGATCCTCTTACTAAAGCAGTAGCTACCTCTTTTGGATCAGCAGATTTGTGTGCTACGACAAAATCTTTACCACCAGTCTCCCCTACTATCCTTGGATATGATCTGTACAGGTCAATATTTTCACCAATAGTTCTCCATAAGGTCTTAAACACACCTGTACTACCCGTAAAGTGTAGACCTGCAAAGTCTTTATGTTTAAATATCACCTCACCAGCCTCAGGTCCATCTGTAAACACAAGATTAATTACACCTTTTGGCAAACCTGCACGCTCAAAAATCTCCATCAATAAACCTGCAGAGTATATCTGATCGTCAGATGGTTTCCAAACAATTACATTACCCAACATTGCCGGCGCAGCACAAAGGTTTGCTGCAATAGCTGTGAAGTTGAATGGAGTCAATGCAAATATGAAACCCTCTAATGGACGGTGCTCCATCCTGTTCCAAATAAGATCTGAACTATCTGGCTGTTCTTTATATAACTGGGTCATATACTGAACATTAAAACGCATGAAATCTACAAGCTCAGCTACAGAATCTATCTCAGCTTGAAAGATATTTTTACCTTGACCAAGCATAGTCGCAGCTGCAATTTTTTGTCGATAAGGACCTGATATTAAATCTGCAACCTTTAGAAAGATAGCAGCTCTATCGTGCCAAGCCATATCTTCCCAAGCAGATTTTGCAGTTAGCGCTGCATCAATAGCTTGAGCTACATGATTAGCAGTACCTTGCGAGTAATGCCCTAGTGTATGCTTGATTTCATGTGGAGGATGAATGGATTTTTTATTTTCAGTAAAAATCTTTTTGCCTCCAATAGTCATCGGAATGTCCACTGTAGTGGATTTCATTTCCTTTATAGTTGCATCCAACAATGCGCGCTCCTTAGAACCTGAAGCATAAGCCAGTATGGGCTCATTCTTAGGTGCTGGAACCTTAAAAAATGCATTTGCCATTATTGTTCTATTTTATTATTTCTAAAATTAGACTCAAAGTTATAAAAAGGATAGGAATTTCTAAATCAATTCCAAAAGTTCAGGAAGTTGACTAATTGTATGAGTCGGTTCAAATTTATCAGATGACCATTCTTTTTGATTTGGATTAAACCAACAAGATGGAATATTTGCATTGTATGCTCCCAAAATATCAGAGCCTGCAGTGTCACCTATTACAAGGAGATCCTCCTTATTAAAACTTGGAATCTGTTTTAGGGTGTAATCAAAAAAAGCAGTATCCGGCTTTTTTACTCCTATTGCATCTGATATTATAATTGCGTCAAAATAATCTTTGATACCAGACAATTCAATCCGCCTATCTTGTACCTCTTTAAGTCCATTTGTTATAATCGACATACCTATCTGCTTAGCTCTTAGATGTTTCAAAACATCTAAAGCATCATTTACATAGAATACGGACTCCCTTAAGTAATCAAAATAATGCGTATTCATTTCGTTAGGATCAGCATCGATCTCAAAAAGGGCATTAAAGCGTTGAAATCGCAATGTTTTTATTTCAGAAAGTGCTAATTCCCCTCGCTCAGCAGCTGACCAACACGCCTTATTGATGATATAGTATTCTTTGAAAAGTGATTCTTTGTCCAGATTACTATAATGACCAATCATCTGCTTAAAAGATGATTCAGAAGAACGTGTAAAGTCTAATAAAGTATTGTCAAGATCGAAAAGAAGGTATTTATATTTTTTCATTAAGTGTAACTTCTTTAGGGACAAAGGTACTAGCATCTCCCCCTGCTTTAATAATCTCTCGCACAATGGTCGAACTAATATGGGAAAAACCCGGTTTAGAAATCAGAAAAAAGGTTTCTAAACCATTGCCAATCACTGAATTCAACTGAGAAATAGTTTTTTCATAATCAAAATCTGATGAATTACGTAAACCTCGAATTAGATAATTTGCATCAACTGATTTACAGAATTCTACAGTAAGCCCTTCGAAATAAGCAATTTCTATTTTTTCTTCATCCTCAAACACATCATGGAGCCATTTCAACCTTGTTTTCAAAGTGAAGAGTGTCTTCTTATTTGAGTTGACGCCTACTGCTACAAAGATCTTGTCAAATAGTGGTAGAGACCTCTTAATAAGATCTACATGGCCAGTTGTTATAGGATCAAATGACC